>CALBPG010000046.1 GCA_937899065.1 uncultured Allomuricauda sp.
AGAAATTTTAACAAATAGACGCAGGGGTCGGTCAGAATTGAGGAGATTCCGAAGAGTGCTCGTTTAAGTGTGATTTTTGATGTCAAAAGTGGAATTTTTGGGCAAAGCCCCATCCGTACAAACCCAAGAGTCGGTAATATTTCCCTAAAATTTGAAGCAAATCTGGCAGGGGGAGTCGCTATGGAATTACTTTTGTGGTGGTTTACTGACCTAATTAGACAAAAGCATGCAAGAAAATTCAGTAGGACTGGTATTATCCGGAGGTGGTATTCGAGGTATGGCGCATATTGGTCTGATTCAAGCCATGCAAGAACACGATATTGAAGCCGATGTTGTTTCCGGAACGAGTATCGGGGCTTTGGTAGGAGCGCTCTACGCCAACGGAAATTCAGTGAAGGAAATGTTGGCCTTTTTTCAAGAAACGCCTTTGTTCAAATACAACTTCTTCGCTATTAACAAACCTGGTTTTATTGATACCGAAAGGTATTATTCTGTATTTAAAAAACACTTCCCCAATGATGCGTTCGAGGTTTTGAATAAAAAACTTTACGTGGTCGCTACAGATTTGCTCAAAGGTGAAGAACGGGTCTTTCATGAAGGCGATTTGATAAAACCTCTTTTGGCTTCAGCGGCCCTTACCCCGGTTTTTAGTCCTGTGGATATTGACGGCACTTTGTTCGCAGACGGTGGGGTAATGAATAATTTTCCAAAGGAGTATGTGAACGAAAGCGGAAGAATTATCATTGGAAGCAATGTTTCCATCGCAGGAGAAGTAGGCAAAAAGGACCTTAAAAACTCCTTGCAACTCGCAGGCCGCATTACCGGATTGATGATTTACGCCTCCAGCCACAAAAAACTTAAGGAGTGCGATACCTTTATTGAACCTGCTGAATTGGAAAAAATCGGAGTGTTAGACAAAAAGGGCATTGAAACCGCCTATCGCATTGGGTATGAGCATGGCTCTCGGGCGCTCGAAAAATTGCTTACTGAAAAAAAGCTTTCCACGGAATAACAAAGGGCAATACCAAACACCAAATCAAGAAGAAAAAAGCCATCCCTTCTGGATATGGCTTTTTCTCCAAGATGCAAGGCAAGATTACGAAGAGCAACCAACTGCCCTTGTAAATCAGTTGAAAAAACAAGACCAAGTCCATCTTTCTATGATAAAAAAGACCCAATGCCGACAGCACAAAAATGCCACCCCAAAGTGCTCCCACCAATCGAATCACTTCGGAATATGCAACGGTATTGCTGAATACTGAACTTACAGCCGTCCTGGGGAAAAACAGACTGGTAATGCTAATCCAACCAGCGACGATAATGTTTGCGAGGTATACTAGTTTTAAAGCAATCATTTTTCGGCTATGCTTTTGATGTTTTCCATGACCTCTGGAAGCAAAGCCCGAAACTTTGGCCCAAATTGTTTTGCGAAAAGACCCGCCGTGATTCCTTTAAACCAGACTTCATGAGTAAAAATTGTAGTGTCGTCTTCAACGGTTAAATAACGCCTAACATACAAAGCACCTAGAGGCAAATTGGTTTTGAAGGTATAGGATTGCCCCTCGGTATACGCGACTACTTTGAATTTTGACTTTCGGTTTTCAAGCGAAATAATGTGACCTTTTGCTTTTGGCTCAAAAGCACCTTCTATTTCGGCATCTTTTAGTCCTGTATCCCAGCTTTTCCAGTTGGCGACATCAATCCAAATGCTCCAGATTTGCTCTGGAGAAGCTGTTGTTTTAACCGTGTTCCAAAAATGTTTGTTGGAGGGTTCGTCGTTTTGCCCTTTACCCGCGCTGGGCAGCATAAACAACGCAAGACAGATAACAGTATTTCTCATCTTTTTTAGGGCAAACCTAGTCAGCTAAAAACAAGAAATACTTACCCTATGGTAACTTATGGTTGTTTTTGGATTTTGGTTCGAATCCGGCTCAGCGACTGCGGCGTGACCCCTAAATAAGAAGCCAAGTGTTTCAAGGGGACTCGTTGTACCAATTCAGGTCTATACTCCAGCAATTTTAGGTATCGCTTTTCGGCCGTTTCGTTTTGGGCTTCTTCCAAGATGAGCTCGGTAAAGAATTGCACTTCTTGAATCAACTTTCGCACAAAAGTGCTCCATGATTCCAATTTGAAAAGTGCCTCACTTTGTTCGTATGAAATCTTCCAGAGAATGGAAGGTTCCAGTGCTTCTATGGATTCCCTCGAAGGAAGTCGATTCGCAAAACTATACTGTGAGGTAAAGGCATAGGGTGCGACCGTAAAAAACTTAGTGGCGTACTCTCCGTGTTTCAATATGGCAAACCGTAGCAAACCTTCTTCCAAAAAATAAACATGGTTGCAGATTTGGCCTTCCTTTAAAACGAAATCCCCTTTTTTGATGTATTGGGAATCCAGACACTTGGCAATTTCAGTCCAATCGTGTTCAGGAAGAAAAACATAGTTTTCTATGAACTTTCTGAACGAACCGGCCTTCATCTGCGGGGCTTAAACATCATCAAAATCGATGACCAATTTGTCCGTAAGGGCGTGGGCTTGGCAGGTCAATATGAATCCTTCTTAAATTTCGAATTCTGTTAGAATTTGGTTTTTGACCATTTCGGCCTTTCCTTCCTTACAGCGCGCACTAAAAATGATACAAACGCACC
>CALBPG010000047.1 GCA_937899065.1 uncultured Allomuricauda sp.
CAACATACAACGGTGTGCAATCTGGTTTAGAAGCCCTTCGGGATAATGAACTGGATGCTTTTATTTATGATTCTCCTATTGTGCGCTATCGTATGAAAAGGGATTCCACTTTTCAAAATTTGGAAGTACTCCCACAAAAATTTGATGTGCAATTCTATGCTTTTGGATTAAAACACAATTCCACTGCCTTGGAAAAGAAGATTTCACAACGGATCCTTGAAATTATGGAGACTCAAGAATGGCAAGTAATTCTTTCGGAATATGGTTTGTCCGAGCTGTAATTAGTAACCGCGAACACTCCCCATATCAATTGTCATAGGTCCCAGTCGGTGGGTTGTCGGAAGAAATGCACCACTTTCTGTAGTCGTCCAATCATCCCAAGAAGCTTC
The DNA here is from genome assembly GCA_937899065.1 of uncultured Allomuricauda sp. Taxonomy (GTDB): domain Bacteria; phylum Bacteroidota; class Bacteroidia; order Flavobacteriales; family Flavobacteriaceae; genus Flagellimonas. The sequence goes on from CALBPG010000047.1 coordinate 390, forward strand.
AAGACCACCTATGGGAATAATATCCACCCACATTTGATACGCTTTTGGAAAACCTTTGTCATTCATCAGCCAAAGATAGCTGTCACCTGGGGTGGTTCCCCCTTCCATGTAGGTAACCAAAAGTCCTTTTTGACCATTTTCCATGGTGACCAAAGTCCTTGAGGTACCTGAGTCAAACACCTTGTAGTGGGCAACCAACCAAAACGAATCGTTATTGAAACTTTTAAGTGCTTTGGCTATCAGTTGCTCTGCTTTTTCCCCAGTCAGAACTTCTTTCTGCCGCATTGCTAAACTTTTCTCAGGATGCTTTAGATTCAACTTTACGGTAAAGTCCTTCCAAGAAATATCAACTTTGCTTTGCCATCTATCCCATTTATACTGATACGCCCCATCTCGAAAAGACCACTCCAAAAAACGGGTGTTTCGATAGGCCTCCACATTCAAGGCGGTTAACATCTTTTTGGCCATAGCATCCGCCGTAGGACCAGATTCGCCTTCAGGCAAACTTTTATGCAACGCAAAACCGGCTATCACTAGAAACAATATTCCCCCGACCACCAAAAAACCAAGAAGTTTAAGAAACTTTTTCATCCCCTATCATTTTTTGAATGGCATCTGCCAGCTGGTTGGCCGCTTCTGGGCGCAGTCTGAACCAAAGTTCTGGTTCAAAAATTTCGAGTTCCGCCAAGGCCCATTCGTCATCGTTGTCCTTAAAAATATCAACTCTGGCGTAAACGGGTAGTTCTGGACTGGCATTTACCACTTTTTCGGCAAAGGCAACCATTTCTTTGGTAGGTTCTATCATCTCAACCGTTCCGCCAAAGTCATCTTGTACCCTGAAATCACCTGGTTTGGCTACCTTAAGCACAGCGTGGGAGTAAGAACCGTTAAACAACATCAAGGAATACTCGCCTTCTGCCATAATGTTCTTTTGAAACTCCTGCAGCATCATGGCCTCCGCTTCAATCAATTTCTGAAAAACGTTCTCCAATCCTGCTGTTTCCGTAAGGTTGAATTTGTATGTGTGTCTTGCACCGCCGGCGATACAAGGTTTTAGAACGAAGTCTTGGGTTTTGAATCGACCATCTTGTAGGGCTTTCGTCAAATGTTGTTGCAAGGATAGTTTGGTTTCTGGTTCAATCACCAAGGTTTTGGGAATTCGGACGTCATTGTTTTTCAATTCCACTAAATAATGCTTGTCAATATTCCAGTGAATCAGTTCCGCAGAATTAATAAACTGGGTTCGCTCTTTTGTCTGGTCAAACCAACGAGAGAATTCATCATAGCGGTCAAAATAATCCCAAGTAGCTCGAAATACGGCAAATTGGGTTTCGGTCCAATCAAAATTCGCATCATCCCATGCTTTTCGTGTGACTGTTAGTCCTTTATCTTCAAGCGCCTGAATGACCAACTCATCCTCATAAATGACATTGGAAACGTAAATACTTTCTTCGTTTGCCTTAAGATATCTTGCATCGGTAAGAATGGTTACATCATATTTCTTCATAACATCCAACGCTTTAAAACCCAACTGCCTTATCATCGCCTCGCTTGTCAGCGCCTCCTTCGAGCTTCCCGTTGGGTAGTACACGAATGGCATCTACTTTACCAATGATTGGAGTGCGTCCTTCAAGAATCTGATAGCCTTTCGCTTCCAATTCGGACTTCATCGCAGCATCAAAACCTTCTTCTTCGAAAGTCACCACATCGGGCAACCATTGATGGTGGAACCGAGGTGCATTGACGGCATCTTGCATGCTCATATCAAATTCATACACGTTAAGGATGGTTTGCGCGACCGCCGTAATGATGGTAGAACCCCCTGGTGTTCCGACAACCATGAACAGTTTACCGTCTTTTTCCACTATAGTAGGCGTCATACTGCTCAACATTCGTTTTTCTGGAGCAATGCTATTGGCTTCGGCCCCAATCAAACCAAACATATTGGGGACTCCTGGCTTAGCGCTGAAGTCATCCATTTCGTTATTCAGGAAAAAACCCAATTCTTCGGAATATAGTTTGGAACCATACCCACCATTCAGCGTCGTAGTGGCAGCAATGGCATTTCCGAAACTGTCCACAATAGAGTAGTGGGTGGTTTCGTTACTTTCGACAATCTCAACAGAACCATGGGATACATCAGATGATAAAGTGGCTTTTTCAAAAGAAAAACCATCCATACGTTCTGTCAGGTAGGTGTCACTGAGCAAGACATCCAATGGAATCTCTACAAAATCTGGGTCTCCCAAAAAGAAGTTTCTATCTGCATAAGCTCTTCTAGCGGCTTCAACGAAGAGTTGCACCGCCTTTGTGGAATTGTGTCCATATTTTGAAATATCATAAGGTTCCACCATTTTGAATATCTGGTTCAACGTAACTCCGCCACTGCTCGGCGGACTCATTGAAATTACCTTAAGGTCTTTATATTGAAAAACAACCGGTTGACGCCACTTTGCTTCATAAGCTGCCAAATCCTCCTCAGTAATAAAACCACCCTTTTCTAGAATGAAGGTGCTCAATTTTATGGCAACCTCACCTATATAGAATCCGACACGGCCTTTTTCCATAATTTGCGTCAAGGTATTTGCCAGTTCAGGATAGAATATGGTATCGCCAGTTTTGTGGGGTTGCGCAAACTTTGTGCTGTCACCATTTACCGTAATGAATCTTTCTTTGAAGTATTCCAAACGATTGGCCTGTTTCTCGGGTACCACTACACCTTTTCTGGCTAGCGCGATGACAGGTTTCAGGATTTCTTCTAAAGGAAGTGACCCAAACTTTTCATGTACTTCAATAATTCCAGCAACTGTACCCGGAACGCCTACCGCTGTGGCGCCCACTGTGCTCATATCGGGAATTACGTTCCCCAACGAATCCAAGTACATATCCTTGTGTGCAGAACGAGGTGCTTTTTCCCGATAGTCCAGTCCTCCAAGTTGACCATTTTCTTTACGATAAACCAAGCAACCAACACCACCGAGATTCCCTGCAAAAGGATAAGCACCTGCCAAGGCCATTACGGTCGCAATCATAGCATCAAAAGCGTTCCCGCCTTTTTTCATAATGTCAGAACCGATTTGGGAAGCTTCTTCCCGCGCGGAAACCACCATGGCTTTTTCAGTGACCAAGCCCGTTGGCGTAGGAGGTGTTTTTTTACATTGTAGACTTAGAAGGCATACTAAAAGGAGGAGCGTCAATTTTCGCATAAATGGGTCAGTTTTTCTCGCGAAAAGGTAATCAATTCTTCAAAGAACAATCGAAATTCATTTTCAAAATCATTGTAATTTTCTTGTAGGTCTTTGATAGCAAAATTCATTTTTGAACGATTGTTGGTCCTTCGATTCATGCCATTTAGAACTCTTGAAATTCCTCCGAGGTTAGCATAATGAAATAACCAATTGTCAGCTACCATATAAGGCATGATGCGTTGGGTCGCTACAGGAAGCAATTCGTAGTGTTTTTCCAAAAGCTGATAAAAATTTTCAACGTATTCCTTTAATGAAACTTCAGAATAGTCCGACCAGTGCTTTGCCAAAAAATGGTCATAGTAAATATCCACTATAACCCTGCTGTAATGACTGTAGTTTTTGTGAAGCCTTTTACTGCTCTGTTTTGCAATTGGATGAGAATCAGTAAAGGTGTCAATTTCTCGATGCAGCAGTATACCTCTTTGAATCTGTATAGGGAAATGTTTGAACTTGTTTCCGCGAATGTGGTCTGCAAAGAAATTTCCCAACGTAATCATGTCATCATCAAAGGAAAGATAGATATGGGCCAGGAAATTCATAGTCGGTGCAGTAAAATGAATCTGAAATTTACAAAGAAGAAACCTGCCAACGTGGAAAGGCTTTTATATTTGCAAAAAAAATAACACGTCTTATGACCCTTATCAAATCCATTTCTGGTATTCGCGGAACCATCGGCGGCAAACCCGGTGATAACCTGACCCCTTTGGATGCCGTAAAATTTGCGGCAGCTTATGGCACATGGCTCAAGGGAGAATCCAAAAAGGAAAACCCTAAAATCGTAATTGGTCGAGATGCCAGAATCTCAGGTCGAATGATTCAAGATTTGGTAGTTTCCACAATTGTTGGAATGGGTATTGATGTGGTTGATTTGGGTTTATCAACGACTCCTACGGTTGAAATCGCAGTACCGCTAGAAGTAGCAGACGGCGGAATTATTTTAACCGCAAGTCATAATCCCAAACAATGGAATGCGCTGAAGTTGTTGAATGCAAAAGGTGAATTTTTGGATGGAGCTGACGGTCAACGCATTCTGGAATGTGCCGAACAAGAGGATTTTGAGTTCACAACGGTGGATACTTTAGGTAACGAGACACAGCATAAGGGCTATATTGATATTCATGTTGAAGAAGTGCTCAAACTTTCGCTGGTGGATGCCCAAACCATTCAAGGAAAGAAATTCAAAGTGGTTGTAGACGGAGTGAACTCTACAGGAGGAATTGCCATCCCGAAACTTTTAAAAGCTTTAGGAGTGGAAGTAGTCGAATTGTATTGTGAACCTACCGGTCATTTCCCACATAATCCCGAGCCCCTAAAGGAACACTTGGGGGATATTTGCGAGAAAGTGATATCCGAAAAGGCAGATTTTGGAATTGTTGTGGACCCTGATGTAGACCGACTGGCCTTTATCAGCAACGAAGGTGAAATGTTCGGAGAAGAATATACTTTGGTTGCCTGTGCGGACTATGTTCTGAGCAAAACCCTTGGAAATACAGTGTCGAATCTATCCTCATCCAGAGCGCTTCGGGATATTACGGAAAAACATGGAGGGAGCTATGAAGCAGCTGCAGTTGGCGAAGTCAACGTTGTGAAAAAAATGAAAGCTACCCAAGCCATTATTGGCGGTGAAGGCAACGGCGGAATTATTTATCCAGAAAGTCACTATGGTCGTGATGCCTTGGTGGGTACCGCCTTGTTTTTGATGTTGCTTTCGGAAAAGGATATTTCTGTTGCTGAATTGAAGGCTTCGTATCCACAATATTATATGGGGAAAAAGAAAATTCAGCTAACCCCAGAATTGGACGTAGATGCCATTTTGGAAGGCATGGCCAAAAAATATAACAACGAAAACCTTACCACTATCGATGGCGTTAAAATCGACTTTGCCGAAAACTGGGTTCACCTTCGTAAATCGAATACCGAGCCTATTATCCGAATTTATACCGAAGCCCATTCCCAAAAGGAGGCTGATGCCTTGGCGGATAGATTCATTTTGGAGCTCAAAGCAATGAGCGAAACGGTCTCATAAACTCACCGCCCTTTAGGCGCGAAGGGAAGATAGTCTTCTGGGTTTTTATCCCGATGTTTCCATCGTTTATGCGTCCAAAAGTAGTACTCAGGTGCTTCTTTGATAGACTGTTCTACCAGAGCTAGAAAGCCTTTTGATATGGTAAATTCTTTCTCTGAGTTTGGGTTTTCACTGATGACGTGGAAAGCACCAGAATAATGTCCTCGTTTTACTTTCTTTACTTTTAGAAATACTGCGGGAAGGTCATGCTTTCGGCAAAGGGATTCT
>CALBPG010000048.1 GCA_937899065.1 uncultured Allomuricauda sp.
CGTGTGGTGGTGGGAAGTTCAACTACTGTAAATGTTCAGCTTCAGGAAAATGTTAGTTTTCTGAATGAAGTGGTTGTTTCTTCCACAAGAAAGCCAGTTCGGAAATTGCAAACAACAACTTCAGTAAATACTGTTGGGGTAAAAGAACTGCAAACAATACAGCCGGAATCCGTTTCAGAAGCTCTACAAAATACCCCAGGGGTTACCATTGATGAATCCCAAGGTAGAAAAGGGGGCTTCAACATTCGTGGTTTTCCAGGTGGAAACTTCGTAACTACCTTAATTGATGGTATGCCAGTTTCGGGTATCGCCAACCAATCGGGTGGGGTACAAGAATTCTTTGGTATAGACCCCAACGTTGAGCGTATCGAAGTAGTGCGCGGTGCAGCTGCGGCCTTATTTGGACGTTCTTCTGCGGCAGGAGCCATCAACATTATCTCCAAAACTGGGGGTACCGAACATAAAGGTTCCTTCGCTTTTACAAAGTATAATAATAATGGTAATGAAGGTCATATTTATGAAGGTGATTTTGATTACCGAACGGACCTTAACTTTAATGGGCCTATTTCTGATAAGGTTCGCTATAATGTCGGGGGATACTTGCTCACCGATTCTGGTGTAAAAGAACAAGCCAACAAAGACAAAGGTTTTCAGCTTAGAGGAAATATTGATTGGTTGGTTTCTGAAAAATCCAACGTTCGTTTCTACGTAGGGTATTTTGACAATGAATTCCAAAATATTGTTGGTACCGTTTGGGATATGCAAAACGAAAGATTAGCGGATGGCTGGAATGCTAGAAGTACCTTTTATAATAACCCTTTTGACTCTGAAGTGCTAAATCAAGATTTAGGGGTAAGACAAGCCTTTTTCAATCCTACTCCCGCTTTGGACGCTGCAACTGGAAATCAATTGACTTGGAATCCTGCGGAAAGCATTGAAAGTGCGAATGGAATCAATTTTGGTGTTGACGTTAATCTACACCTAGGAAATGATTGGTATTTCTCTGAAAAAATACGTTACAACGACTTTTTTCTTCGGGACATCAATGATTTGAACCTTACCATTCTCTTCGAAGAGGATGATACGACGACACGTTTGAATGCCAACGCTTTGAATCAAAACAGAGAGTTGTTGACGGAGACTAGAATCAGTAAGGTCATCACAGGAGAGAAGGCAGAACATAATTTGACGGCTGGACTCTACTATAGTGATGCAGAAAGAGACAGACTTGGGTTCAACTATTTCTATGGTTCCAATGTGAGTCCAAGGCCAGAGTTTACTACGTTGTTTGGATTTGGTAGCGGTTCATTTACTGACCCAACCTTACCACAAACGGTCTACATATCCAATACATCATCGCATAGAGAAGAAACTGCGACTGGTATTTTTATTGGAGATGAAATGGTTTTTAACAAAAAGCTCAGTATAAATGCAGCTTTCCGTTACGATTGGCAAAGAGGATTCATTAATAACAACCCAGAAGAAATCCGCGAGGAGTCTATCGATTTTGACCCAGCTGAAGAAGCGGAGAACGAAATCAAATTGGAAGACTACTCCTTCTCTATAGGAGGAAACTATTTGACCGGAGAAACTTCTGCGGTCTATGCAAACTTTACCCGTTCGTTTACCTTCCAAACGGTTGATGAAGTAGATGACGAATTTCTTGACAATGAGTTGGTAAGAAATTTCGAATTAGGATATAGAGCTGGTCTTGGCGACGTTACTTTGGATGCTACCTATTTCAATACTAACATTGATAATAGTGTCTCTACCATTTTTGATAATGATGTTGGAGGCTTTGTAGATCGTCCTGCAGGTTCTTATAAAATCAATGGAGGCGAGATAGCATTAGCGTACACGCCTAGTGCCATTAAAGGACTTTTGATAAGTGGTGCGGTCACCATTCAAAAATCAGAATACGATGACTTTATAGAAGGTCTTGACGACGCAACGGTAACAGCTATCACAGACAGCGGTAATCCGTTGAACCTTAATTTGGTGGAACAAGGTGGTCTTACCGCACTTAACCTTTCAGGGAACCAAGTACGTGCTCAGCCTTCTACCATTTACACCGTAAACCTTGCGTATAATGCGGACCGATGGGGAGTTAATTTCAATGGGTTTACGTATACGGGTCTTTACTATGATGCTGCAAACATTTACAACAAACAAAGTCTTTCTGTATACAACACTGGGGCTTATGTGACCTTCCCTGTAGGTGATGACCAACTTAGATTATCCCTATTGGTGAAAAATATTTTTGATGGAGTTAGTGCCCAAAACTTGTTCACAGCGGGTGGTTTGGATGAAGTTATCCAAGCGAAAATCGCTGACCCTAACTTTACAGATCAGCTGGCTTTTGGTATCAACCAGAATCCAAAAAGGGTATTGTTCAGTGTTGGGTATACCTTTTAATCAATTATTAATTTTGAGTTAGTTAGTAAGGCACCACTAAAACAGTGGTGCCTTTTTTTCCAAATACCATTTTAAACAAAACGAGTAACACCATGAAGAAGATTTTACTACTGCTGACGACCCTACTGATAGTACCCACGCTTAAAGCACAGGTGACTGAGGTTGAAGGTTTGGAAGCCATGATTATCCGTATGAAATCCACCTGCGGTACAACTGAAGAAGGAATGACGCGCTACGGGATGTTCGAAGGGCGTGCTTATAGTCGCGTACCCGGCGAAAAAGACAAACACCTTTTCAATGTTTTGGGCATCAATACCCGTCAATGCAATATGGAAGACGACCCTGTTCGCGGAAAAGGCTTCCGAAGCATTTCTCGGGAAATCATGTTGTACCTGGACCCAGAAACCAACGAAATTATGGATGTATGGGAAAATCCTTGGTCAGGCGCAAAAGTTGAGGTCGTACATGTGGCCAATGACCCAGTAAACATGCGTGGCATGGCCTGGGAAAAAGACAAAGAGGGAAATAGCACCGCAAAAACCAAATATCGTAAGTATGGTGATATTGCCGTAACCTCTTATGAAATTCCATTATTTTATGACAATCCTTTAGGAAGCGATTACCAAGTGTACGTTGGGGGAGCCTATCACGCTATGGAAATCTTCAACACCTATTACGATGCCAATGAGTTTACAGACCCAAAAGTGAAATCCTTAGGGCAATCCAACATCGGTTGGTCAAGGGTGGCCCAATGGTTGCCATGGATGCAAATGGGAGACAAAGCGGGAGTTATGATTTTTAATGCTACAGGCTATAGTACTTTCGACGAAAAGGAGATTTGGCCTGCACTTCAAAAGGCTTTGAACGACAGGTATCCTTTGTACAAAACCCCTCCGCCGTTGGATGATACACGTCCGAACGAAACCTCTTGGACGGTATTCAAAAAACATATGGAAGGTAAAGAGCTGAAAAAAGTTCGCGGCTCACATTAATAATGTATCATGAAAAAAGTTTTTCGTGAAATCATCGTAGTGTGCTTTATGTTGGTTATGGGCTCCTCGTATGGGGCAACGCGCGAAGTAACCAATGCTCTCTTTGAAGCGCAACAGGATAGTACCGAACAAGAGCGGACGTATACTGTCATGGAGCGGGAGTTGGAATATCTTTTCAATTTTTTACCTGGAGAATATGACAACGTAGAGCAGCTGGATTTTGACAAATACTACGGCAAACCCAGCCCAAAAGAGGGCGGGCATTTACGAATGCACCTTTTCGTAGAACACATTAAAAACTCAAAGCTTGGGGAACATGTACTCTACACCGAAGTCTATGTAAAAAATGACCCCACGAAGGTTTTTGCACAAAGCATCTATGTTTTTAGTGTCGATAACGAGAACAAGCGAATTAAAGCGAGACGCTTTAATTTCAAAAAGGCGGACCCTCAACGTGCCATGGGCAATAAAGGGATGGATTTGTTGGAAAGCTTGGTTCCTGATGATGACCGTGGCTGTTGCATAAGTAGTCTTTGAGCAAGAATTCGACTTGAGAGGGTAGTT
>CALBPG010000049.1 GCA_937899065.1 uncultured Allomuricauda sp.
CCCTTTGCTTGGTAAACATGGGCAACAAAGCTTTAATTTCATCGGATTGTGCTGCCTTTTCAAGGTCCGCCGTGTACATTTCTTGCCGCATCAGTGCGGACATTTGGGCCGAAAAACTCAAACGCCCCCCCATCCAGGAAGGGACTTTGTTGGTACGTTTGGTGGAATTGCGTACATGGGCTTGCATCCCTTTCATGCGAATAAATTCCAGATTCCGACCTGCGAAGGTAAAGACATCCCCAGCCTTCAACTTTGAAATGAAATATTCCTCAATGGAACCGATATAGCCTCCTTTTTGATACCGCACGGCGATGGAAGCATCCCCCACTATAGTTCCAATTTGAAAACGATGGCGCATAGCAATAGCGCGACTGTTCACCTTGAACTTGCCATCTTCTTCAACCTCCACTTTTTTGTATTCGTCATACGATTTCAAGCTTTGACTTCCCATGACCAAAAAATACAGCAACCACTGCCATTCGTCTTCAGTGATACCTTGAAAACAAAAGGTTTGTTTGATTTCAGGAAAGATGTCATTAGGATAAAACCCATCCGAAACCGCAAGCGTAGTGAGGTATTGTACCAATACATCGTAACTGTTGAGGTACGGAAGACGGTCTTCTACTGCATTGTCACGCACCGCAACTTGCAGTGCCGAAGCTTCAATGAGTTCCATGGCATGGGTGGGTAAAAAGTAAATCACACTTTCCTTACCGGGTCTATGGCCACTGCGCCCCGCTCTTTGTAAAAACCGGGCAACGCCTTTCGGTCCTCCAATAAGAATAACGATTTCTACCGGATCAAAGACCACCCCCAAATCCAAGCTAGACGTGCAGACCACTGCCTTTAGGCTTTCATTTCGAATGGCCTCTTCCACCCAAAGTCGGGTTTCTTTGTTCACGCTGCCGTGGTGCATGGCAATTTCGCCGGCATATTCTGGATGCTTTTCCAATATTTTTTGAAACCAAATTTCACATTGACTTCGCGTATTCGTAAACAGCAAGGTAGTTTTGCTATTGTTGATGATGGGCACTACCTCCTCTAACAAGTGCAACCCTAAATGCCCTCGCCACGGGAACGTTTCCATCTGCTCAGGAATGATGCTTTTTACGGTGATTTTTTTGTGAAGATTGGCTTTCACCAAAATAGATTTTTTCTAGGCTTTGGAGTTGGGTCCCAAGAGGACTTCCCGTCCTTGTTCCAAATTTCCAATAGTGGCAGAGATGCCCCAAATTCGTAAGTTGTTGCACACGGTTCGAAGACGAGACAATCCCAATTCCATTTGAATTCCTCGCTTGGTGCCGAGTAGTTCATGCCATTCATCGACCACAATCGCAGAGCAATCTTTAAACACCTTGTCATAGCCTTTTGAAGAAAGCAAAAGTTGTAGGCTTTCAGGGGTGGTAATTAGCAAATCGGGCATGGTGGTTTTTTGCCGAGAACGTTCTTTGGTTGAGGTGTCTCCGGTGCGGATGCCTACCGTCATTTGGGTTTCCAAATCGGCTACCACTCGTTCGGCAGATTGTTTGATTTCTTGGGATAGGGCCCGAAGCGGGGTAATCCAAATGGCTTTTAGCCCCTTTTTGTGCTTGGTTTTGTAATCAGGATGCCGTTTGATGTAATCCAACACAATAGGAAACCAAAGGGCGTAAGTTTTGCCACTTCCGGTAGGAGCGTTGAGCAAACCATGTTTTCCCTGCAGAAACGCCTTCCAAGTCTGTTTTTGAAACGGAAAGGGTTTCCAACCTTGTTGCTGGAACCAGTTTTCGGCTATTTCAAAAAGTTGCTTTTGTGTCATAAATTACGAGCGAGGTCAAAAGACTGATTTCTATATAATCTAAATCCATTTCATCGGCAATGCATCTGCGAAAAATTTGTCAATTCGAGTGGTTTTTCAGGATAAAATCCTGAAAAATTGTATCGAGAATCAAATTTTCGCGATAAAACCTTGTTCTCGATACGTTTCCTTCACACAAAGTGTTTCAGAAACACTCGAACTGACGGTTTTTATTTATGAGATTCCTTCATTCCGTTTTCACGGAATTCGGAACTAGAGACTTTAAATCTTCCAAGCTATTCGCCTCCTCAATCTTTTTGTCTTTGCGCCAGCGTAAAATTCTTGGAAAGCGTGTGGCAATACCGCTTTTATGTCGCTTAGAATGCGCAATGCCTTCAAAGGCGATTTCAAAAACATGATGGGGGGTTACACTTCGCACCGGACCAAAACGTTCCAAGGTATGCTTCTTTATCCAAGCATCTACCTCACGAAATTCAGCATCAGTAAGTCCAGAATAGGCTTTGGCAAAAGTGACCAATTCTTTTTCTCCATCTTCTTTGGTCTGCCAAAGGGCAAAAGTGTAATCCGTGAACAGATTGCTACGTCTTCCGTGTCCGCGCATGGCGTAAGTGAGTACTGCATCAATGGTCAAGGGTTCTACTTTCCATTTCCACCAATCGCCTTTTTTTCGTCCAACTTGATAGGGGGAATGGTTGTGCTTGAGCATCAAACCTTCACTGCGCATTTCGCGGGCGCGTTCTCTTTCTGCTGTGACTTGTTGCCATGAATCAAATTGTAACCGTTCCGAGAGTAAAAGGGGTAGGTCACTGAGCGTACGTCCGTCGGCCGGAGCCTTTGGCGTAGACCGAGTCGAAGTGGCCGGATTGTGGTTTCGACTTGACTCTGTGACCACGTCATCTTTTCCAATGTACTCGTAGGATTTAGGGTGGTTGAGCGGAGTCGAAACCACCTTATTGAATAATTCTTCAAGAAACGCTCTTCTTTCCAAATAGGTTTTGCTTCTGATGTCTTCTCCGTTCCATTCCAAAAGATCATAGGCTTTTAAAACAACCGGCGTTTTTTCCAAAAGGGATTTCGAAACATTTTTACGGCCGATTCGGGTTTGCAAGTCGTTGAACGTGCCAATTTCTCCATTGGGATAGGGTAAGAGTTCGCCATCCAAAACAGTTCCATCGGGAATAACACCAATAAAACCTTGAAATTCAGGATACTTGTCCGTGACCAATTCTTCGCCTCGGCTCCAAACAAAAATCTCTTGGTTGCGCAGAATAACTTGCGCGCGAATCCCATCCCACTTGTGCTCAGCAGACCATTCGGAAACATCACCCAAACTAGACACTTCTTCCTCAATGGCGTAGGCCAAATAAAAAGGGTAAGGTTTGGAGAGATAGTCACTTTCATTTTCTTCCAACACGAGCTGCTGAAAAGAAATCGTATTGGCATTCCAATTGCCCATAAGCTTATAAGCTAGCACATCTTCATCGAGCTCGGTAGCTTTTGACAAGGCTTTTGTCATCAATTTTTGACTTACCCCAATGCGAAATCCGCCTGTAATTAACTTAGTGAAAACAAAGCGTTCGTAATAGTCCAAACAGGCCCAATTTTGAACGAGATAGGCTTTTTTTTCTTCCTCGGTTTTGGGTTTTAGCGAAATCATTTCTCCCAAAAACTGGGTTAAGGTTTTTTCGGTACCGGTCTTTGAGTTGGGGACAACTAGGGCGATGGTTTCTGCCAAATCCCCCACGATATGATAGCTTTCTTCAAACAACCAACTGGGTATTTGGGAAAGCTCAGCGGCCCATTGTCGAAGCAAGGTCGTGTTTACGGGTCGGGGTGGGCGACGATGAGAAAGAATAGCGATAGTCCATACCTTATCTCGGTCATCCGCCGTTTTGAAATAGTCCGCCAAGGCATTGACCTTAACATTGGTTTTGTTGGTGCTGTCCAAGGTTTTTATGAGCTGCGCGAATTGTTTCATGAAGGCTCGGCAGTTTGGGATTCGGAGGTATTGATTTCGGCGAGTTCCCCTTCATATTGGGTGCTTTCGGTTCGGGCATCATAACCTAACTCCCGCAAGTAGCGCGAAAAGATATCCGTATAACCATGCGTACAGATTACTTTTTCAGCTCCTGTAGCTTTTATGCTTTCCAACAGACCATCCCAATCGCAATGGTCGCTCAATACAAATCCTTTGTCAATTGCACGTCTTCGCCTAGCGCCCCGAAACGTCATCCACCCGCTGGCAGATGCGGTGACGTACGGTACCATTTTTCGAATCCAAGTGCTGCCGTGGGCGCTGGGGGGTGCAACTACAATGTTGCCCAATAGGGCTTCCTTTTTGGTGTCGCGAGTAATCAAGGTAGTTACAGGTAAATCGACTACAGACCGGAGTACCTCGGTCATATTTTCTACGGCACCATGGGTGTATATTTTTCCGACGGACGTATCCAAATGTTTCAAAAGACGTTGTGCCTTCCCTAAGGAATACCCGAAAAGCACTGAAGTTTTTCCTTCGGCCTGATTCTCGGCCCACCAGCCATTGATATCATCAAAAACTTCTTTTTGTGGTCGCCATTTAAAGGGAGGTAGGCCAAAAGTACATTCCGTAATGAAGGTGTGGCATTTTACATTTTCATAAGGCGTAGTGAGTCCATCATCTTCAATTTTGTAATCTCCGGTAAATACCCAAACCTCGCCTTGATGTTCGACACGTATTTGGGAAGAACCTACAATATGTCCTGCTGGATGAAAACTGAATTTGACTCCTTTTATAGTAAACGTTTCACCCCATTCTTTGCCGGCAATGACTACTTCACCTAAACGATGTTTTACTATGGGAACATTACGATGATGCGTGATGTATTTTTTATGCCCCCAGCGACTATGGTCGGCATGGCCATGGGAAATGATAGCTTTGCCTACTGGTCTCCAAGGATCTAGGTACACATCAGCTTGTGCACAATAGATTCCTTTGTTGGTGAATTGGAGCAGTGGAATTTTCATAGCGCCCTGAAATTACGAATTTCTTTAGTGGAATTTGGCGTAGGTTTCTTTTGCAAAAATTATATTTGCCTTCAAATTAGTGTACATGCCTATTTTAGATTTATACGAGCACGGAGAAAAGAGAAAAAACTTGGCGCATTTTGCCACTTTAGCCACTTTGGCAACCGTAGATGGTGAGATTAATGAAAAAGAAAAAGTGATTTTGGATAAGTTCGCTTTTAGACTCAACATCTCCGAAGCTGAGTATAAGGAGGTTATGAAGAAGGAGAACAAATACCCTATTGAGACTCCACATAGCTCTGAAAAACGCTTGATGCGACTTTTTGATTTCTTTAAAGTGGTTTTTGCCGATCAGATTGTTGAAGAAGAGCAGATGAATCTAATAGAAAGATATGCTATTGGCTTGGGCTATTCTCCAGAAGCTGCTAAAGCATTAATCAAAAAGGCTTACGATATTTTTCACGGTAAGATTGATTTTGAAGCCTTTCAATATCTTTTGGACCGCTAGTCCTGAGTAGCCATAAAGGACTCAGCTTTTTCCACCATTTTTTTACTTCCGCAGAAAAACGGAACCCGTTGATGTAATTCACTAGGTTGGATGTCCATTATGGGCATAAATCCATCACTAGCTTTTCCATTGGCTTGTTCGGCTAAAAATGCCATGGGATTACATTCATACAACAGACGTAGTTTTCCATTTGAGGCTTTACTACTTTTCGGATACATATAAATGCCCCCTTTTATCATGTTTCGGTGAAAGTCAGATACCAATGAACCGATGTAACGAGAGGTGTAGGGGCGGTCGCCTTCTTCCATCTGGCAATATTTGATGTAATCCTTTACACCTTGTGGAAAATGAATATAGTTTCCTTCGTTTACGGAATAAATCTTACCGGTTTCAGGAAATTGCATTTGCGGGTGAGACAGATAAAAGGTGCCCAACGCGGGATTCAAAGTAAACCCGTTTACGCCGTGTCCGGTGGTGTAGAAGAGCATGGTGGAAGTAACGTAAATGACATAACCTGCAGCAATCTGGTTGCGGCCTGGTTGTAAAAAATCTTCAAGGGTCACCGGAGTGCCTACAGGAGTTACCCTTCGATAAATCGAAAAAATAGTTCCCACAGAGACGTTCACATCGATATTGGAAGACCCATCCAAAGGATCAATCAAAACGATGTATTTGTTCTGGTGTTTTTCATCAAAACTGTTGATGGCAATAAAATCATCTTCTTCTTCCGAAGCAATACCGCAAACAATCTCTCTGTTCTTTAAAGTTTGGATGAATTTTTCATTAGCCAGTACATCCAGCTTTTGTTGGTTTTCGCCTTGAATATTGGTGTCGCCCGCAGCCCCTATAATATCTACCAAACCCGCTTTATTGACTTCGTGATTGACCACTTTGGCCGCCAAACGAATACCATTTAGCAGTCTTGAAAGTTCACCAGATGTGTATTGAAATGAGTTTTGATTGGCAATGATGAATTCACCTAAGGTACGGTGCTGTTTGTCAAACATGGATAGGTGTTTTATAACACCGCAAATATCGGGTATTTTGTGATACTACATCGTTTTCGTCAAATCTTAATATTAGAAATTTATAACTTTGAGTTTTATTTGTAACAATATGGATTTTGATATTCGAGAGGCGCATATTGAAGATATGGACCAAGTAAGTCGGTTGGTTCAAGAACTAGCTGATTTTGAAAAAGAATCACACGAAGTTGAAGTCACCGCACAGCATTTGAAAGCAGATGGTTTTGGAGATAATCCACTTTTTCATTGTTTTGTGGCCGAAAAAGCAGACAAAATCGTCGGGATTGCCCTGGTGTATCCAAGATATTCTACTTGGAAGGGACCTGTTATTCATCTTGAGGATTTAATCGTAACCCAAGAAATGCGTGGCAAAGGACTGGGTACGGCTTTGTTGGATGCAGTGGTGCAATATGCAGCTGAGCAGAATGTGAAACGAATCAGTTGGGAGGTTTTGGATTGGAATGAACCCGCAATTCAATTTTACGAAAGCAAAGGGGCTAAAGTGATGCGGGATTGGGATGTGGTCCAACTCAATGCCAATGGAATTCAAAGCTATTTGGAAAATATAGATGCTTAGTACAATCTACTATGAGGATATTTAAGTTTGGAGGTGCTTCCGTCAAGGATGCGGATGGTGTAAAAAATTTGGTTCGCGTATTACGCGAAGTAGGTTATCAAGATACCTTTTTGGTTGTTTCCGCAATGGGAAAAACCACCAATGCCATGGAACGCGTGGTGGAGGCCTATTTTGAGGATAAATCTAAAGTAACAACGACCATTCAAGAGGTTGTGGAGTATCATGAGGGAATCTTAAATGAGCTTTTTGAGGAGGACAATCATCCCGTTTATCATCAGGTCAAATTGCTGTTCGAAGAAGTAAAAGGATTTTTGGCTTGGAACAAATCCCCGAAGTATGCATTCGTATATGACCAAGTTGTAGGCTATGGGGAGCTGGTTTCCACGACGATTGTAAGCCACTATTTGGCACAAGAAGGAATTCCAAATACTTGGCAAGATGTTCGGGAAATGATAAAAACGGACGCCTCTTATCGCGATGCCAGGGTCAATTGGGAAAAGAGTCAACAGGAAGTCAATGCTCGTTTGGACAAAACCCAATTGAACATTACCCAAGGGTTTTTGGGGAGTGACGACAACAATTTTACCACCACTTTAGGTAGGGAAGGCTCGGATTACACCGCTGCAATTTTAGCGTATTGCTTGAATGCTAGTTCCGTAACTATTTGGAAAGATGTTCCTGGGGTTTTGAATGCAGACCCGAGAAACTTTGAGAAGACCCATTTGTTACATCAGATTTCGTATCGAGAGGCCATTGAGTTGGCCTTTTATGGCGCATCGGTCATCCATCCCAAAACCTTGCAGCCTTTGCAGCGAAAAGAAATCCCCCTTCATGTCAAATCCTTTATGCATCCAGAAAAATCGGGTACAGTGGTGGGTAAAGGCAAAGGTATCGAACCTTTGGTGCCCTGTTTCATCGTCAAGAAAAACCAAGTGCTTTTAAAATTATCTTCCTTGGATTTCTCTTTTATCATGGAAGACAACATCAGCGAGATTTTTGCCCTTTTCCACCAACATGGTATGAAGGTGGATCTTATACAAAATTCTGCGATTAGCTTTTCGGTCTGCTTGGACAACAGGTTTGGTGGTCTCCCCCAAATGCTGCAAACCTTGAAAAACAAGTTCAAAGTGGTATGTCATGAAGATGTTGCCTTGTATACGATTCGTCATTTTAATGATGAGGCGGTAAGATCTTTGCAAAACGGACATTCCGTGCTAGTAGAGCAACGCGGAAAAGAGACCGTGCAGCTCGTGGTGAAGTAAAGTTTTACCCTGCTGTTATGGGGTAGCGCTGACCGCTTACAATTTCCTATCTTTACTTCTTACCTAATGTAAGAACTATGGGGTTGGTTTCCGCGAAGGAGGTCGCAAAGGTGATAGGCGTGGGCCATTACGGATTCTTCGGTACCTTTATTGGTTGGGTGTTGATGGTGCTTACGAAGATTACCACCATCAATCGTTTTTACAACAAAAATAAGGACCTTGAAACACCAGAGTTCCTTGAATCCATTCTTGAGTATTACGAGATTGATTTTGAAATTCCCGAAGAGGACTTAAAGCGCTTGCCCAAGTCTGGGGCGTACATCACCATAAGTAATCATCCCCTAGGTGGAATTGACGGGGTTTTGTTGCTAAAACTCATGTTGCAGGAACGCGAGGATTTCAAGATTATCGCCAACTTCTTGCTGCACCGTATCGCTCCTTTAAAGCCTTATATCATGCCAGTGAATCCGTTTGAAAGCCATAAAGATGCCAAGAGCAGTCTTATGGGATTCAAATCGGCCTTATTGCACCTTAAGGAGGGGCATCCTTTGGGAATTTTTCCGGCGGGAGAGGTATCAACCTATAAAGATGGAAAGTTGGTTGTAGACCGACCTTGGGAAGAGGCCGCTATCAAATTGATTCGAAAAGCGGAGGTGCCTGTTGTGCCTATTTATTTTCACGCACGAAATAGTCGTTTGTTTTATCGGTTATCTAAAATTCACGATGTGTTTCGTACCGCAAAACTTCCCTCTGAACTCACTACGCAAAGTCGACGACCGATTAAGGTTCGGGTAGGTCAACCCATATCGGTAGCCGCGCAAAAGGAAGAAAAAACACTGGAAGGATTTACCGATTTGCTTCGCAAGAAAACATATTTGCTGGCAAATCCTTTTGAGAAAGAAAGGTTGATTGACAAAGTTCCTACCACTCTGAAAATTCCCAAGTCACCCAAGAAAATTGCTTCTGCGGTAAGCACAAAGGTACTGGAAGGTGAAATTGAAAAGCTTCGTGAAAAGGGATGTCGTATGCTGCAAAGTAAAAATTACGAGGTGTATTTGGCCCAGCAAAGAGACATGCCTTTTATCCTAAAGGAGATTGGAAGGCAACGTGAAATAACCTTCAGGGAAGTAGGTGAAGGCACTAACAATGCCATAGATTTAGACACCTTCGATTCGTACTATCATCATCTTTTCTTATGGGATGATTCAGACAAATGTATCGTTGGGGCGTATCGGATGGGCTTAGGTTCTGAGATTTTTGCCAAGCATGGTATTGATGGGTTCTATCTTCAGGATTTGTTTCGTTTTGAACCGGAATTATATGGAATGATGAGCAAGTCCATTGAAATGGGGCGAGCCTATATCGTAAAAGAATACCAGCAAAAACCCATGCCGCTTTTTCTGCTCTGGAAGGGTATAGTACACACTACCTTGAGGCATCCGGAGCATAAATATCTTATCGGAGGTGTGAGCATCAGCAACCAGTTTTCGAATTTTTCAAAATCCCTGATGATTGAGTTCATGAAATCCAATTATTGGGATCCTTACGTTGCGCAATACATTCGACCGAAGAAGGAGTTCAAAGTTCAGTTGATGGATGCAGATAAAGAATTCATCTTTGATGAAACCAAGGCTGATCTAAACAAGTTTGACAAATTGATTAATGAAGTGGAACCAGGAAGTCTAAGATTGCCAGTTCTTATCAAAAAATATATCAAACAAAACGTAAAAGTGGTTGCTTTTAACGTAGACCAACTTTTTAATAATTCAGTGGATGGCCTGATGTATATTAAAATTGCTGACCTTCCCGAGAGCACGGTAAAACCAGTAATGGAAGAATTTCAAGCCGAGCTCGAACGGAAAAACCCATAAAAAGCCCCGAATTGAAAAAGACTACCCATTAATTGGTCAATTCCTCTTTGATAAAGTCGTAGCAGAATTCTTTGATTTCCTCGCGGGTTTTCAGAAAAGCTTCATGGATTTCTTCTGGTGTTCCCTTGACCTTGGAAGGGTCAGAAAAGTTATGGTGCAACCGTACGGCATTAGGAGCGGGAATTAACGGGCAGTTTTCTTTGGCATGATCACATACCGTAATGATGTAGTCCCAAGCAATTCCTTCATACTCATCCACATGGTTGGAGGTATGTCCGGAGATGTCGATGCCATCTTCTTTCATGATACTTACCGCCCCAGGATTCAAACCATGGGTTTCGATACCTGCACTATAAATGGTTGCCATGGAATCTTGAAAGTCACTTAAATATCCGTGCGCCATCTGACTTCGACACGAATTTCCGGTGCAGAGCACTAAAACGTTTTTCATGTTTTTGTTTGCTATTTACACTCCTATGCGAGTGCTTCGTTTTTCAAATAATAAATTGTCTTTCCAAATGCCATTGATTTTGGCGATACGTTCACGTTTGCCCAAGAACCGAAATCCAGCCCGTTCATGGAGTTTTATACTGGCTTTGTTCTCAGGAAAAATTCCAGATTGTAAGGTCCAATAACCAGCCGCTTCACTTTCTTGGATTAAGGCCTTTAAAAGCATCAGTCCTACACCTTGGCCACGATACGCCTGACCAATATAAATACTGACTTCGCCAACGCCACCATAGACACATCGACTCGATACTTGTGATATGGCAGCCCAGCCCATAATGGTATTTTCTTTTTTGGCTACCAGCCTACAGGAAGTTTCGTGTGCTTTGTCCCAATCTTCATAAGAAGGGGCCTGCGTCTCGAACGTAGCGATTCCGGTTTGAATACCTTCTGCATAAATCTGTGCTACTATTGGCCAGTCAGAAGAAAGCATGTTTTCAATGAACATTCAAGAGCAAATTAACAACAATCACTGTTGGGTCCGCAGCTGTTTACTGTTGTCTTTAGGTTACCATTTGCTGTTTCGGTTACTGGAACCCCACAAGTTTCTTTCGCCTTGCAATCTGTTTTTTGGCTAGTTAAATGAAAGACCAAAGCGTTTTTGGCCAAGCTTGCGCCTGCTACATGCATTTGTGTGGTATGAAAGCTTTCGTTTCCATATTCAAATCGGATTTCGGCGTCTTGGGTCATCGGTTTGATACGGTCCACTTTCTTTAAAATACCGAGGGCTTTTCCAGATACCATGTATTCGGTTTTTCCAATTTCCAAGGGACTTTCCCAAAGTTGAATTATGGTTTCCTTCCAAAAATCAGTTCCAGTGCCACAGTCCACACTATCAACAGTAATATTTTTGATTTCGGTGATGTGGTAGTTTGTTCCTACGTATTGCCCTGGTCGATATTCGAACAACAAGGCTTTGTCTCTATGGTCTTGAAGCAGACCTAAAAATTCATTGGTTTTCATTGGATTCTATTAACAACAGTTGAATTTGACATTTTGAAAAAATTCCCCAAAAAGATTTTGAAGCGTATCCCAGGTGTTTTGGTCGATACAATAGCAAAGGTTTTTACCTTCAAAGGTGCCTTTGATGAGCCCCAGTTTTTTGATTTCGTTTAGGTGCTGTGAAATAGTAGCTTGGGCCAAACCGATTTCGTCCACCAAATCATTACAGATGCAACCATCTTGTCTACTGATGTATTCCAAGATGGCCACACGTGCTGGATGTGACATTACTTTAGCTATGGAAGCAATTTGATTGTGCTTTTCGGAGAAGATATGTGTTTTGGATACGCCCATTATAAATTATATATCGCAATATTACGATAATAATATAAAAAACAAAAGCCAAGAGAAATTTCTTGGCTTAAATTTTTATAGGGCTTTGAACCAATCTTGGAAGTATTCACCCACCAAAAAGATAGGTTTTTTACTTTCATTAATTGCTCCAATAAGACTCATAATCCAAAGCACAAGGCCTAAAATCCATCCGATTAGGTTGATGAATGGGATAATGGACAATACGAAGGAAATCAAGAAAATTCCCAAGGTTTGTCGAATATAGAAAGACCCTACTTCGGTTTTGTTGCTACTATTCATAATAATGGCAATAATCCATCCGATTAAGGTTAGGTGAGCAATGATAGCCACCGTTTTTCCACTTTCTGGATTTTTTGGGTCGAAGGTGTCTTTCACTTCTTCCTTAAATTCTTGGGCCGCTTCTTTTGCATCTTCAGCAAAATCACTGGCTTTTTCTTTTGCGTTTTCTGCGGCTTCTTCCGCTTTGTCTCCTAAGTCTTTGTTTTCTTCAGACATGGTACTACATTATTTTGTTGGTTGAACAGCTTTAAAAGTAAGCATTATTTCCTTTGCTAAAGGAACGCTTTATCAACAGGTTCCCATAATTCTATTTTGTTGCCTTCTGGGTCTAAAATCCAACCAAATTTGCCGTAGTCGTATTCCTCTACTTCTCCTACCACCTGAACCCCTTCTGATTTTAAGACTTTTAGGAGTTCGTACAAATTCTCTACCCTAAAATTCATCATATACTGTTTTTCACTGGGCTGAAAATAGGTGGTATCATCCTTCATGGGGCTCCACTGGGTCATCGCGTCATTGCCTTGTTCATCTTTCCACCAAAAACTACATCCATAGGCATCGGTGGGTAAACCCAAATGGGTTTTGTACCATTCTTTGATTTGGTCCGGGTCTTTGACCTTGAAAAAAAATCCACCCAAACCGGTTACACGCTTTTTCATTTCAATGTTGTTTTACGTTGCGTTTCGTTGTTTTTCATACAATGTTATCCATTCCGATGGCGTCATTTTTTGACAAAGTGCCTCAATCAGTTCATATGGAATGTGTTCAATTTTTTTAAATCGGATACAGCTTTTGCCCATGTCTAGTTTGGTAGGAACTTGTTTGGCATATTCCTTTACAAACCAATTTTTCAAGGCATTATCTGCATAAATTCCGGAATGGTATAAGGCCACATAGTTTTTTTGGGAAGCCACATGGATAAAGGGCAACGGTTCTTTCGGATTACAATGGTAACCGTCAGGATAAATCTCATGCGGTACCACATAACCCAACATCTTATATTGAATGCATTCCTTGAACCCTTTGGGTAAGTTGGATTTGATGGTTTGTCGGAGTTTGTTCATCGCCTCTTGTCGTTCTACCGGTATTGCCGAAATATACTCTTCTGGTGTTTGTGCATTTATGGTCATGTTGTGGTCTATTTGCGTTGTAGTATCCAAGCAGAAATTAACGAAATGATGAATCCGATAACAAATACGGTTACGGCCATGATTCCGAAAGTAAATAGAGGGTTGGCAAAGACTTCTTTTTGTGATTCCAACAGGGCGAGTTGCGTTTTTAACGCTTCGCCCGAAAGGGTTTCCTCAAGTGCCTGTACGGATTCCATGTAATAGTTGTCCATGAATTCCGGATTGAGTACTTCCACATAAATAACATCCAAAATTCCAAAAACCAAAGCGGTAATCAAGCTAATCAAGACCCCTATCGTTAGGCCCCTTTTAAAGCTAATCTTGCCTTCATTCTCTCGTTCGCGATAATATTTGATACCGAAAAAGACAAAGGATAAGGATACAATCATGGAAGCGTAGCCCAATATTTCTTGGGTGGTTCTGGGCAAATGCTCCAAAAGGTACCATGAGGTCAAAAACAATGCACATATCATAATGGCACTGTATACACTGTAGCGAAGGATGGTTGTTTTCATAACGTTTATGTATTGATTCCTTCAAAAGTAGGTTGAGGTAGGTAGGAGACCTTCATACTAAAGTACCAATTTGATGGTACTTTGGTCGGATTTACGCTAAATCGCGATGATATTGAGTTCTTTGGCGCGCTGCAAAGCCTGTGTTCTGCGTTTCGCATCAAGTTTGACCAACAGGTTGGAAACATGGGTTTTTACGGTACTTTCCGAAAGATGAAGGGTATCCCCAATTTCCTTGTTGGACAATCCTTTGGCAATTTGGACCAATACCTCGTACTCTCGTTTACTTATGCCCAAATCATCCAACTTATCCAAATTAATTACTTCGGGTTCAATATTCTTTTTGGATGCCGAACGGCGATTGATGTACCAGCCAATTCCAAAAAAAAGAATAGCAATACCTGAAATTACTAACTCAATTCTGGAATTGCCAGAGGTGTAAGAATACGTACTGATTTTGAAAAGTACGAGTAGGGAAACGATTAGGGCAGAGAAAACGAAGATGGTCTTTTTCACTCTTTCAAGTTAACAAAATCTCTCTTTGATTTTGTCCACAATGGTTTGGGCCAATTTCTCATGACTCTCTACCGTCCAACCCGCCACATGAGGTGTCAATAACACATTTTTGGCCTTGCGCAAATATTTGAATGCCTTTGGTTTTTGCACAAACATGTTTTCGAATGATTTCTTTTCGTATTCCAAAACATCAAGACCAGCCCCAAGAATTTTTTCAGCTTTTAATCCTGCCACCAAATCTTTGGTCACCACACATTTTCCTCTTGCCGTATTCAACAACCAAAAGGGTTTATGGAACTTTTCGATGAATTCGGTGTTTATCATGCCGATGGTGGTTTCGGTTTCGGGTACGTGGAGGCTTACCACATCCGATTTTTGCTGGAACTCCATTATGCCAACTTGGCGGGCATTGTCATCGCCAACACCACCTACGATATCATAGCAAATTACTTCAACGTCAAAACCTTTGAGTTTTTGGGCAAACGCTTTTCCCATATTGCCGTAACCGATAATACCTACAGTTTTTCCTTCTAATTCAAGACCTCGGTTGGGTTCCCGTTGCCATTTCCCTTTTTTGACTTCTCGGTTGGCTTTTATCATCTTGTTCATCAAGGCCAAAAGCATTCCCAAGGCATGTTCTCCAACAGCATTTCGATTGCCCTCAGGCGCTGAGGCTAGAAATATATCCTTTTGTTTCGCGTAAGCGATGTCAATATTCTCCAAACCAGCACCCACGCGACCAATAAACTTGAGTTGGGTCGCTTTGTCCAAAAAGGTTTGGTCAATGGGGAATCTACTTCTTAGGATGATACCGTCGTATTGTTCAATTTTGTTTTCAATGCTTTCTTTGGAGGAAGTATAATCTTCATGGTTTTCGAAGCCAAGCGCTTCAAATTGCGCTATGAGCAAGGGATGATTGGTGTCAAGATGAAGAACTTTCATAGGAGTTGGTCTGGTTTGCAATGTACAATTTCCGAATGTGTTTTTCTAGAGCGCGGAAGTACGAACGTATACAAACGGTCGAAAACCTTTGGGTTATAGCTTACTTTTAAGGGATTTATCTGAGTATGGAACAATTTACGATTTGGGATATCTTTTGGGTATTGGGTATTGCTCAAGGGCTGTTTTTGACGATTACCTTACCCACAGTGCACGAAAAGAATACCAAGGCCAACACCGTTTTGGCCATGCAGCTGGGAATGGCCAGTTTAATGCTGTTCGCCAAATTGGCGATTTACAAGGCGGAGACCTTCTGGGTGTTGCAGCGCACCATATTGATTGAACCCTTCATTTTTTTATATGGTCCTTTGGGCTACATCTATTTGCGAAGATTGCTACATAAGGATAGTTCTGGATACCAATTACCTTGGCCCCACTTTGTGTTGGCAGCGCTCTACGGTGGATACTTGATTTACCTGAACATTTTACCTACTGAAGTTTTTCGACAACAATATATAGCAGGGGTCTACTGGATTCCTTTTGCTATTGCCGAAATATTAGCGCTTGCACAAAACATTTTTTATTGGTTCAAATGCCGAGGGCTGATTGGTAGGTATACCTATCAAACCAAACAGCAGCTTTCCTTTAATCAAAGTACCATGGCCTTCATTAAAGTGATACATGGGGTAGTCTTAATGGTGTTGCTGTTTTGGGTGGCCAGTTTCATTGCATCCTACGTTTTTAGGGTTTCTTTACGATGGGTAACCTACAATAGTGTCTGGATTGGCATTCCTATTTTAATCTACATCGTAGGATACTATGCGTTGCGACAGCCTGAAATATTCAGATTGCGTTTGCCGGAAGGAGATACTTCAAAAACCCCCAAAAACCGTTTGAACGAACAAGAAATTTCTACCCTAAAAAAGGGGCTCGAAACCATAATGCAAGAAGAGAAATTGTATTTGGAAAATGAACTTACACTTGCGGAGCTAGCCAAAAAAATTGGCACCACAACGAACAACCTTTCTTGGTTGCTCAACAACGTATACCAAAGTAATTTCTATGATTTTGTGAATACCTATCGTTTGGAAGCCTTTTTGGATAAGGTAAAGAACAAGGAACACAAGCATCAAACCTTGTTGTCGCTTTCCATGGAGGTAGGGTTCAATTCCAAATCCACCTTTAATAAAGCATTCAAATCCATTTTTAAGGATACGCCAAGTGCCTATATCCGAAAAATCGAGGTGTAATGCGTGCAACTGTATACAAGACGTCGATTTGACTTCTTTTTTGGGATAATCTAGTGCTGAATTTAAAAGATATATTCCATGAAAAATTTCAGCCTTACACCAAGCTTTACAAAACTCATTTGGTTTTTAATGGTACCGCTGCTTTTGAGCTCATGTACCAAAGACTACATCGGCGATGTTGCCGATAAAGCAACCGTCGAAACCTTAGTAGCGGATTTTCCCGCAAATGATGGACTCTCCCTTGACCGACGGGGAAACATTTTTGCCAGTAACTTTCAAAATTTCCAAGGAACGCAAATCTACAAGACCAATCCGAAAACAGGAGAATTTGTAGTAGCAGTAGATGGTCTTGCCGCACCCACCGGAAATGCCGTTGACCGTCAAGGAAATATTTTTGCGGTAAACGCCGTTCGTTTGGTTTCGCAAGAACCTTTGGTCACGGAAGGAGACGTGGTTAAAATTTCAAAAGATGGCACAAGAACCCTTTTGGCCACCTTGCCTGGTTTCCCTTCGGGACTGGCTCTTGATAGCCACGGTAACGCCTTCATTTCCAATTTTGACTTCCCAGGAGTTCATAAAATTACGCCCGATGGAGAGGTTACCCTTATTGCGGAAGACGAAAGATTGCGAGGCGGTGTAGGTATCGATTTTGACCACAGAGGCAATTTGTATGTCGGGAATTTCAATACTGGGGAAATCGTAAAGATTGCTAGAAATGGTGAAATCTCAGTTTTAGCCACAATTCCTACCGTAGTACAGAATTTTGTGATTGGCTACATCACTTATTTTGGTGGGTCTTTGTTCGCTACTGCTGCAGGGGAAGGCGTTATTTATCGCGTGACTTTGGATGGCGAAGCGACTGTTTTTGCTGGAAACGGTGTCAAAGCTCGAGTAGATGGTGCATTGACAGAAGCTTCCTTTGACATTCCCAACGGTATTACCGGAGACGCTTTGCGCAAGGTTTTATACGTAACGGATTTTAGCATTGACGGAAGTTCATCTCTTCGAGCGATTCGATTGAAATAAAGCATAATTGAGGATTCCAAGGGTGCCTTACCTACTCAGATAACCAAGCGGGCGCCTTTGGAAATTCCTAGTAGCCAGGGAAGGGGTAATCTGCTTTACCCCTTTTTTGTTTGGGGTTAACTTAAGTGAAGAAAAGTTGAAACTATATACCCAAGACGGATTTGGCAATGAAAAAGTAAATCAAAATTCCAAAGATGTCGTTGCTGGTGGTAATGAAGGGGCCTGTGGCAATCGCTGGGTCAATTCCCCTTTGGTTTAAAAACAGCGGGATAAAGGTACCGATGATTCCCGCAACAACAATAACGGCAATGAGTGAAATGGATATAGCCAAAGCGGTATTGAAGTCTCCTTTCCATAACCAGGTAAAGAGAAGCAGTAATACAGCCAAAATAATTCCATTCAACAAGGCCAGAAGCATTTCCTTCCACAAACGATTGGCAATCCCGCCTTTTAAATCATCATTGGCCAAACCTTGTACGATAATGGCGCTGGATTGCACCCCAACGTTTCCCGCCATGGCCGCAATCAATGGGGTGAAAAAGAACAAGATGGCATGCTTTGCTATCATTTCTTCAAAACCACCCATGATGGCAGCGGCTCCTAGTCCTCCAAAAAGGCCCAAAATCAACCAAGGCAAGCGAGCACGGGTAAGTTCCCAGATGCTGTCGTCTGCTTCTACATCCTGAGAAATACCGGCGGCAAGCTGGTAATCCTTATCGGCTTCTTCTCGAATTACGTCTACGATGTCATCAATGGTAATCCTTCCCACTAAACGCCCAATTTCATCTACCACCGGAATTGCTTCCAAGTCATATTTGGACATGATTCGGGCTACTTCTTCGCCTTTTTCGTTGACGTTTACAGCATCGACCTTGGAAATATAGCCAACCTTAATGTGCGTTTTGGTTGAGTTAGTTAATAGGTCTTTTAAGGAAAGGCGACCTTTCAATTTATCATCATCATCGACTACGTAAATGGAATGCACCCGAGTTACGTTTTCCGCTTGGGCACGCATTTCTTTCACACAAGTCAGCACGTTCCAATTCTCATTGACCTTGACCAATTCTTTGGCCATAAGTCCCCCCGCGGAATCCTCATCGTATCGTAGTAGGTCAACAATATCCTTGGCGTGTTCTTTGTCTTCGATTTCGGAGATGACGCGTTGGACGATTTCTTGAGGAAGTTCACTAACGATATCTGCGGCATCATCGGTGTCGAGTTCTTCCAGTTCTCCGGCAATTTCTTTGGCAGATAAGTTGTTGAGTACCGCTTCCCTAACATCCTCATCCATTTCGGCAAGTATGTCCGACGTTTTTTCGCTGTCTAGAAGTTTGATGAGGTAGGTGGCTTCGTCAATGGTGAGTTCATCTGCGATTTCTGCAATATCCGCATAGTGGAACTCTTTCATCATGGCCCGTAACCCCACGTTCTTGTGGTCTGAAATGAGTTCCCTTATTTCGACTAAAAGCTCGTCTGTAAGTTTAAAGGGGGTCATGTTCTATTCGCTGGGTCAGTGAGACAAAATCGGCTATGGCTAGTCGCTCAGGACGTCGGTCAAATATAGTATCTTCTTTTAGATTATCAGAAAGATTGAAGGTTTTCAAACTGTTACGTAATGTCTTTCTGCGTTGGTTGAAAGCGGCTTTGACTACTTTGAAAAAAAGCCGTTCGTCGCATTCCAATTTTAACGATGGTTTTCGAATCAATCGAAGTACTCCGGATTGTACTTTTGGGGGTGGGTCAAACACTTGTGGATGAACTGTAAACAGGTATTCCGCTTCGTAGAAAGCTTGCACTAAAACGGATAGAATTCCGTAGGTTTTACTACCTGGTTTTTCACAAATACGCTGCGCCACCTCCTTTTGGAACATTCCCGTAAACTCAGGAATCTGCATTCGGTTTTCCAATACCTTGAAAACAATTTGGCTTGAAATATTGTAAGGGAAATTTCCAGTGACCGCAAAAGGTTCTTCACCATAAAGTTGTTGCAAATCAAACCGTAGAAAGTCAGCTTCAAGCACATTGAGTCGGTTGTTTTTCTCAAGTACCTTGGGGTGTTCAAGCGGAAAAGTGTGATTGAGATATACAATCGATTCCGGGTCGAGGTCCATAGCGACCAAATCGATATTTCGGAGCAAAAGATATTTGGTGAGCACGCCCATTCCAGGACCTATTTCCAATACGTTGGAATACCCATTTAGGGTCAAGGTTTCGGAAATTTGCTTGGCAATGTTCTCGTCTTTTAGAAAGTGTTGGCCTAGGTGCTTTTTAGCCTTAACGGCAGACGTTTCGTTCGCTCCAGATGACGATTGGGACCGATGGCGGTCAAACTTTTTTTTGTTTCGTTTGGGCACAGAGCGTTTTTATGCAAGTTACAGGGATTTTTAGAAATATCGCTCTAAGCTCTTTTTGTAATAATTGGCACTGAACTCCGCACTTTTGGTCGAGTTTTCTGCGAAATTCCCACCCTGTTCAATATAGAAAAACTCAAGTCCTGTAGTAAAGGGGTCAGGAAGAATCGAGGCGTAGTCAATGGAGCCATTACCCAGTTCAGTGTAGTCCCGAGATACTTTGTGCATGTCTTTTAGGTGCCACATCACATATCGATTCGGATGCTTTTCTACAAGCTTTTTGGGTGTGGTTTTTTGCGCGTGCATTACCCAATACATATCCATTTGAAGCTTCACCAAAGTTGGGTCGGTTTCGGTAACAATAATTTCATAGCCTGTTTGTAAGTCGTC
>CALBPG010000050.1 GCA_937899065.1 uncultured Allomuricauda sp.
CATCGTTCGACTTGTTTGCCGTGTCCTCCTTGTCGTTCTGGAGGTCGGTGATATCATTGGCATTGGCCGTGATGTTCGTGGTGTTCGTGGCAATGTTGCCAGCGTTGGTGGTGATGTTGCCCGAGTTCGTTGTGATGTTACCTGTATTGGTTGTTATGTTGGTAGTGTTGGTCGCGATGTTGCCCGCATTGGTGGTGATGTTCGCCGCGTTGGCCGCAACGCCCGCGCTATCGTCCAAAGCTGAGATGTCCGCACTGAAGCTAGTAGTACCTTCTTCCACCGTTAGGTCCGTACCATCGAAGGTCACGTCCGTAATGTCATCGTCCGCGGTCGCATCTACATAGGCCTTGGTAGCCGCATCGGCCGGGTCAACTGGAGTACCCAGATTTGTAATGATTGTTCCATTTGCATCTGCTCCTTGGGCCAATACTTCACTTAAAGTTTGATTATCTGTATTAATAAGGTTCACCAAATCGGCAATAGCAACATTAAAAGTATTGGTATCCGAATCAGTAATAACCAAATTAGTATTGGTTGGGTCAATAGCAAAAGAAGTGATGGTAGTATTCGTATCTGTAAAGGTATCGTTCAGGGCACTAAGGTCAACAGTAGTTATCCCATCGTTCTCTAGTTCCAAAGTGAGAATATTGGTGACATCATTGAATGAAAAGTCCAACACCTGTTGGTCATCAGAAGAAGTTAATTCCCAAGAATCCCCGTCCCAGAAAAAAATCGTCCCGGAAGTAGTGTTTACATAGAGATCTCCTTGTTCCGCACCTGTAGGCGTAGCAGCGCCTGGAGCAGAAACATCAGTACCTTTCAAGACTTCGCAATTGCATTGGTCTTGTAAAGTAACGGTAGTTTGTGCCCATCCAAGGATTGGCAACATCACCATTGTTAACAGTAAAATACTCTTTTTCATGGGGTTATAATTTCCTGACATCATCAAATTCTTTTGAAATCTTTTGCTCGTGAATCGATTTAAGGCTAATTCACACTTTACCAAATACAAAATTATTCTACCCTTTAAGGGGGGAAAATATTTGTTGTGTAGAAGCAAAAACCAACGGTATAGGATTGAAATCTTGAAGTCACCCCCTTTTTCTTTGGCTTTGTTCCGTGCGCAATTCATCGATAAGCTCCCAATTATTACGGCTTAACGACATCCTTGATTTATTTCATCTTACAATTGGACGAAAAACCAGGGTTTTAAAAAGATTAATCGTGAATGTTTTAATCAGGCCTAGAATTGACCCAAAAAAGAAGTATACTCAGCGTAGAATACATTGGTTAAAACACAATGCCAATCATACTCTTGAACACGTAAATATCAGATACGTTTGGTTAGCTTAAAAATACAGTTTTTTTAAATGTGATGAATCCATTGCAATGCAGTAGACTTTGCCTTGTTTAATTAGCCAAGGTTATTCAAAAAGTAATTATTATTCGAATATAATGAACTCCGACCTACGGTTCAGTTGGTGTTTTTCCCTTGAACACGATACGCCGTTGGCACATTCATTAACCAGGCGTTTTTCCCCAAAACCTTCACCCTGCAAACGCTCCGCAGCAATTCCTTTCGAAATCATATAGGCGACCGTAGACTCAGCCCGTTTTTGAGACAGCCATAAGTTGTAGGCATCGTTACCTCTACTATCCGTATGGGCATTTACCTTGATTTTCAAGCTAGGATACTTTTCCATAGCTACTATAACTTTTTGAATTTCGATTTCAGCGTCAGGGCGAATATCGAATTTATTCAAATCAAAATAGATGGTGCTGAGCTGCAGCAGTTTAGCCAAATCATCTCCAAAACCACCGGTAACCACATCTCTTTCCAAATAGAAATCAACGATTCTCGGCTTACCATAAGATTTCGTTAAATACTCTTCTGCTGGCACATAGCCATCTCGTGAAGCTCTTACAAAGTTCCCTTTGGAACAATCTAGCATGAGCACATAATTACCTTTAGCGTCGGTTAAGGTTGAAGAAATCTCTTTATTTTCTTCATCAATAATTTTAACGGTAGCTCCTGCTAACACTTCATTCGAAATTCTATCGTACACCGTACCCGTGACCTCCTGCAGACAATCCAATACCAGTGGTTCTTTTTCTTCGAAGGCATAGATATCATCTTCGCCTAACCCCCCTTCACGATTTGATGAGAAATATCCTTGGCTTTCGTTCCAAATAAAGGCGAAATCGTCAAAGGGACTGTTTACAGGCTCTCCAACATTGACAATAGGTTGGTCATATTCGTCAAACGCAATTATCGTTGCAAAAATCTCAAATCCACCTAAACCTGGGTGACCGTCAGAAGAAAAATACAATATGCCATCTTGGGTAATATAAGGAAACGTTTCCCGTGCTCTTGTGTTAATGGTTTTCCCCAGGTTCACTATGGGACCATAGGTGCCATCTCCTATGATTTGCGTCATGAAGATGTCTGATTCACCAAGAGAACCTGGCATATCTGATACAAAATACAGTCTTTTCCCATCAGGACTCAACACAGGGTGTGCAACCGAATAAGAATCATCATTAAAGGGAAGCTCCACGATATTGGTCCATTCGCCTTCAACCAATTCCGCGCTATAAATTTTCAATCGTATCACTCCATTGTTGTCCCTATATTTTTTTCCATCGAGAAAATTATTTCGTGTGAAGTACATGGTTTGACCATCTTTGGAGACCACCGATGTAGACTCATGCAGTCGCGTATTGACTTCTCCAGGAAGTTTGATAACCTTCGCCATGGAACTGCTATCCGCATCAACTTTATAGAGGTCCAAAAAGTCTTTAGAGTTCCAAGTGTGTCGGTATCTTGCGAAACTTCCGGTATCCCTGTCTGAGGAAAAAATAAGTCCCTTCTCATAGAAAGCTGCCGCAAAGTCAGTGTATTTACTATTGTAAGGAAAAGGTTTTACCTCGTATCGCCCAGAGTTGGCTTTGATTTTCTCTAAATAGTCTTCGTCATATACCAAACTCTCCAAAGAAGCGGCCATGCTTTTGAAATCGTCAAAAACACTTTTGGACTTTTCATACTCACCTAAAGTTTTTAAGGATTGCGAATAACGGAATAGATAATCCGGTTCTATTTCATTGGGATAATCTTGAACCAACTTTTCATAAATATCCGCTGCTTCTTTGTATTTGGCATTGAAATAGTATGAGTTTCCGAGACGTTTCAACAAATCAGAAGAAACATAGCCCTTATCCAATACTTTCTTGTAAATATCGATTGCTGGACTAAAGGAATACTGGTCATATTGCTCATCAGCCCGAAGCTTTACTCTATCATCAATTATCAGAGAGTCTGGCTCCTCTTCTTGAGCGATTCCTTGGCTTACTATTAAGAAGGCAACAAAAAATGGTAGTAAAACCTTGTTTAGCATATCCTTACTTTAAAAGAATCTAGGTGATACAGTCCTTTGGAATGATTTAAGCAACTCCAATCTTAAGAACACTTCGAATGATCCGTCATTAAATTGTGTGCCACCCAATTCGGTAGTTTCACGGTCATACGCGAGTCCCAACATAATTTGGTCAGTGATTTGAAATCCAGCCAGCGCACTAATGGCTGCGTCCCAACGGTACGCGGCACCGAAACTAAATCTATCTACAAACATAAAGTTGGCGGATAAATCCACTTGTAAAGGAGCACCCCCTACGGCTTTGGTTAAAAGTGCTGGTTTGAACTTAAGATTTGGATTCAAATCGAAAACATATCCGGTAATGAAATAAAAATTTATACGTTCGGTGGCTAAAAAGTTAACCGATTCTGTATCAGTACTACCATTATCGAAATACTCAGTTTCCAACACATTTGGAGCGGAAAGACCTGCATAAAATCTATCAGTGTGATAATAGAACCCCAAACCAAAGTTGGGCGAAAACTGATTGTCAATATTATCTTGATTGACCACTTCTTGGTCAAAGTTTCGCAACCCATTGAAATCAAGACTCAAGAAGTTACCGCCCATTTTCAGTCCAAAAGAAAGTTTAGCATCTACAGAAACATCAATGGTGTATGATAAAACAGCGTCGATATATGTTTCTTGAACCACACCATCGCCAATATTATCATTTACAACGGACAGACCATATCCCAATCTGCTGTTTCGAACAGGGGAATGCAAGTTAAATGTGTACGTTTCTGGTGCTACCGCCAAACCTGCCCATTTTGAGCGATACTATCCTGCGATACTTATTTGTC
>CALBPG010000051.1 GCA_937899065.1 uncultured Allomuricauda sp.
CCGTTTTGCCCCACCAAAAACCGTAAACAGTTTCATATAAGACTGGTTTACGCCTGTTCGTTCTTACAAGACACGTACCGCTGCATCGTTTGTATATTCTTCTTTGAATACATAGCCCCCAGGCAAGGTCCATTTGCCCTCAAAGTCCAAAAGCAAGATTTTGAGCTTATCCTCCTGAAAACCCAAAATCGCGATGTCTACAGAGATGTTGGGCAAAAACAACTGTCCTCCTTTTTCAACAATGTCGAGCATATCCATGAAATAAAGGTATGAAAATTTTATTTGTGGCAAAAAGACACATTGAATATATTTGTTTAATTCTTAAACGTCATCCCTCATGAAAAAGGTGCTATTAAAATTGCTCAAAATCGTTGGAATCCTAGTTCTTCTATTCGTTGTTGCCGTCGCTGTGATTTACTTCACCGGTGTGGGATACAAGATGAAACCCTTGCATACTTCCATTGAAAACATAAGCGCAGAACCCACAGAAAAAACCCTTGATTCCTTAGCCAAAGCTTATGTTTCACAAATGTCATTAGAAGAAAAAATACTTCAAATGCGAGGGGAGACGTACACTGCCGGTTTGATTAAAATGTTGACCAATTTTCTGGGCAAAAAGCGTTTTCCACACGTTTATGTGGGTGAAAATGAACGTCTGGGCATTCCTGCTTGGGTGCTGTCCGATGGACCTCGAGGCGCTAGAGTACGTGACAAATCCATCGACGGGGTTACTACCTTTCCTGTCGCCATGGCGCGAGGTGCCAGTTGGAATACTGATTTGGAACAACGTATCCATGAAGTGATTGCCTCTGAAATACGAGCGAACGGGGCCAACTATGCTGCAACTCCTTGCATCAACCTTTTGCGTCATCCTGGCTGGGGAAGAGCTCAAGAAACCTATGGAGAAGACCCTTGGCTTTTAGGAGAATTTGGGGTTGCCGCAGTAAAAGGTATTGAAAAACATAATGTCATGGCCTGCCCCAAACATTTTGCATTGAACAGTATCGAAAATTCACGATGGGTCATCGATGTTTCGGTTGATGACCGAACACTTCACGAAGTATATTTACCTCACTTCAAAAAAACCGTTCAAGAGGGAAAACCCGCCTCCATCATGAGCGCATACAACTCTCTTAATGGTGAATTCTGTGGTGAAAACCAACGCCTACTGACCGATATTTTAAGAAACGATTGGGGCTTCGAAGGGTTCATCTCTACAGATTGGTTTTACGGAGTGTATGATGGCGTGGCGGGTATTCAAGCGGGCCTAAATGTTGAAATGCCCGTGCAGCAGGCATACGACCCTGAAGTGATAGAAAAAGCCATTGCAGAAGGACAAATTTCTGAAGCACAAATCGATAGCTTAGTGGTACAAACCCTTCGCACTCGTTTGAAATATGCCCTCGCAAACGACCAATCTGACTATCCTTTGGAAATCATTGGGCGAGAAAATCATATAGCTCTGGCTCAAGAAGCAGCAGAAGAAGGGATGGTTCTGCTCAAAAATGAAAACAACACCCTTCCTTTTGATTCCAAAAAAGGAAAAACGATTGCCGTAATCGGTCGCTTGGCTGATGTCGAAAATACCGGTGATCATGGCAGCAGCGATGCAACTCCGGTCTACGTTACCACACCTTATGAAGGGCTTGTAGCCTATCACAAAGAATTGGGCAACACTGTAGAGCTTCACGATGGCAAGGATTTGGCTTCCGCGAAAGCTTTGGCTGAAAAAGCAGATGAAGTTATTCTAGTGGTTGGGTTCACGCATGAAGATGAAGGCGAATTCATTGTATTGAAAAGAGAGACGATGGAAGCTTCGGCTAAAGCAGGAGAATTCATAGGAGAGACTCGAATTGGAGGGGACCGGGAGGATGTGAGACTCCTTCCTGAAGATGAAAAGCTTATCAAAAGTTTGGGGGGATTAAATCCGAAAACAGCCGTGGTCTACATAGGAGGTAGTGCCATTGACCTATCGGCTTGGCAAGATGAGGTTCCCGCTATTCTTTTTTCATGGTATGCGGGTATGGAAGGGGGTACGGCCTTGGCTAATATCCTTTATGGAAAAACCAATCCAAGCGGAAAACTTCCCTTCACTATTGCACAAAACCAATCCGATTACCCCGCTTTTGAACCCTTTTCCGAAAAAGCCGAATATGATTACTATCACGGATATACCCTATTTGAGAAAAAAGCATTGGATATCGCTTACCCTTTTGGCTTTGGGATGAGCTACACCTCTTTTACGGTAGATAGTTTGAATTTGGTACAACCTGAGCTTCTTTCCAACGAAACACTTCAAGTAAATATTCAGGTTGCCAATACGGGAGCTATGAAAGGAAAAGAAGTGGTTCAGCTATACGTGGGTTTCCCCAATAGTGTGGTAGACCGTCCGAACAAACTTTTGAAAGGATTTCAGAAAATTAAATTGGAAGCCAACGAAATTCAAACAGTTTCTTTTAGCCTCCCAGTATCAGAATTGGCATGGTTCAATCCTGAAAAACAGGGCTGGGAAATAGAAGCAATGGAATATGAATTATGGGTTGGAACTTCTTCTCGTGAAGAAGACTTGGTCAAGACTTCATTTAGGGTCATAAAAAAACCGCCAGTATCTGCTGAACTATAATACTGACGGTCTTTAAACCAACTTAACTAACTCAAACTTAAATCAAACCCTATTCCAGTGCCGGAACTTTGTCGGGAGAAATAGGGTTGTTTACCTAATATGATATAAAGGTCATGCAATACGGCCAATAATGAAAAGACCTTCTCATAACTGGTGCCATATTCTGTATGATTGGTCAATTTTATCTGGTTCTTTACTTTTTGTAGTTGTTAACATATTGACCTAAACGGCTAGCTTTCTTGCCCTTAAATTCAAAAGTTTAGCATTTTTTTTAATAATTTACAGGCATAACACTAATCATTTAAACAAATGTCTAAGAACACTACCTATCTCTTGGGTATCTTGGCCACAATTGTTTTGGGTACTTTATTGTATCTGAATCTTTGTAGTGAATGCCAAGGCATACCTGTCCAAGAGGATTCCAGTTCGACTGTGAATGAGGAAACGGTACCTCCAGAACTAGAGCCATCTTCTTTTCCGTTCGCGCTTAACGCGGATGGTTTGGATTTTACCTCACAAGACAATTTCAATTTCAATTTGTCATCCCCTTCATTTTTGATGCCTTTGGCTACAACTGTTGGAGATGGCGTAGAACAATTGAAAACCTTTTTGAGTGAAAATGAAAACATGTCCGTCAACCTAACCGGATTGTACCGTGCCGACGAAGCGAATCCAACCGCCTTTCCCAATCTAGGGCTAGCTCGCGCCAATTCGGTAAAAAACCATTTGGTCATCTCAGGAATATCCTCAAGTCAAATCAACACCCTTGGCAAGTTGGAAGAAACCTTGGTTCCAGATGAAAGCACGCTTTTAGGACCTATTACTTTCAGTCTAAACGAAAAAAGTGAGGATGAAAACGAGGCCTTGCAAGCGCTTTACGACAAAATCAAAGCTGACCCGCTTATTCTTTACTTCAATACAGGTGAAGCAGCGATAAATCTCACTGCAGCACAACGCCAAAAGGTTGCGGACATCTCCAAATATTTGGACAAGGCTTCTGATGCACAATGTTTGATTGTAGGCCACACCGATAATACCGGACAGCGTGCTACAAACATTCAATTGGGAAAAGAAAGAGCAGACTTTGCCAAAGCCTATCTCATTCGCAATGGCATTATGGATTCCAAAATCCTAACCGATTCAAAAGGTCCAGATGAACCTATGGTTTCAAACGATACCGAAGAAGGCCGTTCCAAAAACCGCCGCACCGTAGTTACACTCAAATAAAACACTAATCATAAATACAATACAATGAATTTTGAAAATCTAAATATCTGGTGTTGGATCATCCCCG
>CALBPG010000052.1 GCA_937899065.1 uncultured Allomuricauda sp.
AATTGCCTACAGCAGTTTTGACGGGCGATGGAGAGCTGGATTCAACATTTCCAATTTAGGAGGCAAAATTCAATACGATGAAGGCGGACAAGAAAACTTTCTACCTACCAATTTAAGGTTTGGAGCAGGTTTCGACTTCATTTTTGATGCTGACAACGTATTGGGTCTTCATACAGAATTCAACAAACTTTTGGTGCCTACCCCACGTGACTTTACGGGTGACGGGGTAATTACCGCTGAAGATAATGACGAATACCAGCAAATTGGATTCTTGAACGGTGCTTTTGAGTCTTTTGGAGATGCTCCTGATGGTTTCAGTGAAGAACTAAAAGAAATTACATGGTCCTTTGGTGCCGAGTACCGTTTCCGTGAAGCTTTTATGCTTCGAGGGGGCTATTTCAACGAAAGTGAAGAAAAAGGGGCAAGACAGTTCGCCACTTTGGGTGCTGGATTCAAATTTAAGTCGGCGCAAATCGATTTGTCCTATTTATTCTCGACTTCCCAAATACGAAATCCTTTGGAAAACACCTTACGCTTCTCGCTTACCTTTAACTTTGGCGAGGAATTTTTCAACGACTAAGCGTTTACCACATAATAAAATCATAAGAAAACCTGTTCACGAACAGGTTTTTTTATTTTTGGGATATAGCCAAGCTACACCATGAAAAAACACCACATACAATTTGAATTTACGGAGTGTAGTAGCACTGCCGAACTTGCGGCACCCGACAAACGACTTTTGGAGGCCGCAATAAAGGCACGAAAAAATGCCTATGCACCTTATTCTGGATTTAAGGTAGGCGCAGCGGTGCTTCTGGAAAATGGTGAAATTGTGGTTGGGAATAATCAAGAAAACGCTTCGTATCCTGCAGGTCTTTGCGCAGAAAGGGTTGCCATATTCCAAGCAGGTGCGATTTACCCTAATGTTGCGGTTTTATCAGTGGCGATAAGTGCGGCGGCAGAGGCCCATGTAGTTGACCGTCCGGCAGGACCTTGCGGCAGTTGCCGACAAGCGATGATGGAGTATGAACAGAAGCAGAATTCACCCATTCGCCTATTGATGCAAGGAGAAGAAGGCCCTATTTATATCTGTAACGCCATTGCAGATATATTGCCCCTCGCCTTCGGCAATTCTTTTTTGGATAATTCTTGAAGTTCAAACCTTTTTACAAAACAGATATTAGTGTATTTTTGCTTTTCTTGTTTAGGAAGCCTTTAATTAATACAACCATTAATGAAGAAGATAACAAAGGAAGTATATCTTAAGTGGTATGAAGACATGCTATTTTGGAGAAAGTTCGAAGATAAATTAGCCGCCGTCTACATTCAGCAAAAAGTTCGTGGATTTCTCCACTTGTACAATGGGCAAGAAGCGGTTTTGGCAGGTTCGCTTCACGCTATGGACCTTACCAAAGACCGTATGATTACAGCTTATCGTAATCACGTGCAACCCATTGGTATGGGCGTTGACCCTAGAAAAGTGATGGCCGAGTTGTTCGGGAAAGTTACGGGAACATCCAAGGGTAATGGAGGCTCCATGCACATTTTTTCCAAAGAACACCGTTTCTACGGAGGTCATGGCATTGTAGGAGGTCAAATTCCTTTGGGAGCTGGTTTGGCTTTCGCGGACAAGTATTTCAAAAGAGATGCAGTAACCCTTTGTTATATGGGAGATGGAGCGGTGCGTCAAGGTTCCTTGCACGAAACCTTTAATTTGGCCATGTTATGGCAACTTCCTGTCGTATTCATCTGTGAGAACAATGGATATGCTATGGGAACCTCCGTTGCAAGAACGGCTTACACCACCGAAATCTGGAAACTTGGGCTGGGCTACGAAATGCCTTGCGCTCCAGTAGATGGAATGGACCCAGCAATCGTTGCGAAGGAAGTAGACAAAGCAGTTGAACGCGCCAGAACAGGAGGTGGACCTACCTTCTTGGAAATGAAAACATATCGTTACCGCGGGCATTCAATGTCTGATGCGCAACATTATAGAACCAAAGAAGAGGTTGAAGAATACAAAAAACTAGACCCTATCACTCATGTGAAGGATGTATTGCTGGAAAAAGTCTATGCTAGCGAAGACGAAATCAAAGAAATGGATGCTCGCGTAAAAGCATTGGTTTCCGAATGTGAGAAGTTTGCTGAAGATTCAGATTTTCCACCAATCGAACAATTGTACGATTCCGTATACGAACAAGAAAACTATCCATTTTTACAACATAAACTCTAGAGAAAATGGCAGAAGTAATCAACATGCCCAGGTTGAGCGATACCATGGAAGAAGGTACCGTGGCCAAATGGCTCAAAAATGTAGGGGATAAAGTGGAAGAAGGTGACATTCTCGCTGAGATTGAAACGGACAAGGCCACTATGGAGTTTGAATCCTTTCATGAAGGGACCTTGTTGCACATTGGTATTCAAGAAGGCGAAGGTGCACCTGTAGATTCACTTTTGGCCATTATTGGTGAAGATGGAGAAGACATTGCTTCCCTTTTGAATGGAAGTGCTTCAGAAGCTGCTCCGGCTGAAGCAGCACCTGTGGCCGAAAAAGAAGAGCCCGTTAGTGAAGCGGCACCTGCACCTGTGGCAAGCGCAGCGATTCCTGATGGTGTTGAAATTATTAAAATGCCCCGTTTGAGTGATACCATGGAGGAAGGTACTGTCGCTTCTTGGTTGAAAAAAGTGGGAGATGAAGTAGAAGAGGGTGATATTTTGGCCGAAATCGAAACTGATAAGGCTACAATGGAGTTTGAGTCTTTCTATTCAGGGACATTACTGCATATCGGCATACAAGAAGGCGAAGGTGCTCCTGTAGACTCCTTACTTGCTGT
Organism: uncultured Allomuricauda sp.; assembly: GCA_937899065.1. GTDB lineage: Bacteria > Bacteroidota > Bacteroidia > Flavobacteriales > Flavobacteriaceae > Flagellimonas. The sequence continues at coordinate 2,835 of CALBPG010000052.1, forward strand.
GATTGGACCGGCGGGCACGGATGTTTCTGCCGTATTGAATGCTCCAATGGAAGCTACCGCTGATTCAGCTCCCGAGGTTGCTGCCGAGACCAAAGCTGAAACAACTGAAAATACAAGTGCTCCTGAGACTCCGGTATCGGACGGACAACGCGTTTTCGCTTCGCCATTGGCCAAGAAAATGGCTGCGGATAAGGGTATCAATCTGGCAACGGTAAAAGGTTCGGGAGACCATGGCCGTATCGTTAAAAGAGATATTGAAAATTATACGCCTGCTGCGGCGACCGCTGCTCCTGTGGAGAAAGTAGTGACGGAAACAGTAGCTGAAGCACCGCAACAGCCTACCGTGCAAGTATATACTCCAGTAGGTGAAGAAATGGTGGAAGAGGTCAAAAACTCTTCCATGCGTAAAGCCATTACGAAGCATTTAGGTGCTTCCAAATTTAGCGCACCCCACTTTTATCTTACCATTGAAGTGGATATGGACAATGCAAAAGCTTCTCGTGCGCAAATCAACAATTTGCCCGATACCAAAGTATCTTTCAACGATATGGTTTTGAAGGCATGTGCCATGGCTTTGCGGAAACATTCGCAAGTCAACACCACTTGGACTGATGACGCTACGCTGTTTAAAAAGCATATCCATATGGGTGTTGCAGTGGCGGTGGATGAAGGTTTGGTCGTACCAGTAATCAAATTTGCGGACCAATTGGGCTTGACGCAAATCGGTGCTGCGGTAAAAGATTTGGCTGGACGTGCTCGTAGCAAAAAAATCAAACCGGACGAAATGGAAGGCAGCACGTTTACGGTTTCCAATTTGGGAATGTTTGGCATACTAGAATTCACTTCTATTATTAACAAACCCAACTCGGCGATTTTGTCGGTAGGAGCCATTGTTGAAAAACCAGTGGTCAAGAACGGAGAGATTGTCGTGGGCAGCACAATGAAAGTGACTTTGGCTTGTGACCACCGAACGGTTGATGGTGCGGTTGGAGCGCAATTCTTGCAAACCCTTCGTGCGTATTTGGAGAATCCAGTTACGATGTTGGCATAGCCACAGACGGCATTTAAATCAGATACATCAAAATAGAAGCACCCGACTCGGGTGCTTTTTTTATCTTTAATCACTAAGGAAAATGTAAATGACACTGAAAAAAATTGTCTTGGGAATACTGCTCATAAACATGGGATGTGGCACTTCGCAAATGACCTCGTCCAAAGAAAAGGATATAACATCGTACGAATCCAAAACAACTTTCACCTCCGAAGTAGAAGTTCGAGAGCTTATGGAGTTTTTAGCAGCTGATGACCTCAAAGGTCGTGACCCAGGGACGGAAGGTATTGAGACCGCTGCGGTTTATATAGAAGACTTTTTTAGGAAACATGGTATCCCGCCCTACTATACCACCTACAGGGATACTTTGAGCAACTTTCGAAAACCTGCCTTTAATGTGTTGGGTTGGCTGGAAGGGAGTGACCCTGAACTGAAAAAAGAAGTGATTATAGTTGGGGCGCACTACGACCATATTGGCATTATTAATTTGGATAGGGGAGATGCCATCGCCAACGGGGCTAATGACAATGCTACGGGTACTACAACCGTTATGGAAATCGCACGCTATTTTGCAGAGAAAGGCGGTGCCAAAAGAAGTTTGATATTTGCTTTGTTCAGTGCTGAGGAAAAAGGATTGCTAGGTTCCAAACATTTGGCTAAACGGATGAAAAACGAAGATTTGAATCTGTATCTCATGATTAATTTTGAGATGACCGGTGTTCCCATGATTGGAAAAGACTATGGCGTCTACATTACGGGTTACCATAAATCGAATTTTGCTGAAATCGCTAATGGATATTCCACTGAAGATGGTTGGGTAGGATACTTGCCCACCGCAGCGGAGTACAATTTATTCCAACGTTCCGATAATTATCCCTTTTATCAGGAATTTGGAGTTCCTTCCCATACCTTTTGTACGTTCGATTTCACCAATTTTATGTTTTACCATAAAGTGGATGATGAACTTGAAGCGCTGAACCTAAAACACATGACGGATTTAATCAACAAAGCCATTCCCATTGTGGATGGAATGGCCAACGCATCGACACAGGAAGTGAAAATCAAGTAATTTAACATCAAGCCTCAATGTAATTAAAGGGGTTATACTATGGCAAATATTATCATCACAGGGACCAGTAGAGGCATTGGTTTTGAAATGGTCAAGCAGTTTTCTGAAGAAGGGCATCAAGTGTTGGCCTTGTCTAGAAATGCCCAACCCATATTGGATTTGGAATCGGAAAACGTCATTGCGTTTCCATTTGACCTTTCCAGTAATGAGAGCTTTAGACAATTGAAAGCTGTTCTGGATTCTTGGGATACGGTGGACATTCTTATCAATAATGCCGGTAGTTTGGTAAACCAGCCTTTCTTGGAAATGTCCATGGAAGATTTTGAAAAAGTATATCAAGTTAATGTCTTTGGAGTGGCCAAAATTACACAGGCAGTTCTGCCCAAAATGAATAAAAAGGGTCATGTGGTTACAGTAAGTTCAATGGGAGGGGTACAGGGAAGCATGAAGTTTCCCGGTCTATCCGCGTATAGTTCCAGCAAGGGCGCTGTAATCACATTAACCGAGCTTTGGGCCGAGGAATTCAAAGAGACGGGCCCTTCATTTAATGTATTGGCGCTAGGTGCCGTACAAACGGAAATGTTGGAAGAGGCTTTCCCAGGATATCAAGCGCCTTTAACCGCCGAGGCAATGGCGAACTACATCAAAAACTTCGCGTTGACGGGACAGGAATTTTATAATGGAAAGCTGTTGCAAGTCAGTAGCTCTACTCCTTGACCACTAAGGAATTGCTACCCCTGTTTTTTTTCTTGGAAGTAAACCTCAAGTTCTTTTTCTAAAAGTTTAAATGGCGTTTTGTCCACAGTACAAAATCTATTTAGCTTGCTTCTGAACCGATAGGAAGCTAAGAAGAGCACGCAGCTCAGAAGTACAGTCGTAGGAAGGAATACGAAAAGTAAGAATTGGATAAACAAATCTAAGAAGTTGATTTCTTGGATATCCAGCAGCGCATAGTCACTTTCCAGACTGACCAACAAGGCGAAAACCGCAGTTGAAAGAATCCAGTACTTGAGCGTTTGTTGGATTTTTCGTTTTTGTAGATGGATTTTTTCTAGGCCTTTCAAATCCTCAATATGAATTCTATTGAGATAACCTCTGAGATTATGGAGCGTTTCGTTCATTCGGGTTTTTTTGGATGTTTCCCCAAGAACCGGAATAGAACAGAACTAAACAGTTCCAAATTGATGAAACCCTTCTTTCAATTCATGAATTGAAAGAATTCTCTTTCAGCAGGTTTATTGACAGCGAATCAAGTTTATAAAACCACGAGGTTTCTGTTAGTATCCCAACATAACCGATAAACCCCTAATTTTGGGGTAGTGAATGCAACTTTGCAAAAATACCTTCCGGAACGTGCGGTAGAACCCTGTTTTGAGCTTATCAAAACCCACGGGGTTCATTTAAAAGTGGTCAACCATCGGGTAACACGACATGGAGATTACAGGAGAATGCCGGGGGGTGGTCATCAAATCACCGTGAACGCATCCTTAAATCCATACCGTTTTTTGATAACCTTGGTGCATGAAATTGCGCACCTGGTCGCTTTTGAAAAGTTTGGACGTCGCATCAAACCCCATGGTTTGGAATGGAAACGAACGTTTCAACATTTGATGATTCCTTTTATCCGTCCTGAAATTTTTCCAAGCGCCCTACTTCCCTTGATTGCACAACATTTTAAAAACCCTAAAGCGAGTAGTAGTACGGATGCTAGACTATCCATTGCGTTAAAAGCGTATGATGCGAAAGAACGGGTAAACCAATACGTTTTTGAAATTCCTGAAGGCAGTACTTTCCGGATTTATAACGGTAAACTATTTAAAAAGGGAAATAAACGAATTAAACGCTACGAGTGCGTGGAGTTGGGTAGTGGAAAAGTATATTTGTTTCAACCCAATGCAGAGGTTGAATTGATTCAATAAGTTTATAGTTTGCACAAAAGCCAAGGCGCTATGTTTTGGAAATCGTGCACTACACATACTAGATTAAAACATGAACAAAAATTATTACGCCGTAATTATGGCAGGGGGTGTAGGTTCCCGATTTTGGCCAGTGAGTACCGCATCCTATCCCAAACAGTTCCATGATATGCTTGGTACAGGCAAAACACTCATCCAAAAAACCTTTGAGCGTTTGAACCGTTTTGTACCCACCGAAAACATTTTGGTGCTCACCAATGCCCGATACAACGACTTGGTCTTGGAGCAATTACCCATGATGCAACCTAATCAGGTGGTTTTGGAGCCTGCCATGCGGAATACCTCTCCCTGCATTCTGTATGCGGCGTTGAAGATTCGAAAAATGAATCCCGATGCGGTAATGGTGGTTGCGCCAAGTGACCATTGGATTGAGGATGAAGATTCTTTTGTTTCAGATGTGACGGCTTGTTTTGACAAATGTGAAAAAGAAGCAGTTTTGTGCACTTTGGGTATCCGTCCGACCTTTCCCAATACAGGTTTTGGGTATATTGAGTATGAAAAGGAAAGTGACCTGCCTATAAAAAAAGTGTCTCAATTTAGAGAAAAGCCTGACTACGAAACGGCCAAAGAGTTTTTACGTCAAGGAAATTTTCTCTGGAACGCAGGTATTTTCATGTGGGGTGTAAAAACCATAGTCGAAGCATTTAAGACCTATCAGCCCACACAGTATAGTCTTTTTGAGAAAGGGGAGTGGTGCTACAACACTAAAGATGAGCAGACCTTTATCGATGAGCATTACGGTCAAGCAGAAAATATTTCCATCGACTACGCGATTTTGGAGCAGTCCGACGCCATTTATACTTTGCCCGCGTCTTTTGATTGGAATGATTTGGGTACCTGGGGCGCCCTTTACGATAAGTTGGATAAAGACGATGCGGACAATGCCAGTGTGGGCGCAAGAGTTTTGATAGAAGATGCCAAAGGCAACATGATTCGAACTGCAAAAGATAAAATTGTGGTAGTGGATGGTGTTGAAGATTATATTATTGTGGATAAGGAAGATGTATTGCTTATTTATCCCAAAGCGAAACAACAAGACATCAAAAAAGTATTGAAAAAAGTAAAAGATACTTTTGGTGAACAATACACCTAAAGCATATGCAAACCAACCCGAACCAAAACCCGGCACAAACGCCAGATAGTGGAGAAGAAGTAAAAAAGGATTTCAAAGGACTTTTTGCCAGCGTTCGTAAGTTCCTTTCCGAACTTTTGGAAATTCGAACCAATACCGATGCGGCGGCCACTAAGGAATCCATTATTGCTGACATTCCTTTTAAAGGGCATACTTCGTGGATTCTGATTTGCTCCATTTTTATCGCCTCCATCGGCTTAAATGCAAATTCTACCGCAGTGGTTATCGGAGCGATGTTGATTTCGCCCCTAATGGGTCCTATTTTGGGTATGGGGCTTTCCTTGGCGATTAATGATATTGATACCTTACGGCGTTCCCTCAAGAACTTTGCAGTGATGGTAGTGCTTAGTGTGTTCACGGCATTCTTATTTTTCTATCTTTTTCCGCTACGGGATGAATCATCAGAGCTTTTAGCGCGGACCAAACCCGATATTCGCGATGTACTGATTGCTTTTTTCGGGGGATTGGCCTTGGTTATCGCTCGTGCAAAAAAGGGAACCATTGCCAGTGTGATTTTTGGTGTAGCCATCGCAACAGCACTGATGCCGCCACTGTGTACCGTCGGTTTTGGTTTGGCCATCAATAAGTTTGAATATGCTTGGGGGGCGATGTACCTCTTTACCATCAACACCATATTTATTGGTCTCGCGACCTTTTTGGTGGTGAAATTTCTTCGTTTCCCCATGGTGCGCTATGCCAATTCCAAACGGCGACGGTTTATTGCGCGGGTGGCGTCTGTCATTGGAATTGCGGTTATGATTCCGGCTGGGATAACCTTTTACAACGTTTTTCAAGAATCGCTTTTCAAAAAACAAGCACAAGTGTTTTTGAAGGAAACCATTGAGGTGTATCAATTTAATGGTGCGGGACGCTACGTAGACAATTTGACCAAAATCGAATTTCGTGAAGGCAAAGAACCCTTAATTGAGCTGGTATGTATGGGAGATGAATTGATTCCCGATAATGTCATCAATACCTGGCGTACCCAAAAAAACAAGTATTCTCGTTTGGTTGACACCGAGTTTCGGGTTTTACAAGGGGGGCGTGATGATTCGCAAGAAAAGTTCAACTACGTCAGTGAACTGTACGAACGCAACAAAGCGGAATTACTAAGCAAAGACCAGCAAATCGAATTGTTGGAGCAGACGATAGCAGAGCTTTCCAAAACTGCTGGAAAACAGATTCCCGTAGATGCTATTGGCGCCGAAATCAAGGCGAATTATCAAAATGTGGAAGGCATTGGTTTTGCGTATCAGGTGAGCACGAATTTCAAGAAGATGGACACTATTCCCATTATGGAAGTACGTTGGAAAAAAGAAACCCGTAGAAAAGACAAAAAAACTGATACGGAGAAATTGCAGAAATGGCTTAAGCTTCGTCTCAAAGATTCCACTTTGCGCGTGAGAGAAGCACTATAAGAAGTTTTTGGTCTGCGGAATTAGTTTCGCTCTTCTAGGTACATCTGACGAACCTTTTTGAAAAGCTCTGATGAATACACAAAGTTAGTGACCGCTTCGTTGTCGGTTTTGAAGATTTCTTTGTTAGTACCTTCCCATTCTTTGAATCCATTTTTCAAGAAGATAATCTTCTCACCAATTTCCATTACCGAATTCATGTCATGGGTGTTGATAACCGTGGTGATGTTGTATTCCCGAGTGATTTCTTGAATAAGGTTGTCGATAAGGATAGCCGTTTTAGGGTCAAGTCCCGAATTTGGTTCATCGCAAAACAAATATTTTGGATTCATCACAATCGCCCGGGCAATGGCAACCCTTTTTTGCATCCCCCCAGAAATCTCAGAAGGATATTTTTCGTGAGCATCCGATAAGTTTACCCGTTTGAGGACAAAATCCACGCGGTCATTCATTTCGCTCTTGCTCTGTTTGGTGAACATCTCCAAAGGGAACTTCACATTACCCTCTACCGTCATGGAGTCAAACAGGGCACTGCCTTGAAAAACCATTCCCATTTCTTGGCGCAAGTTCCGTTGTTCATCCAACTTCAATTCAGAGTAATTCTGTCCGTTGTATACGATATTCCCTTCTTCGGGCTGAAACAATCCCAAAAGACATTTTAGAAACACGGTCTTTCCCGAACCACTTTGTCCAATGATGAGGTTGGTCTTCCCCTGTTCAAAAGAAGTGGAAATTCCTTTTAAAATATGAGAATCTCCAAAAGACTTATGTACGTTTTCTACCTCAATCATTAGCCAAGCATTAATTGAGTTAATATATAATTAAGTATAATGATAACCACACTGGTCCAGACAAATGAGGTTGTACTGGCTTTACCTACTTCCAAAGCTCCACCTTTCATAAAAAACCCATGATAGGATGGTACTGTTGCAATTACAAAGGCAAATATTAAGGTCTTTATAAATGCATAGGTCACATGAAATGATTCAAATTCCATTTGTAGCCCCTTAATAAATTCTCCGCTTGGTGCATAACCACCAAAAACGGCAGCAATCCAACCGCCTAAAATACCCACATACATGGCAATGGCCACTGCAAAAGGGTACATTAACATGGCGATGATTTTTGGTAAAACCAAATAATTTAAGGAATTGACCCCCATAACTTCTAAGGCATCAATCTGTTCTGTAACACGCATGGTGCCAATACTGGAAGTGATATAAGAACCTACCTTACCTGCCATGATTATGGAAGTAAAGGTTGGTGCGAATTCCAAAATAACGGATTGTCTTGTGGCAAAACCAATAAGGCTTTTTGGTAAAAAAGGATTGTTGAGGTTTAACGCGGTCTGTATGGTCACAACACCGCCAATAAAAAACGCTATGAATACAATAATACCCAATGAACCAAAAATCAGCTCATCTATTTCCTTGAGAATCAAGGATCTCATAATGGACCATTTGGTTGGTTTTTTAAATACTTCCCAAACCATTATGAAGTATTTACCTATCGCTTCCAGATAATTCATGAACTAATAATCAGCTTCGGTGGATAAAAATAAGAATATTGCTGCGCATTTGGCCGTCAATTAAATTTTAACGAAGTAATATTGAAAGGATTTAATTCAACTTACACAGAATGAAGGGCAGTAAATGTTTTTTTTGGGGATTGGTTCTTTTTTTGGGATTGAATGTATCCGCCCAGCGCAAAAAGAAGAATAAGGTTGAAACCGTTCCCCCTCTAGAAATTGCTTCCAAACCCAAGTTGGTAGTGGGTGTTATCGTAGATCAAATGCGCTATGATTATTTAACCCGATTTTGGGACCACTACGGAGATGATGGTTTCAAACGTTTGATTCGGGAAGGTTTTACATGTAAAAACCATCACTATAATTATGCCCCTACAAGCACAGGACCTGGCCATGCTTCGGTATATACAGGTGCTACTCCCGGAACTCATGGAATTATTGGAAACAATTGGTATGATTCAGCTCATGATAAAGAAGTGTATTGTGCGGGAGATGAGACGTATAAATCTGTGGGTACGGATTCAAAAGCGGGCCAAATGTCACCACATCGTATGCTGTCTAGCACCATCACCGACCAATTGCGATTGCATACGCAAAAACGCGGAAAAGACTTTGAGGAGGATTTAAGGGATAGGGGTGGGGTGTTGCCCGGGGGGCATATGGCAAAGGCAGCCTATTGGTTTGAAGGAAATGCCGTCGGGAAATGGATAAGTAGTAGTTATTACATGGCAGAACTACCAAAATGGGTAAAGGAATTCAATGCCTCGGATGCGATTACCAAATACAAGAAACCTTGGAAAACGCTAAAAGATATCTCAACGTATACTGAAAGTGGTCCGGATAAAAGTCCTTATGAAACTCCATTTAAGGATGAAACGGCTCCGGTATTTCCCCATGCCACACCCAATATGCTAAGCAAGGAAAAAGATTTTGAAATTCTGAAGTATACAGCTTACGGCAATAGCATCACCATGGATTTTGCCCTAGAAGCCCTTGAAAATGAATCCCTAGGGAAAGATGCCATTACGGATTTTTTAGCGGTTAGTTTTTCAAGCACGGATTACATCGGTCATAAGTTTGGGGTCAATTCCAAAGAAATTCAAGACACGTATTTACGTTTGGATCAGGACCTGGCCAGACTGCTTACTACCTTGGATGAAAAAGTGGGCATTGGTGCGTATACTTTGTTTTTAACTGCGGACCATGGTGCCATTCATGTTCCAAATTATTTAAAGGACCAAAAAGTACCTGCCGGCTATTTCAATGACAAAAAAAGTAAGGAACGCCTTGAAGAGTTTTTGAAATATCATTATGGTACTACGGATATCGTCAAAAATATATCCAACAATCAAGTTTTTTTAGACCATAAGGTGGTAGCCAATCTTGATATTGATTTACGGAAGGCCCAAGAGACGATTGCACATGAAATTATAGACTACCCTGGAATCGATAAAGTATACACCGGGTATCAAATGTGGCAGCATGAATATACCAAAGGCGTGCCCTATGTGCTTCAGATGGGATATCATCCGAAACGCTCAGGCGATGTGCTGTTTGTACTTCGACCGGGTTTTGCCAGCTATTGGCCAACCGGTTCCACCCACGGTTCCCCAATGATTTACGACACTCATGTTCCTTTATTGTTTTTTGGAAATGGCATTCGAAAAGGAAGTACAGTTGACCGTACCGAGATTCCAGATATTGCACCAACAGTAGCTTCTTTGTTGGGAATTGCATTTCCAAATGGAACAACAGGAGAGACTATTCCGGCAGTTTTGGAGCAGGATTAAGCGAAAAGTTTGCGCCGAATACCAGACCACCGATACTTCCTGATAAAAGCGCCCTCTTCTGCGGTTACGTATCGAGGAACTTTGCCAAAAAATCCTTTACAATACCCCAGCAGGATTTGGAAGAACAACTTCGGACTTTTCGCTTGCATTGCCATTTTCAATGCGGCAATTTTGGTCAAAACCAATCCGTAGCGCATTCGATATAGGGCCTCTCCTTTCGCCTGTCGCTTTTTGATAGAATACCCATGTCCTGTTGGGCGCAGGTGTTTGACCCTTAACTCTGGGTCAGTCAAGGTTTCG
>CALBPG010000053.1 GCA_937899065.1 uncultured Allomuricauda sp.
CGGTAAACGTCAATGCTTCCGGTCAGGTAACCGGAACCGCCACCTCTACATTTACAACTGATTCCGCAGCTATTAGTGGTAGTGTTTCCAGCAATGGCACATTATCTGCTACGCTTGGCAATTCAGAAAATCGAGAGTTTGTTGGGCAACTAGAGGAAGATAACACTGCTAGTGGCACTTGGGTAGACACCCAAAGGGACCAAACTGGAACTTGGGTGGGGCAGAAGAATTGAACTCTGTAAAAGGAACTATGGCCGGACCCAAGGTTGTGGATTCAACAACTTGATGCCGGCTGTTTTTTTATGGCTTTATCAGAATCTATCGGAATCAGGCCAATAGTCGGTGGTATATTTGATTTCGTGTTTTTTGAAAAAGGCTCGGATTTTCGGGTCAGGATCTTTTTCCATATCCGTGAACTTTTCGGCCATTAAGGCCAATATGCTAAGTTTGCGTTCGGAAACATCGGGTTTCTTTCGCGTAAAAAGACGTTGCAAAAACGGTTTTGCCTCCAAAACTTTCAAAAGCGCAGTTTCCGAATCTTTGGACACATAGGTAAAGTGTTCTCCACTATTGCTATTTTCCCGGATACACACTTTGTCATTATACACGAAAATGTCTGTGCTTATCGACAAGCCTTTTTGATATAGGGTATAGGACCTTTTCATTTTTTTGCTTCCACCAGTTCCAATTGTTCTACGCTCACTTTTGTGGTGAACATGCCATAGTTGACTACGGCCTTTCCTTTTTCCAAAACATCAATGCTTCCAATAGCTTTACCGTCAAACATACGAACTCGGTCACCAATTTTGAATACAGGACGGGGTTTGTTCTTTTCAGCTTGTTCTACCTTTTTTTGTTCTACTTTTTTGGCAACCCGGACTTTCTTGATTTTTGCTTCTAGTTCTTGGGCAACTTGTTTCTTTTGGTTTTGTTTCGCTTTTGCCTGTTTTGCGGTGGTTTTCTTCCGCTTGCTGTTTTCGGTTTCCACGATACGCAGCATTTCGGAAATTAATGGGCGCTTTTTATTGTCGATAAAATAGCGCGCAGCTGCGGTATTGACCTTGTTGCCCAACTGAATCATGCGTTGGTTGTGGTCGTACAACTCTTGATAATTCTCAAGTTTGGTCTTGATTTTGGCATTCAGTTTTTCTAGTTTCTCTGCTTCTTCACGCGCTTTGGTTTCTTCTTCTTGCAAACGTGAACCGGTTTGTACCATCTTGCTGCGTTCCTTTTGCAACTTGGCTATGGTTGCATCGAAACGGACTTTTCCGCGTTCAATTTTCTTTTTCGCCTTGTTGATAAGGCTGTAGGGGATACCATTCTTTTGTGCTACTTCAAAAGTGAACGAACTTCCCGCTTCTCCCAATACCAACTGGAAAGTGGGTTCCAAGGTTTTGGAGTTGAATCGCATATTGGCATTGGTGACATGGGGCAACTCGTTAGCCAATGCTTTTAAATTCGCATAGTGCGTGGTTATAACGCCATAGGCTTCTCTTTCGTAAAAGACTTCCAAGAAGGCTTCGGCCAATGCGCCTCCCAATTCAGGGTCTGAACCTGTTCCAAATTCATCAATCAAAAACAGGGTGTTTGAATTGCACTTCTTTAAAAAAGCATTCATGTTTTTGAGGCGATAGCTGTACGTACTCAAATGGTTCTCGATGGACTGGTTATCCCCAATGTCGGTCAGGATTCGGTCAAAAAAGCAAACCGTACTTCGCTCATGAACCGGTATCAGAAGACCACTTTGGAGCATCAATTGGAGCAATCCAATGGTTTTTAGGGTAATACTTTTACCCCCTGCGTTGGGCCCGGAGATAACAATAATGCGATTCTCGGCTGTCAAAGCAATGGTTTGAGGCCAAGTTTTCTCGTTTTTCTGTTTGTTGGAGAGAAAGAGAAGTGGATGATAGGCATCACGAAGTTCCAGCTTCCGTTCCGTATTGATTTCTGGCAGCAAAGCATTCATCTCTTCAGCATATTTTGCTTTAGCTGCTGTAACATCAATGTGGGTCAAATACTCCTGATACCCTTTTAAAAGATAGGCCTCAGGGCGGATGTAGTCTGTCAGTTCCTTTAGAATGCGTTGAATTTCTTCATGTTCATCATACTCCAGATTGCTGAGCTCTCTCGTAAAATTCAAGGTGGACTCTGGAATGATGTAGGCAATACTTCCTGTTTTTGAAGAACCCATTACAGTGCCTTTTACCTTACGACGATGCATGGCCTTTACGGCAAGCACCCTTCGATTTTCCGTCACAGATTCTCGAATATCATCTAGATAATCCAATGAATTGTAGCGTTGAAGCGCGACACCAAAACTTTGGTTGATTTTCCCGCGCACTTCATTGATCTGCATTCGGATATGCTTCAATTCCAATGAGGCCGAATCTCGAATTTCACCAAAACGGTCGATGACGTTTTCAATTTCCTTTGGGATGCCTGTATTTTCCTCCCATTGTTGTGAAAAGGCAAATAGCAACGGATAGTACTCCTTGAATTTTTTGAAAAACTTTTTGTGCAAGCTGAAGGTGCTGCACAAATTGCTGATTCTTCTAAAGCCTGCTAACTCGACCGTAGTATTTTCAATACCTAGTAATTTCAATTCCTTGTCGATAGCATCAAAACCATGATTGGGAATTCGATTTTCATTCGAAAAAGAGGCAAGATACTCCGAAGTTTGACCCAATAAATCCATAAGGTACGTTTCATCCAATAGTGGCTGAACAGATTGGGCCGCAACCTTACCCAACTCCGTATTGCACCGAGCTGAAAGTTGGTTTAGCACCGTGTCGAATTCTAAATCTTGAAGAGTTTTGGAATGAATCTGTTGCATGTTCTTTTTCTAGCAGCGCAAAGATAGTGGAATTCCCTTGGCTTCCTTGGTAAACGCTAAAGAACAAGGTTTTTAAGAATTCAAAACCGCATCCAATAATTTGTCAATACCAAAACGAATAACATCCGTGGTAGGAAGCCCTGTTTTGTTTTCCGTTTCGGCAACCTTCTGTTCTGCTTCTTCATCAGATAGCCCAACCGTGTTTAAAGCAATGCCCAGAGTTTTGGCCTGTATTTGTGAACCGCATACACCTGTCATGGATTCATTTAAGCGAATGAACTCATCCAAAGGCGGAATGGGAATATGGGATACCGGATAGCGCAGATGGTCATGCGCCGCTTTATGGCACAGAATAAGATGTGTAGGTTGCGATCCGCGCATTAAGGGTAGGGTAGCGGTACTTCCAGGGTGCGCAAAAGATCCTTGTCCTTCAATAATAATGACATCTTTGTCTTTTTGTTCCAGGACTGCTTCTTGCACCGAACCGGCAGCATGGTCCACTTTTATTGCATCAAGTGGAATGCCATTACCAATAATGGTAATTCCTATTTGACCGGTGGGTACAAATCCAGTATTAATACCCTTATCTAGAAGTGCTGCGTAGAGTTCGAGCCCAGCAGTCATTTATCCAGAAGCCATATCCGTTACCACCATCAAAA
>CALBPG010000054.1 GCA_937899065.1 uncultured Allomuricauda sp.
GCGCTGCGAAATTATCATAAAAATGTCAATCCCGAGCAGTGTAAGCCCCACAACTACACCAATCCAAATTTGTTTTTGGCGGGTAAGCACGGTGTTTTGTTCAATCACTTGGTCGGTTTCCAGACGAATGCGCGCGAATTTGTCCCGTTTGGTGCGTTCTTCCTCTTTGATTTGTTCGCTTAAGGCGTAGTAGTCGTTGGAGTAGGCCACTGCATTTTTAGCATCTAATTCGGTGAGCAGGCGGAGGACTTCTAGTTGACGCTCATTTTTATGAGTTTCTTTAGCCAATTCCAAGGCTATTTTTGCTTCGGCAACCGCCTCGGCAGGTCTATTTTGGGCAGTTAATAATTCTGCAATAAAGTGATGGGCTCTTGCGATGTCATCTAAGTCATCAATTTCTTTATAAACTTTTAACGCTTCTTGGTAACCTTGGTTCAAGATTTCTCCTTGCTCACCCATTTTAAACTTGGCATAGGTGCTGCTGATAAGTGCTTTGCCGTATACTCGAGGGTACTCAGAAATTAGTTCGGGGTCATTTAGTAGTCTTTCATATAGCTCCAACGCTTCAGAATAGTCTTTTTTCCGTAGAACAATATGAGCGATGTTATTCTGATTGAGCCAACGACTTTTTTGATTATCAACTTTATCTATATAGACTCTAGCTGTATTGTAATACTCAAGTGCTTTGTCGTATTGTTTTTTTCCATTTGAGATAACTCCAAGCATATTATAGGAGGAATGAAGTCTTCTGTAGTCATTGAGGTCATCATAAATTCGAATTGCTCGCGTAATATTACTTTCAGCGCCTAAGAAATCCTTAAAATCCTCCTGCATTTGCCCCATGCTATAAAGCATTCGCTCCTTTATAGATAGAGAAGATGAGTCCACGGGCATCCCTTCAAAATATTTTAACGCTCTTCGATAATAAAAATATGCACTATCTAGCGCTCCCTTGTTACGGTGATAAGCGGCAATATCCCATTGTGATTCTCCTAAAACCTTGTAGTTCTCTGCTTTTAGCGCGGCAGCATGAACCATGGCATTAGTTTTTTTGAAAAGAACAGAATCTTTTAACCTAAGACTGATTAATGAAACTCTTGATAGGTTGTCTAAATAGGTAGAGTCGGTTTTAGAACGATTTAACTCATCCAACCCTTGAATCAAAAATTGTTTTCTCTCCTCGGTTGAAAGTTGGGTACTATCTCGAGCTATTTGAACAGCTTTAGGAAGTCTTGAATCCTCCGTAACCATTTCATAATCAACCTTCTGATCACAGTTAAGGGCTAGGATTGAGCCTATAAGAAATAGCAGTTTTTTCAAAATTTTTTTGGTTGAAAAATAGGGCAAGCCCCAGGTTGTTTTACTACAAGATAGCAAAAAGCTACTAAGCCTTATTGAAAAATGAAGGACTATATGAGACTAACAACAAAAAAAGCCAACAGTAAATTCTGTTGGCGTATATGATTTAAAAAAAAATTAATCTACTGGGTAAATACAAGCTTACTTCTATCCTGCATTTCGCTCTTCAACTTCTTCTTCGTCCCCACCTGTTCCTTGTACCTCTAAAGTTTCAAAAAGCGCTTCGGTGTCTTGTACATCACTTTCTGCTTCGCATGATATCATTCCTAAAGCCATTACCAAAACTGCTGCGAATCCAAATAGTTGTTTCATAATCCTAAGTATTAATTTTGATTAGTTTCTAGGTCAAAACTACTTTGGTGGCTTAGCGTACGAGGCTATTGCCGAATTCTGAGAGTAAACAGACTTGAATTCAGGGTATTTGAATGGATTTTACAAGAATTGGATTAATCCAACACGCCTACGGCACTTTTGGAGAGCTGCTGCTTTAGGCCGTCAATGCGCTCTTTGTATTTTTTAGAAAACGGAATTTCGCGATCTTTGTTGTTCTTTAGCGTAAGAATGCTTCTACCATAGTTGATGCGCGATACGTAACGGCTGTTGAGAATGTAACTTTGGTGAATGCGGATAAAATTCTCAGGAAGCATTTCTTCAAAAGACTTCAAGGTTTTGTAGGCACTTACCACTTTGCCGTTGTGCATAAAGAAATCGGTAGTATTGTTGTCTGACTTGAGATAGAGGATGTCTTTGGTATCCAAATACCGGTAGTCGTTGTACGATTTTAAGCAAATGGTAGCAGGTTTGGCATCTTTCGGGTACTGTCGGCGCAAGCGGAAAATACTTTTACGAACGTCGAATTCGTTGTGAGGCAGAATCCAGTAATCGAAAAACCCGCTTTTAATGGCGTTGTATGCGTACTTTTTTGAAGTGGAGTATCCTATTATAATAGGAAGGGTATCCATGTACTGGTGCAGCTCGGTTACCATTTGAAAATAAGACATGCCATCCTCATTCAAATTAATGAGAATTACATCTGGAGAATACTTTAAAATGACATGAAGCCCGTTGATGGCGTCGGAAGCACTTTCGGCAAAAACAAAATCGGCATACTCTTCAAGAAAGACTTGTATTTGCAATTTTGACTTGGCGTCAGAGTCTATTATGGTGTAGGTATAATCCATTGTAACTAGCTGGGTGCAAGTTACTAACGGGTGAAACAAACCCATTGCAGTTTTCCCTTAAAAAAATTGTGGATAATCCGTAATTTGTTAAAAATACATGTTAAAAAACTACCACTTTCTTACAAAATCAATTTTCTCCTACAAATTCGTAGGCGCCTAAGTCTGGGGGTGTTGTACGATTTCTTTCCAAAATATCGAAGAGGATAGGGTTCAAGGTTTCCAAAAAACCAGCATCAATGGCAGCGGAGTTTTCTTGAATTTGAAATTCGTTGGTATTGGGTGAAATGAATTCCAATTCTACATTTTGAAGAATTTGATTGTAGCGTAATGAATTACTGAAATCGTATAGCGGTTCGTCATCAAAACCGCTTTCTGGAAATTTCAGCGCCACGTGGTCAAATCGGAAGGTGAAAGGTGCGGCTGTGTTTTCCGTCAATTGGAGTTCTTGCTGTAGGTTGCCATCAATGATGCAATTTACAAAGCTGGCTTCTTCCAAGGCATTCACCAAACCATCCGTTTGGATTAGGCTCTCATTGGAAATCACCAAAGTAGGGTTTGAACGCATTCTTCTCAGTGCATAGTTGGCCAGCGTACAATGCTTGAACTGGTAAGCCCCGCCAGCCTCAAGGAATACTGACACGCCGTTGGCGCCTCCAAAAACGCTATTGCGCGCTGTGATGCGGCCCGCACGTGCGTACAGGTTCTCTTGGGAACTATTGAGTATTTGACTTTCTTGAAGGGTTAGGGTGTTATTCGTGTTTTCCGGGTCACCCTCAACCAAAAGACCGATGGTTGCATTTTTCAAGGTCAAGTTTTTGATTTGGTTGCCTACGCTTCCTGCTCGAAACCAAATGGCACCCCATTGCCCAGATTCGTTTTCGAAATCAGGTTCCAATCGGTCGCCTTCGAATATCACTTCGTTTTCCAATATTTCGGGGTCTTCGCTAACCGCACCATTGATTTGCAGATTGCCGCCAGCCTCTACCAATATTCCTGAATCATTATGGAAATGTACTCGAGTACCAGGAGCCATTTGAAGGGTTTTGCCATCTTCGACAGCTGCGTACCCATAAATCACATAGGGTTTTTCACTAGTGAAGTTCAGTTCATCATCCGTTAGGTAAAATCCGCTGATACGAATTTCATTGCCTTCTTCATCCAAACCAATCGGAAGGGTTTCCTGCGTGCCATTTGATTGTGTAGCGGGATATAGAAAAATGGCATCTTTCACTAAAGTGACCAACGGAATTCTTTGGGTATTGGCACCTTCACCAAAAGTGATGAAATCTGTATTCAAAAATTCAGTGTTTCCTTCCGAAGGGGTAGGCGCAGTAATTTCAATAAAGATGAACAGGCTGTCTTGCGCCAAAAGGGGAATATCCCTAAAGGTTTTTCCGGGCAAGCCATCTACGTTGAGGCGGTAGCTGCTGCTTTCGCCACTTTCTAAGCCAATAAAGGGGATGGAGATATCAGAATTGAGCGTGTTGTATACTTTGAGTTGGTAGGTACTGCTGCCAATATTGGCGAAAACCGTATCTAAAAAAACGGTGTCTTTTGAAAAGCTAAGCGAGCCGGTCGAAGGGGCGAATTCGAAATCTTCGCGACATCCGGCAGCAAAAACAATGCAAACAAAAAGGGCGGCTCCTACAATGGCCTTCCACAGGTTACCCATCAATGTTGTATAAAGACTTTGGCTATGGATTCGGGTATTCTACGCGGACGTAAGCTTGCCGCATCCAAAAGGCACCAATCGGTTATTGCTGTAACCTGTTTTTTGCCCGTTTTATTGTCCAAAATCTCTACGATTCGTGTTGAAATTGGCCCAGCTTGTTGTTTGATGTAGGTGCGCAAGCGCAAGGTTTGCCCGAGTAAAGCGGGGATATGATATTCAATAGTATGCTTTCGAACGACCCAAATCCAGCCTTCGCGCGCCTCAGGAGGTACCGCTTCGTTCCAATGTTCGCCCGAGATGGTTTGTACCCAGTCGAGGTAGCGAACGGTGTTTACATGGTCCAGTTCGTCAATATCTTCTTTTTGGACGGTATATTCCTTTTCAAAGACAACCATCAGGGCTTTTTGGAAATGGTGACTTCGAACATTTTATCCCAATTTTTACCGGTAACGAAAAAGGTGCCCCGTTCTGGGTGATAGGCTACCCCATTGAGCACGGAATTCAAATCGTCCCAATCTTTTCCGCCTTGGGTGACCTTGCTTTTGAGTCCACCGAAGTTCACAACCCCCTCAATAGCTCCAGAAGCGGCGTCGATAATCATCATGCTTTCTTTCTGGTATACGTTGGCGTAGATTTTACCGTCTACATATTCCAGTTCGTTGGCCTTATTGAAAATGGATTTATGGGTTACGGTTTCAATGTAGCCTGTCTCCTCTAAGGTTTCAGGGTCTAGCGTCCAGATTTTTTCGGTGCCATCACTCTTGTACAATTGCTTGCCGTCGTTGCAAAGTCCCCAGCCTTCGCGACTTTCCCCATAACTAAAGTTTTTGATTTTTTCCAATGAACTAGGGTCGTACACGTAGCCGATGCCATTTTTCCAAGTGAGATGGAACAGTTTATCGTTCAAGAGAGTAATGCCTTCTCCAAAAACGGAGGATTCCATATCAATTTCTTGAAAGATGGTTCCGTTGGTGAAATCCAACTTTCGCACCTTTGAGCGCCCTTCTTTTCCAGTGCTTTCATACAGCGTGTCCTGGGCAAATTCCAACCCTTGCGTATACGAGGAGGGGTCGTGCGGAAAGACGTTTTTGATTTCATAGGTATAAACCTCTGGCGTTTTGGATGAAAGCAACTGAATGTCCTTTTCAATCTCTACGGAACCCTCTTCAAAGTCTATTTTGGCGGTAACTTCCTTGTTGCCCAAACGTTCCGTGTTCAAAGTAATTTTTCCGTTTGAAACCGGCAGCTCGTTTCCATCCAAATAGTACGCGACTTTGTCGATAGCAATATCCTTTTTGTTTTTGATAGCCACCCCTAATGTAGTGCCATTCGGTAGTTTTTTTGGATTGCCTTCCAGTTGGATTTCAAAAAACGTAGTTGGGTCTTGATTGCCTCCGCAGGATAAAATCAGCAGGGCAAAACCTCCTAAAATACATTTCGACATGATGAGCGTTTTATGGTCTTTTACCAGTAATCGAAATTAAGCATGTAAGCGCATTGCGGCAAATTTAAAAGGTCGTATATTTGCCTTTGGCAAGTCCTACACGACCAGCTCCTGCAAAATCCCCCAGGGTGGGAACGCAGCAAGGGTATGCGGTCGTAGCGGTGCGATGTAGGTAGCTTGCCTTTTTTTGTTCCCTTTTTTCAAGCATTTTCACATGCATCACAAGGTTGTTTTGATTACGGGCGGTTCATCGGGTATTGGCAGGGCCATCGGTACACATTTGACCCAAAAAGGCCTTACCGTATACGGCACCACCCGAAACAAAGCCAAACATCCCGACTTTTCAGATTTTCAATTGCTCGAGCTTGATGTTCGTGAGCCTAAAACGATTACCAAGGCTATTGACTTGGTTATAGAAAAGGAAGGCCGTTTGGACGTACTCATCAACAACGCGGGGGTCGGGATTACGGGTCCTGTTGAGGAAACGCCCAAGACCGAAATCGATAATGTTTTTGAAATCAACTTTCATGGACCAGTGCGCATGATAAATGCCGTGTTGCCGCAAATGAGGAAACAAAATGGGGGACTTATCATCAATATTACTTCAATTGCTGGATTTATGGGCTTGCCCTATCGTGGTTATTACTCCGCTTCCAAAGGTGCACTTTCCATTTTGACCGAAGCGCTGCGTATGGAAGTCAAAAGTTTTGGCGTGGCCATCACCAATATTGCACCGGGAGACTTTGCCACGAATATAGCAGCAGGGCGCTATCACGCTCCGGTTTTGGATGATTCTCCTTATAAAACCTCCTATGCGAATAGCTTGGCTACGATTGATGAACATGTAGATGATGGCGAAGACCCAAAAGATGTTGCAGAGCAGGTTTATAAAATTCTGCAAAAACCCCATCCTAAAGTGCATGTTCCCGTGGGTACTTTTCTGCAAAAATTTTCACTCCGATTGAAAAAAATCCTTCCGGATAAAGTATATGAAAAGCTGTTGCTCAACCATTATAAATTGTAGTTTTACAGGACTTAAAAACAAACTTAAAATTCATTTTCGATGAAATTTTTTATTGATACCGCCAATTTGGACCAAATCAAGGAAGCCCAGCAGCTTGGAGTGTTGGATGGAGTAACCACCAATCCTTCACTGATGGCAAAAGAAGGTATTACTGGAACCAATAATATTTTGAAGCATTACGTTGATATCTGCAATATTGTAGAGGGTGATGTTTCTGCTGAAGTAGTATCCACTGATTTTGACGGCATGGTCAAAGAAGGGGAGGAGCTTGCCGAATTGCATGCGCAAATCGTAGTGAAAGTTCCTATGATAAAAGATGGTGTAAAAGCCCT
This sequence comes from uncultured Allomuricauda sp., assembly GCA_937899065.1. Taxonomy (GTDB): domain Bacteria; phylum Bacteroidota; class Bacteroidia; order Flavobacteriales; family Flavobacteriaceae; genus Flagellimonas. Next base: position 7,013 of record CALBPG010000054.1, read on the forward strand.
TAAATATTTTTCAGATAAAGGCATCAAGACCAATTGTACGTTGGTTTTTTCGCCAGGTCAAGCCCTTTTGGCGGCTAAGGCAGGTGCCACTTATGTTTCTCCTTTTATTGGTCGTTTGGATGATATTTCAACCGATGGCTTGAATTTGATTTCTGAGATTCGTCACATTTATGACAACTACGGATTTGAAACACAAATTTTAGCAGCATCTGTGCGTCACACCATGCACGTCATTGACTGTGCAAAGATTGGTGCTGATGTGATGACCGGTCCATTGTCAGCTATTGAAGGCTTATTAAAGCACCCTTTAACAGATAGCGGGTTGGCCAAGTTCTTAGCAGATTATCAAAAAGGAAACGCTTAAGTACTAAGTTAAGCTGTAGAAGATAACATTACCCTGGTGCGAAAGCACCGGGGTTTTTTTATTTAAAAGGATTTGTAGAGGTTAGCGAAGGCGTCCACAATGAGTGTATCCTTGGCAATAACGCATTTGTTCAAGCCATCGACAATCATTGCGGTTTGTACCTCTTTGAAATTATCCCCTCTATACTGTTTGGAGACATCCAAGCTGTACTCGTCAAGGATGTTTAGCCATTGTGGGTGACCTGTCTTTAAACTGATGCCGATGAACTGGTGGTTAGGATGTTTTTTCTCCAAATTGGCTACATGGCCCAATACTTTGCGCATGTGTCTTTTCTGGGAAGCGGTCCAAAAATAAAATACGGTGTTTTTGTCTTTGCTGATATCTTTTAATGCTATGGATTGATTGTCCGTATTCAAAATATGGAGGTCTGGGACCTCGCTGTTGGGTTGCAAATTCAAGATACCATTGTAAAGCATTTTTATCTCGTTCTTGTGCTCTTCGTTGGTAGACAATGACTCAAATTGTTTTACAAAGGTTTCGCAGGCCTCATCGGAACGGTGCTCGCGCAGCAAGTAATCCATTGCGATATTTCGGAAAAGCATATCCCTGATTTGCGTCTCTTTAACCAGGCTATCAACCAATTTCAATTTGTGTTTGTTGAAGTGTAAGCGGTCTATTTCGGCCACTTGGTCCGTCTCGCACTTTTTCATACAGGCCATATACGACAGGTTGCCGAGATGGTATTTCATGAATGTGTAATACGGTCTAAAATAGGAGAGCTCCAAATTATTGAGGTCGATATCGCTTCTGTAGTTGTAAAAGTCTTCTTCCAGCACGTGAATGGTCTCTTCGCCTGTTTTCTTTTTGTGATAAAACGGATATTTCTCTTTGTAGATATAACTGCTGTAGTCTATACTAGCTTTAGCCATGGTGAAAACCCTGTCGGAAAAGGAACTTTCTTCCATTACTTCATTAAGATGTTCAATCTTAAGGGCATGCAACGAATCAATCTTATGACTAAATTCTTCAGGTTGTAAATGGTAGTAGGAGCCAATCAGTGGTTCTTCGTCTTCCTGAATCAAAAACATTTCAATTAAAAAGTTATAGATTTCGCTACCTTCTCCTGAAAACACCAAAGACTCATCGAACTCCAAGGTGTTCAAGCGAATCAATATGCTATCGCCCTCCTTTAGATAAATGTATTGTAGTTCGGGACTGTGGTCAAAGTGATATAAGCCTTCTTCGGCGCCTTGTAGATTAAATGTGAAATGGTGGTGCTGGTCTAACTTTGCAGAATCAATAACCATATCGTCTCTATAGAGGACTACATGGCTACTTGTGGGATTTACAATCTCTCCTGCCAAAAAAATATTTTGGCATTCTTTAGAGCCGGAGTTACAGGCTACTATTAATAAGATAGGGAGGCTGAGTAACAGTCTTATCATACAAGAATCTCCTTCATTACAACATACAAAGATGAAAAATACGCCAGAGCTACCTTGTTAATAGGGCGTTAAATGTTGTAAAGCCTTGTTTTAGTGTAGTTTAAACATAGTTAGACAAGGTTGGTAAACGAAAGGCTTTTGCCTATTTTTGCGCAAAATTTATTGGTCATGTTATCCGTATCCAACTTATCGGTCCAATTTGGAAAACGCGTTCTTTTTGATGAAGTGAACGTAACCTTCTCAGACAACAACTGTTACGGCATTATTGGTGCCAATGGCGCTGGAAAATCCACTTTTTTAAAAGTACTGTCTGGAAAGATAGATGCCACGTCAGGACACGTGCATCTTGAACCCGGAAAACGGATGTCGGTTTTGGAACAAGACCACAACTCCTGTGACGAATTTCCGGTTTTGGAAACGGTGGTGATGGGAAACAAGCCACTCTATGAAATCAAGAAGGAGATTGATGCCCTTTATGCTGATTACACGGACGAGAATGCTGAAAAAATTGGGGAGCTCCAGGTGCAATTTGAGGAAATGAACGGCTGGAATGCCGATAGTGATGCTGCGGCCATGCTATCCAATTTGGGTATCTCTGAGGATTTGCACTATACGCAAATGTCAGACATGGATTCGAAACTGAAGGTACGGGTACTATTGGCCCAAGCGCTTTTTGGCAATCCAGATGTGCTAATCATGGATGAGCCTACCAATGACTTGGATTATGAAACCATTCATTGGTTGGAGCACTTTTTGGCCAATTACGACAAGACGGTAATTGTGGTTTCACACGACCGTCACTTTCTTGATTCGGTTTGCACCAATATCGCAGATATCGATTTTGGGAAAATCAACCTTTTCTCAGGAAACTACACTTTTTGGTATCAGAGCAGCCAACTTGCCGCACGCCAACGAGCACAACAAAACAAAAAATCAGAAGAGAAAGCCAAGGAGCTACAAGAATTCATTCAACGCTTTAGCGCTAATGTAGCGAAGAGCAAACAAGCTACCTCTCGTAAAAAGATGTTAGATAAATTGAAGATAGAGGACATCAAGCCTTCCAGCCGGAGATACCCTGCCATTATTTTTGAAAGGGAGCGTGAGGCAGGTGACCAGATTTTGAATGTTGAAAAGCTAGAAGCCGTTTCAGATGATGGGGATTTGTTGTTCCGTAATGTGGATATCAATCTCGCCAAAGGCGATAAGGTGGCTATAATTTCCAAAGATTCAAGAGACACCACGGCGAATTACGATTACATCGCAGCGAGAGCAAACCCC
>CALBPG010000055.1 GCA_937899065.1 uncultured Allomuricauda sp.
ATCAATTGGGAAAAAGGTATATAGAAAAAGGGAAAAGAATTAAAAAAGTTAAAATCATCTTGCTCCAAAAACTGCTCAAAATATACAAGATTAGCTGACCTTCGCACCACTCGCAAAAACACTTTGGGGGCAGATGTATCCGAATAGTATCGAAACTTAAAAAACCGAGCTTCTTCTCGAAAAGGTACGGAGATAAAGTCATTTCCGTTATATCCGTATCCCAAAATCGTATCAGGACCAAACTTTCTAACGCGGTTGGTTCCTTCTTTTTGAAATCGAATCTTCTTGTACATCGAAACAAAGGGTTCAGGGGTACGGTCTTTCACGAAACCATTGAGTGTATCTCCATTTTTTGCAATGAGATATCCTTTTTGAAAATCTTTTTTTTGAGCATGGGCGATATTACATCCAACACAAATGAATACGGCTAGTACAAAGAATTTTAAGGTTTGGGACATAAGACATAAATATAGGTGCTAACAAATATTAACCAAATTCCGTACCAATACTATTATCATGGTTTTATTCAGCAAACCATTCTGCTACGCCATCCCATATCAAATCTGGATTTGTAACGGCTACATCTGGTGGAATGCGTCCACCATAGCTATTCTCCGCTCTATCTGCAAAAGTAGATACCGTAAGCCATAAAGTGTAGTCATCCCCCAAATCAAAATTGCTATTTGCTGTGGAAACACCACAAGAAGGTTCTCCAAAACTTCGTGTGTTGGGGCGTTCTTCAAACGCTACGATAATAGCCTCTCCTGAGCTACCGCAAGCGCGGTTGAAGAGCACAGCAACCTTTGGGTCTGGGTTTAAAAGCTGGTACGGCTCAGCAACTGTCGTAATGGGTTGTCCAGACAATCTGCTTTCGCCATCAAAATAACCCCATCCATCTTTTTCATCATTGGGGTCAACAAAATAGCCCACAATCCCCTCGCCCAAGACGGGACCAATTCCGGCCAACATAGGCCACATGTTACCGCCACTATTGTTTCGGAGGTCTACCACCCATCCCACCAATGTTTCACTATCTTGCTGCGCAATGGTACGCTGGATGTTTTCGGCAAAATCTTGCGCTTCTTGTGGAGTACCCGAAAAACCTGTCACCCGAACATACCCTACATTCTCCAAGTCCTCTACAGGAGCTGATTGGGTAGAACAATCGAGATTGGATTGTCCCACAAGGGCTTGCCCACTTGGTTTCCGAACGAAACTATGACTGTCTCCCAATAGTGTAATTGCGGTTCGAATCACAGGGTCTAAAGAAGCTCTTGTTTGTTTCCCCTGTGCCTCATTGAGCACTCTTGTGCGAAAAATGGACCAGTCAATTGTTTTTCTATTGATGGAATTCGCCTCCATAATATCCATCATGTTGTTTAGCCAATCAATTTGAGCTTGTTCCAACGCGTTGATGGTACGTCCCGGTTGCGGTGCTTGGGGAACTTCGTCCTCTGTGCCATCACTTGAGCAAGCAAAAAGCAAAAGGGTGAAAGACAACAAGAAAAATCTTTTAAAAGGGAAGTTTGAACTCATTCTAGGTAGTTTTTGGTTATAGCAATTAATACAAGATACTATAAAATCAAATACCAGAAAACACCGTTAAACCCTTGGCTAAAAACAACTTTTAGAATTCTTTTCGTTATCTCCAAAGAAGGATTGGAATCAGTTCCAAATATGACTTTACGCTTTGTTCTTTTTTGCTGCTTATTATCTGCATTTGCGTGTATTGCACAGGTACCTATAAGTAATGTTGTAAAGGAAACACCACCACCCTTATCCGCTCTTTCTCAGTATAGGATAGAGTATCCCATGGGGGCTAACGGTGAAACCTTCTTTAACGGCGGGATGGATTTCAGAATTTCAGAAAGACTTAGAGCTGGGCTTCAGAACTTTTATGCCAAATTCGGAACCGTGGAACAAATCCATACCGCGACCGTTGTACGCTACCATGTGACGAATAAAGTCAATCTGTTTGCAGGTACGGAGAGTCAGTATGGCACTAATTTGCTTATAAGAGAACAAGAATTGCTTCGCGTTAATCTCAATTTTGGTATGGGTTATGAGGTAGATGAAGATTTCATGCTTGAAATGGGGTGTCATCCGTAAATTTCAGCTCCAAAAAAAAGACTTGCAGGGGCGTTCCCTAGCCAAACAGAATACCTATCCTTTATAGCATGTTTTTGATTGACAATTACTTACCCCGGGATTATTATTCAACAATTCCCGAAAGACTATTTGTCTAAAACTATCTTTTCCTATTTGTAAGGAATTTTATGTAACCTTTTCCAAATACCCCAGTACCTGTTATTGAATCATAAATCATATTTCAATGCGGCGAATACTACTAATGGGGCTTATGCTCTGGTTTCAATCCTCTATTGCATGTTCAATTTTCACTAGTTCTCGAAATGTCAAGGCCCTAGTGGGTGCAAACGAAGACGGTGATTACCCTTATACTTATGTCCGTTTTCAACCAGCTACTGATGACAGCTATGGTGTAGTCTTTTTTGGGTATTCCGATATGCAGGCGCAAGCAGGTATGAATGAACATGGTTTGTTTTTTGACTATGCAGCAATTCCCAAAATAAGTTTGGACAAACCGGAAGGTCCCATTCATTGCAAAGGTTTTAGTGATTTATTGTATTCCTGTAAAACGGTTGATGATGTTTTGGCAAACCTAAAAGACCGGTCTTTCAATCTCCGATATACACAAGTGCTTAGTGCAGATGCACAAGGGAAATCAATCACCATAAATGCCCAGGGTGCTGTGGAGCGGGACAAGGACTATCAAATCATTACGAATTTCAATGCTTGTAATATTAAGGACAAAAGTTACTCGTGCTTGCGTTATGAAAAGATTGATAAGGCCTTGTCGTCCTCTACTCCCATTTCCATTGATTTCTTTCAAAGTATTCTGGAAGATGTCCATCAAGAAGGCAAAATAACTACTCAGTACTCGAATGTATATGATTTAAAGAATCAAAAGGTTTATTTGAATTTGTACCACAATTATAAGGTCACCCATGAAATTGATTTGGCAAAAGAATTGGAAAAAGGGTCTCGGATTGTCCCTTTGGACCAATTGTTTGATACGTTCAATTTTGCAACCCTCAATACCCGTAGTCGTCATCCTGAATATTTCAGAGAGACCATGCTCAATGACTTTGAGGCAGAAGGTTTTGCCGCTGGCATGCAAACATTAAAAACCTTCTTGGAAACTTTTCCCGAGAAAAAAGAGAACATATATGCTGCCTTGAATCAAGTTCCCTTTTCGCTTATGGCCCGAACAAGAATAGAGCATGACAATCAACCCCTTTTCTATTATTACCTGGAACAGTTGAACCATTGCCAGGCTATTTGGGAATCGCAACACAGTAATCTGGAAGCCGCAAAGGCGATATTTGATTACCTCGATGACCAAGGTTTAATAACGGATGTGTTCAGTTTCAATGAAGACAAGGGATATCTGCATTTGGTTCTTGGAGAATCCATCCTATCAAAAAAACACTTAAACCAAGCCCTATCACTGACGAAAGATGATGCCGTTTGGCAGCGGAAAAGGATTAACCATCTATTGTATGCCCTAGACTAAAAAAGTGAAGGTCAACGATTCAACCATTGTTTGAATTCACTGGTCTTGGGGCGGCTAACAATAAACTCCTGCTCTCGACTATTTACCAAGGATAGTTTTAATCGATGGTTGAAGTATTTATCAATTTTTAGGAGAGCATTTTTGGAAACCAATTGACCCCTATTGATTCTGAAAAAAACAGAAGCGTCCAAAGTTTGCTGTAACTCATCCAAGGTTTCATCAATAATGACGCGTTTTGCCCTTGTAATCCCGAAAGTGATACTATCTTCAGAATAGACATACAACAAATCCGAAATCTGGATTTGGGCAAACCCATCCCCCTCTTTCACCAAAATACTTTTGCGGGTCGAAGGTGCTTGTAACTCCAGAAGCATACGTTTTATCTTTTGTACATCCATGCCTTGTTTCCGTTGAGCAGATTCGAATTTGGACAAAGCCCGCTGCAATTCTTCTTGCTGAACTGGTTTGAGCAAATAATCAACACTATTCACCTTGAAGGCCTTCAGTGCATAATCGTCAAAGGCGGTAGTAAAAATGATGGGGCAAGGCACCGATACTTTTTGGAATATTTCAAAACTAAGTCCATCTGCCAATTGGATGTCCATAAAAACCAAATCAGGAACTGGATTCTCGTTGAACCATTGTATACTATCCTCTACGGTATCGATTATCTCCAGTAGGTTGTAATCAAAATCACACTGGTCCAATAGATTTTGCAATTGGTTTGCCGCACGTGGCTCGTCTTCAATAATTAATATGCGCATTGTTATGTTTTAGGTCATCTGGGTGTAGTAAGGGAAGGGTTACTGCAAACTGTTCTTCAGTTTTATGGATATCGACTTTTTCATCTGAAATCAAGGCATAACGTTCTTGAATGTTTTTTAGACCCAGTTTAGTCGACGGTAACTTTGTGGTTTTGGGTTGTATGGGATTGGATACCAAAAGCTGACCCGATTTTGCCTCAACCTTAATGTTTAACGGTTTCGCTCGTGAAACAATATTGTGTTTTACTGCATTTTCCAATAACAGTTGCAGGCTCATCGGGATGATAAACTGTTCCTTGGTTTTTTCGGCAACATTCCATTCTACATTCAAATTTTCACCAAAACGTTCTCGTTGCACATGCACATACGCTTTGGAAAACTTTAATTCATCCTTTAGGGAAATGAGATTTGCATTTCCGGACTCTAAAATGAATCGGTAAATATCCGCAAGTCGATCAACAAATTCCTTAGCCTCTTCTTTGGTGTTTTGGTCAATAATATCGCGTAATGTATTCAGGGTATTGAAAAAGAAATGCGGTTGTGCTTGGTTCCGAAGTGCATCCAATTGCGCTTGTACTATGGCCCTTTTGGCCTGCTCTTCTTCACGAATCGCATTCCTAAGACGGATGTAGTAATAAATCGCCTCATAAATGGCCATGGTCATGGTACTGATTAGGATGATGGGCAAAATGATTTTTGACCGCAAGGGGTGATTGTAGTTTTGACCGAATATGGTTCCCAGAGCCAAATTCCCCATTAAATCCACCAACAGAATCGTCAAAACAATAGAGACGAAAAATAATGGAACCCTTATTTTATTTTCTTTCAAACTGGGATACCTTTTGCGTAAGCCAATTAAGATGGAACGAATTATCAGCCAGTTTGCAGTAGAGAATAATAAGGAAACACTCCAATTGATAACCGCTTCGAAAAATGGTAGCCTTGCGAACGAATTGCGGGAAAACATAAAGTCGGTAACAAAGCTGAGCAGGATAATTCCGAATACTACGAACCAAGTATCGTCAAAAGCCAAATACTTTATCCGCTTTGCTCTGTTAAACAACTTCATACTATAAACAACTTAGAGTTTGACCAAGGGCATACCTTGTTTGGCTTGGTAAAACGTAAAGGCCAACCAGCCGGCATACAACAACCCAAACAGTAGGGTGACCAGCACTTTTCGTTTTTCGGTCGTTTTCCATTTATGCGCCAGGTTTACTGCGAATAAAGGAATAATTTGAATCCCGTGCAATCCGAAAAAGTGGGCGACTCTTAAATCCCCGGCCAGGGTGCTCCAATTCAAGACGGGTAGCCCCGCTCCCCCATCGGCTATACCCACATTATGGGACATTTGACTTATCATCTGTCCGCCAACCCAACTACCAAACAGCACGATAATCCAACCTAGCAACAAGGCCAACTGCACTGATTTAGGAACATCCAACTTCAGACGAATCGTTTCAATAATGAAAAACACCATGGTCATTACGATAATGGAAATCAGCACTCCCATGCCAGCAAACAAAAGCCCATCAAAAAGACTGGATTGATTGTAGTGCGATTTTACTCCCCTTGCCGCTTGGTATACAATGATTCCTATTTCCAGAGCCAAAGTCCATGACACAATGTTATTGATAATGTTGCGCTTTCGCTTGGAAAAGGGATATACCGTTGTTAAGAAACCCACTGTTAGCAAATAAATACCTCCAGAAAGCGTGAATTTGAGTGGTTTTATCCATACGTTGATACCCATCAGCGTCCGGTCATCTACAAAGATTCCGAGAATACAGATTACCGCTACCACAGCGTGTAGCATAGCAATGCCAAAAAGTATTGGACTTTTTTGCCGAACTGTGTTCAGCACATGTTTGATTGATTTCATGATGTTGTTTTTTTTTGTTTGATTTCATGATGATGAAAAGTAAGAACCCCACCGGTCCGAACATAAAGGCCCCGATAAGGCAGGGAACCATAAGCAATTGATGAATTCCAAGGTTTCGATTTTGGTCAAGCATCCACATACCAACCAACAGGTCAAAGGCCAAATAATGCACCCAACCCGCCAATACTGCGTTTTCTTGGGTAAAAAGTTCCATAACGCTAGCGAGGCTTCCGAAATCCATCATGCCTCCGGCATAGAGGGAAATTCCAATATAAAATGCGTAAATCAAGGACAGGAGCACCGGTACCATTTTAGTATCGATTAAAAACCGGGTAGCCTTCCATTTGGGAAGTACGAGCATAAGAAGCCACATGGGAAGAACGATAAGGTTGCAAATTGAAAATACTTCTGCTGACGTCATAATTAGTATCGGTTTTGATTGATTACGGCTCTAAATTCATAGAAAACCAACAGATACGATAGCCTTTTCCGTTGAACCGTCGTGAGACAAGGTTGGATTGCGACACCAAAGATTGCGTAGTTGATAAGCCCCTAGCTACACAGCTATTTCGTGGGTATTAAATAACCGAAACCCAACTTTCAAGGCTTTTTTTGTGGTGAAAACCTGACAATACACTATTCTAAATAGATTTAATCCCCTCGTCCACAATAATTTCCATACTAGGGAGGTTTCTCTTTTTATTACCTAACAACTAACCACTGCTTGATTTTTGGAATTTATGGGCAAACCTAATTACATAACTTTCTTCTACTTTTTTCTGGGACTTCTTAGTGCTGCTTTATCAGCGCAAACTGCTTCGGATACAATTGCCTTTCAGCATTTGGAAACCGGACTTTCCCAAAGTTCGGCCACCCAAATATTTGAGGACAGTTCTGGTTTTTTATGGATTGGAACCCCTAATGGTCTAAACAAATACGATGGTACCGAATTTCAGGTCTTCGAGAAAAGCGAAGATGGCGAGGTTGGATTGACTGACGGTTATGTCGAAAGTCTTTACGAGGATGAGGAAGGTGTGCTGTACATTGGAACTAACCAAGGATTAAATCTGTATGATAGAAAGTACAACTTGGTCAAACCTTTTCCTTTCAAGCCCAAAGGACAATTTCTCCAAACCAAATATATAGGGTCTATAGCCCGGTCCCATAACTGGTTATGGCTAGGGACGGACAATAGTGGCGTATATCGATATGACCTAAAATCCGGAGAAACCCAACAAATTCGATTTAACGCAATATACCGCAAAGGACCAAGCAACCATTTTATCGTGGCACTCTATCCGTTGGCTGAAGACAAGTTGATGATTGTGACCCAAGCTTCAATTTACATTATTAACAATACCCTTCAGGTCATTTCACAAATCCAAAAACCCCAAGACATCAGTAGCGCTTTTAGGGTTTCGGATGAGTCTTATGTGTTGGGCACTCATGACGGGAATCTGCTTAAGCTTACCGTGAAACAAGATTTTGAATTGGAGGCCGTACAAGTTCCTATCGCTGCTGGTCACGCCATACTTTCTATTACAACAGACGACCATGGAAAAATATGGTTGGGTAGCGAAAATGGTGGGCTATCCATTTACAATCCCGAAACGGGCAGTGTTGACAACATTAGAGCGGACCTAAAGAAGCCAAACACCATCTCTAGCAATTCCATTTGGTCTTTACATAAATCCAAAAACGGCGTGATTTGGATGGGCCCTTTCAAAAAGGGATTAAGTTTCTATGACCCCGAGTACTTCAAATTCAAACATATTCAAACCGACCCGTTTAGCTCCAATTCCCTAAACAATAATATCGTAAACACCTTTTGGGAAGACGACAAGGGTAATCTTTGGATTGGAACGGATGGCGGCGGTTTGAACTTGTGGAACCAGACAGAGAACCGTTTTTCAACCCTCTCAAACGCTAACGGAACACTTAATACCAATGTTGTACTCTGCTTAATGCAAGATGACAAAGACCGCCTTTGGATAGGCTCTTGGGCACATGGGTTGGCCATTATGGATTTGGAAACAAAAGAATTTGAAGTTTGGAACAAGGAAAATTCATTTTTGGGTTCCAACAACGTAACCGATATGCTTCAAGACCAAAAAGGTCGCCTATGGATTGTTACGTTGTTTGGAGGATTACATGTGTATTACCCAGAACAAGATACCTTTCAGCATGTTAGTGTTCGGTCAGAAAAGGATGGGTCCGAAACGATAACCCTAGCAAGGCTGTTTGAAGATAATTCAGGACAAATTTGGGTAGGCTCCCAGACTTCAGGACTTTTTCGGTTAGAGGAAAAAGATAACAAATGGGTTCCGGTCCATTATCATACGCTGCATAACGAAAGGAGTATCAGCAATGATTTCATCAACACTATGGTGCACGACAAAGAGGGTAATTTCTGGGTTGCTACTCAAGCGGGACTCAACAAATATATCCCAGCAGATGATGCGTTTACGGCGATTACCAAAAAAGAGGGGCTCCCAAACGATGCCATAAAAGGGATTATACCAGATGATGAAGGTTATCTCTGGTTAAGTACTGGGAATGGTGTAGTACGCTATCAACATGAAAAGAATGAAATCGTACCCTATTACGCCAATGATGGACTACAAGGCAGTGAATTCAATGCCGATGCCTATTATAAAACATCAACAGGAGAATTGCTTTTTGGAGGAAGCAATGGGTTCAATATTTTCAAACCTGAAGAGGTCTTAAAGCGAACTGATGTCCCGGAGGTATTGATTACCAACCTGCGTATTTTCAACAAGAATGTCTTACCGAATGATGAATTCGGGGTGCTCAAGCAAGATATCAGTCAAACCGACACTTTGGTGTTGGATTACAACCAAGATGTTGTAGATTTTGAATTTCATGCTTTAACGTATAGACATCCTGAAAAAGTGCAATTTGCCTATTTTCTCGAAGGTTTTGAAACCGAATGGAATTATGTTGGACGAGACCAACATGCTACCTATACCAACTTGAATCCTGGAGATTATATGCTCCGAATTAAATCCACAAATTCAGATGGTGTTTGGGGCGAAAATGAAGTCAATTTGGTTTTGACCATAACCCCACCCTTTTGGAAAACCTGGTGGTTTAGGACTTTGGTCGCTTTTCTTGCCGTTTTTACCTTTTTCATTATCTATCAACTACGCATCCGAAGATTGAAGAACACCCAGATGAAACTGGAAAAAGAAATCAACCAGCGCACCCAAGAACTCCAACTGAAGCACAAAAAGCTCATGGACGCTGCCGACCAGTTATCCTTGAAAAATGAAGAAATACAGCGCTTCGCCTTTTCCGTATCCCATGATTTAAAAAGTCCTTTGAATAGCATTAAGGGAATTGCAAGTCTTATTCCGATGGAATTGGATATGGAAAAACACCCGGAAATGCAGGAGTATGTGGGTTATATCGATGAAACCTGTGATGTAATGAACAATCTTATCACCGACATCACAAAAATCGCCAAGTTGGGTAAGATTGAGAACCGATTGGAGTTGCTCGATATGAACGAAATTATGGAGATAGCCAGAGGATTGGTTCAAGGACGAGTCAGTCAAACTCATACCAAATTGTACATCGACAAGAACCTTCCAATGATTCATGGGGATAGAAATAGGATGATTCAAGTATTCGAAAACCTGCTGGACAACGCAATCAAATACATGGGTGACCAAAAAAACCCTGTGATTCGAATCGAAGCATCCTCCCCTGAAGTAGGGATAAATCAGTTTCGAGTAGTTGACAATGGCGCTGGACTCAGCAAAAAAGAACTTGAAAAGCTATTCACCCCTTTTGAACGTTTTGATGGCACCACAGAAGGCTCAGGTTTAGGCCTTTACATGGTGCGAAAGATTATTGAGGCCCATGAAGGCACCATTACGGCCAGATCTGAGGGAAAAGGACGGGGTGCGTCATTCATGGTGAGCTTGCCTTTACTAGAGCATCGGAAAACGCCAAAAAAGAAATTGGATAGTACAAACCAAGCGAATAGCCCTAAAGACCCATAAAGGTTGCGGCATTACGGGCAACAGGTTATCGAAAACCAACAATAAAACCCATTACCTTCCGTTTTTGTAGTGTAAATCCTACAATTATGGATATTTTTCAATTCAAGGTAACCCAGCTTGCTGACCTCGAACACCTGGAAATACCTTTTGAACCAAACATCTTCTTTCTATTTGTTTCACCTGGTTTTTCGGCCATAGATGCTTTTGTTGAACAATTGGCCCTGACCTATCCCGATACTGAAATCGTTGGGTGCTCCACATCAGGAGAGATTCTTGGAGACCAAGTCTTGGATGACTGCGTCGCGTTGACGGCAATTCGTTTTCAGTCCACTACCCTACGTGTCAAAGAAACCGCACTGGAACAACATCCAGATAGTCATGCTGCAGGCGTTGCATTGCGCAAGGAATTTGACGAAAAAGGTTTGCGCCACATCATGGTTTTTAGTGATGGCCTCCATGTGAATGGAGCAGCTTTGGTCAAAGGGCTAAACGAAGGAGGAACCTCCAACCCCAGTATCACGGGTGGATTGGCTGGTGATGGTTCAGATTTCAAAAGAACGTTCACCATTACCAAAGAAGGCGTATCCACAGGAAAAATTGTTGCGCTAGGATTGTATGGCGAACAACTTCAAATTGGATATGGTTCCAAAGGTGGTTGGGACAGTTTTGGTATGGAACGCCTGGTCACCAAATCCAAGGACAATGTATTGTATGAACTCGATGGTTGTCCAGCCTTGGAATTGTACAAACGCTTTTTGGGAGATAAGGCCAAAGAACTGCCTAGTTCTGGACTACTGTTTCCCTTGAGTTTACGAAATGAAAAAGGACAAGCCCCCGTGGTAAGGACCATTTTATCGGTTGATGAGGAAGAGCAAAGCTTGACCTTCGCCGGAGATGTTCCTGAAGGCGCCTATGTGCGTTTGATGAAAGCCAATGTAGACCGACTTATCAATGGTGCGGAGCAATCTGCTCGAATCGGAACCCTTGAAGACGATGGCAAGGATAAACTAGCTTTTCTAATTAGTTGTGTAGGCCGCAGACTAGTGCTAAAGCAGCTCGTAGAGGAAGAAGTTGAAGCCGTAAACGGCGTGTTGGGTGAAACCACCTATAGCACTGGATTCTATTCCTATGGCGAAATCGCCCCTTTCGATAAATTTTCACCGTGCAGTTTGCACAACCAAACCATGACCATAACGACTTTGTCTGAATGAAGTACCATAGACTGTTGGCCCGGCAGTTGAAGAAAACGGGGTTGGTCGATGATTTCGACCCCAAGATGTTGGGTCTTTTGGAATTTGTGAACCGTGCCTATGCCGAATTTGATTCGGATATGGAGCACATGGAAAACACTTTGGAGAAAAGTTCGCAAGAACTTTTTGAAGCCAACCAACAGTTACAAAGCAATGTGGAAACCGTATCCAGACGACTGGATAAGGTGGCCGAGAATATCAGGGACGTCATTTTTGAAATGGACAGTACTGGGCAGTGGACTTATCTGAATACAGCCTGGCAGAACCTGTCGGGTTGTACCGTAGAACAGTCCTTGGGTATGCCCTACCATACATGTTTAAAAGCCCAAACGGGAGAACCCATTGGTGATTTCTTAGGCTTAAATAAAGGACTAGAACCCTTGCATGGCAAAAAATTTGAAATTACGAGCCATAAGGGAGAACACAAATGGTTGGATATGTCCATCAAACCCCTTTACGCAAGTACTGGTAAAAAAGAAGGATACACAGGAACCATAGTCGATATTACCCAACTCAAGAACACGGAGTTTGCGCTTATTGCAGCCAGCGAATTGGCCAATAAAGCCAGCAAGGCAAAAGACGACTTTCTTTCCACGATGTCCCATGAAATCAGGACACCCCTAAATGCAGTCATCGGAATTACCAATTTGTTGCTCATAGAGAATCCTAAAATCGAGCAACTTGAAAATCTTAGTGCACTTAAGGATTCGTCTTCACATCTTTTGGAACTGGTCAACGATATTTTGGATTTTAATAAAATTGCTTCCGGTTCTCTGGTAATAGAAAAGCGGAGCTTTGACTTAAAGGATACGGTGCTGCGGCTACAGAATATTTTTAGCCAACGGGTAAAGGAACGTGGTATCAACTTTAATTTAGAGATTGACGATAAGCTACCCCAACTGGTCGTTGGGGATAGCACACGAATCTCTCAAATATTGACCAATCTAATCGGAAATGCCATCAAATTCACAGAGAAAGGTGCTGTTTCGGTATGTATTTCGGTAAAACAACAGACGAAGACCCAATGCAGTCTGGATTTTGCTGTGAAAGATACAGGGATTGGTATCCGAAAAGACCGTCTCAAAGATATTTTCAAGACTTTTGAACAAGCAGACCCCAATGTGACACGAAAATATGGAGGTTCCGGTTTGGGCTTGGCGATTTGCCGCAGACTTCTGGAACTCATGGACAGCGACCTTTATGTGGACAGTACCTTAGGTGTTGGTTCCGTCTTTTCGTTTTCGCTGAATTTGGCAAAAGACAGCATGAAACCCATATAGGCCACCTCCAGTGAAATTCATCCTAACAAGGCCGAGGTAAAGCAGTCGCTTAAAGGCAAACGAATATTGGTTGCCGAAGATAATAAAGTGAACACGATGGTCATCAAGAAGTTCTTGACCAAATGGGAAGCCAATTTTGACTTGGCAGAAAATGGAAGAATTGCTATTCAACGTGCTGAAAAAGTTCGCTACGATTTGATTTTAATGGACCTCCAAATGCCCGAGGTAGACGGTTTTCAAGCTACCAAAGTCATACGGGAATCCAATAAGTCATTGAACCGCAACATTCCCATTTATGCCCTTTCTGCCTCTACGGGAATGTATTCCCAAAAGGATATGAATACCAGTGGCATGGATGGATTGATAACCAAACCCTTTAATCCCGAAGAACTGCGTCAAACCCTGTTCAATATTTTGAATCGGGATACCCCAAGGGATGGTTTAGGACAAACGGCATAGTACCAATCTGCTCTCGACTCCCCCTTTATTGTTTTCGAAGTTGCACCAATTGGCGCTCTACATAATCAGAAATACCTTCCTCATCAGTTCCCAGACTTAGAACTTTTTCATAATTGGCGATTGCCTCCTCCTCCAAGCCTTTATCTCTTTGAACTCTAGCCAGACCAAAATACCCTCCAAAATAATCGGGTTGCTCGGCTATGGCTTTGCGATATATGCCTTCTGCCTCGGCTTTTCGGTCCATCCTATAAAACGAAGCAGCTAAGAAGCTAAGACTTGTCAGTTCATATTTATATCTGGTATCATTTTTTAAAACATCGTAGGTTTTCAGTCCTTCGACCACGCCTTTTTCATCTATAGCCTTTTTCATCATAATGTCTATCGGCATGGGAATCTTGTAATCGGAATAGATGCTGGTCAACGCGTTTACCTTGTGCATTAAATTCCGGTCGGCTCCAATATAATTGGAAAACAAAACAGCAGTCAATTGAAGACTGGGCACGCGATTGACCTGACTCGCGAATCCAGTCGTCTCACCATAATGGCTAAGTACTTTTATGTCATCCTCAAACCGAATATTCCAGCCGTACCCATATCCTTCAGTATTTGTTTTTTTCTGGTCTTCCCAATTGTGAAAGGCGTCCTCAAGTTCTTCCTGAGGGATTAATACATCGGAATATAGCGCCTGGTCCCATTTATAGTAATCTGATGTTGTGGTGCATACCCCCTTACTTCCCAAAATGGCACTGACCACACTTTCGTCATCTAGTTGGACGGAATCTTTATGTATGATGTAGCCCAAAGCTCTATTAGGAATTGTAATCTCAGGTGAAAAGATTGTGGTATTATTCATTTCCAAAACCTCAAAAACCTCGGTTTGCATGAATTCTGGAAAGGTTTCTCCTGTAATTTTTTCAACGATTAAAGGAATCAAAGCATAACCCGTATGCCCATAACTGAACTCGCTTCCAGGAAAAAAATGAACGGTGTCTTTTTGCTTTAATTTTTCCAGTATTTCGTGATTCAATAGCGGTTCGGTTCTACCTTCTTCAATAAAACCGTAATAACTCCACAAACCGGATTGATGCGTCAACAAATGCCGCATGTTAATGTGGTCTCCGTGTTGAGGAAAGTCGGGAAAAATATCAGTGAGTTTGGTTTCATAATTTAACTTTCCTTGATGGACCAAAATCATGAGGGCCATCGCGGAAAATTGCTTCGAAAGAGAATTGATTTTGAAAAGGGTACTATCGGTAACAGACTTATTAGTTTCCACATTCGCCAATCCAAAGTGATTTGCAAAAAGAACCTCACCATTTTTGATGACCATTACACTTTCTCCGGGCAGATTGGCTTTGCTGTCTTTGAACAAATAATCAATGAGTTCTTGGTCTTGCGCATTGAGGGTAAAATCCTCTTGTCCTTCAAATGTTTCCGCATTCTTGCATTGGACCAAAAAAATGGCCAATGACATTAGTAAAAAAGCACGCATGATTTCTTAAGACTTAGGGTAATTCACATAGGTGAAAGACTTGTGGACGATTTTCCAACTACCTTCAATCTTCAATAGCATCATGTAATCCGTGTAAATGCGTTGAGGACCAGGCATCAAAATTTCAATTTTTGCAATCGCAGCATCATTTTCGTAATCTATGGAAACAATACGGCCAATGCGATTGCTTTTCCTTCCTGGTGTAATACCTGTTATATAGTTCTGTCCGTTCCACACGCTTAACGTATCATTTTTTATAGAATACAGGTTCAAATCTTTATGAAAGGCTTGGGTAACCCGCTCGGGTTCTCCATTTGCGGTGCCTTCCAAGTAGTCATTCAACGTTGCTGTAATGGCTTCCAAATCAGTTTGTGCGCTGGCATTGGTCAACCCCAACAGCATACAAACGACAAACACTTTCACAATTTTTTTCATGTGGTCAAATTTTTTGAGATGAATTAAAAATGAGACTCGTATGTAGCCGCCAGCGTTTGCGTTGGCGTGCAGATTTATAAATCCAGAAATGAATTTGACTTTTTAAGGGAGCTGCTCCTTGAATTTTGATGGAGTGACCCCAGTAATCTTCTTAAATGCAGAGTTAAAGGTAGACTTGGAGTTGAATCCGCTATCGTAGGCCACAGCTTCTAATTTTATGCGATGGTCCGATTGAATGAGTTGCTTCGCTTCTTGAATTCGGTATTCATTAATGTAAGAGGGGAAGCTTTTCCCAAGACGTTCATTAAGGAATTGGGATAAGGTATGTGTACTGACCTTTATTTTAGAAGCCAAATCGGACAGTTTCAAATCGGGTTGAATGTAGATTTTTTCTTCCTCCATAAGTACCTTTAACCCTTGTGTAATGGTTTCAATATCTGCATTATCAATTGTTTTATTGGCGTACTTCAAGGATTTATCGAAAAGTGCACTTTGATTTTTTCGGAAATAAATCAAGGTTACCAATACATAAAAAATAAAAGAAAACGATAAGGCACCAACGATGTAAGAGATGTATCCAACCAAATAATACGCTAGCCAAATGATGAAATTCCCCATGAAAATCCCTATCAGCCAAAAGTCTAGCGCTGAGACTTTTTCCTCTTTTTGGAAGATTTTGCGAAAACTCGGAAGGATAGTCCATCCCGCAGCAAGGATGTAAAGAAACCATATCGCGTAGATAATTCGCATCCAATGAAAACCAAAAACCATTGGGTTGTGTGTATCGGGAAAACGGTAGCTAATCCAAAAGGATATCGCCAACAAAACCGTAAAATGCAGTAGCCAAAAACGTTGCTTAACCTGAGGAAATACTATGGAACGAAAGTAAAAATAAAGGGATGGACCAATAAGAATACAGGCATACAACCCGGCTCGGATAAAACCTTGGGCCAAATCTCGATTGAAATAGTAAAAAACCGATTTACCCACGCGCATGGCAAGCATAAGCAATAACACCCCAAACCAAATATCAGACCGGTTTTTTTCTTTTTTGACAAAGAAAAAATAGAAGCAAATCAGTAGCGCATTGAATACGCCCAATGCACTAAAAAAGAACAATAATTCCTTCGGGAAATTCATGTGTTCATACCGTTTTTAAAACTTGATTGATGTTTGAAAATTACAAAAACATTTGGGTCAGATACCAATCTTACATTCTTCAAACTCCATATTAGGGTATGGACTTCCTTCAGAGAGGGATATCCTGCGCGGGGAGAATTTGTCTAAAAAGCATCTCCTCAAATCCCTTCGCGAAGAATAATGCCATATCTTGCTACTAGCATAGTATACTTTGATAATCAAACAAGTTATGGAGTCCCTTGTTTTTGAATTTCTGGGAAGTACCAAAAAAAATGCTTGACGAGATATGATTACTGCTTCATTACTATTGAATTTAGCTGTGCTGATACCTGTTTGTTTGGGATTAATCATGGACACGGAACGAGTAGAAAAAACTGCTGGGATTTTTACTCCTGCCAGGGGTATTTTATTGGCCATGTATCTAACCATAGCCATAGCCTCCTTATTGTTGCTGTTCGTTGATGAACCCAAATGGGTTTTTGCCCTATTATTCATGCAAATCGTATATAAAGTTTTAACTCCCTTTACGGTGAAAACCTTGAAGAACCCAATAGTGATAAGCAACTTGGGCATTGCACTGTTTCACAGCATCACCATATATACCATGCTTCAAGCTAGGGTAATTCTGTTCTAGCAGTGGTATTGAAATTTTTGATGGGAAATAAATAAGTACCTTTCCCAAAACCAAAAAAATGTCCCTGAGAAAAATATCAATTTACTTTCCAATATTGGCACTTATTGCTCTTATGGCTTCATGTAATCAAAAAGTTGCTGAAAATAAAGTCAATATCGAAGCAAAACCAGTGGTTGAAAAAACCGAGAAAGATAGTGTCCTACGCCATGTGGTGCTTTTTAAATTCAACGAGGATGCCACAGAAGCAGCGGTTGAAAAACTGAATGCTGCATTCAATGCGCTACCTGAAGTAATTCCAGAAATAAAGGCATTTGAATGGGGCATCAACGATAGCCCCGAAGATTTCCATCAGGGATTTACCCATTGTTATCTATTGACTTTTGATTCTGTGAAGGATAGGGACTCTATTTACGCTCCCCATCCAGCACTTAAAGCTTTTGGCGACAGTCTACAACCGCATTTAGAAAAGGTATTTGTGGTTGATTATTGGACCCAACCCTGATTATCCCAAAATCAAACAGCCCAGGATAATTGACAAGTTCAATACTACGCTGGTAACCAAAAGCCTGTAGATTAAAATTGGTTTTTGTACCGTTAGGATAGCGGCATTGTGTGCACTACAAACCAGCACGGTCAACAAGACCAAGGCCATGGGTAATAATCCATTGGACATGCTAAATACAAGTAGCACTGCAATACCACCCAACCAGGTAGATAACACAATCCCAAGAGAAGAATACCCATTGATGTTTTGAACAAAGTCATTTTTAATATGTGAAAGGGTAGCCATAATTTTAGTTTTAAATTTCTATTCAAAACTAAATGAGTGTAAATCGAAATTTTATGATAATTATCAGCTTTCCTTAGGGGTCTATAAAATTGTTCTACAGACG
>CALBPG010000056.1 GCA_937899065.1 uncultured Allomuricauda sp.
GGTGGTCACGAACGAATATGGATTTTACTCCCTTACCGCACCTGCGGGAAAGTATACTTTGGTCTTTTCCTATTTGGGATATCAAGATGTCCTTCGCGACATTGACCTTTCGCAAAACCAAAAATTGGATATTGAACTCCAGTCCACTTCCTATCAATTGACCGAAGTGGAGGTTACTGCCGAAGAACCGGAACGTGCTATCCTTCGGAAACCGGAAATGAGTGTTTCCAAACTCAACATTAGCACTGTAAAGCAGATGCCAGTGGTTCTTGGAGAAGTAGATGTGATTAAGTCCTTGCAAGTATTGCCTGGGGTGACCGCCAATGGTGAAGGTTCCGCCGGATTCCACGTCCGCGGGGGTGCAGCAGACCAAAATCTGGTGCTCTTGGACGAAGCGATTATTTATAATACTTCCCACCTACTCGGTTTTTTCTCCGTCTTTAACGCCGATGCTGTAAAAGATTTAAAACTATACAAAGGCGGAATCCCCGCAAGGTTTGGAGGTCGGGTTTCTTCCGTTCTTGATGTACGTCAAAAGGATGGTAACCGCAAAAACTTCGCGCTGACGGGCGGTATCGGGGTCATTTCGAGTCGTTTGGCTGCTGAAGGCCCTCTTTTCGGGGACAAGGGTTCCTTTTTGGTTGCCGGTAGAAGTTCCTATTTGGATGTGCTTCTGAAGCTGGCGGGAGAGAAGAACACTGCAGGTTTTTATGACCTCAACCTCAAAGCCAATTATGAACTGGGCGAAAAGAACCGGTTGTTTCTCTCAGGATACTTCGGTCGGGATAATTTCAATTTAGAAGACTCTTTTAATAGCAGCTACGGGAATGCTTCCGGAAACTTGCGTTGGAACCATATCTTCAATGACCGTTTGTTTTCTAACCTATCCCTGATTTACAGCAACTACGATTACAATCTAGATATCGATGATTTTGAACTGGATTGGGATTCCTCTATTCGAAACTTCAACCTCAAATATGATTTGAAATACTATTTAAGTGATAGGTTTAAGCTGGATTTTGGAGTGAGCACCATTTCCTATCTCTTCAACCCAGGCGAAATTAGACCCACCAGTGAAACCTCTTCGGTAAATCCGCTAAAATTGGATGAGAAAAGAGCTCTGGAAAGCGGGGTTTATGTGAATGCAGAACACAAACTAAGTGACCGACTTACGGCACAGTATGGCATTCGATTGAGTCATTTTATGCGCTTGGGCGGACAAAGTCTATCCGTTTACGAGAACAACCAACCTTTGGTGTATGACGAGACTCGCCGCATTTATCTGCGAACTGAGCCTATTGGCGAAACGGACTTTGCGAAAAGTGACCGAATTGCCACTTTTCAGAATTTTGAACCAAGAGCTGCCCTCGCCTATCAACTTAATGACAACAGTTCCATTAAACTAGGCTATTCCAGAGCGGCACAGTACATTCATTTATTGTCAAACACCGCTTCGGTAACCCCACTTGATGTTTGGGCACCTAGCGGAAAGTTCATCGAACCCCAATTGTCCAATCAATATGCTTTGGGGTACTTCAGAAACTTTAAAGACAAAATGTATTCCCTTGAAATGGAAGTCTATTATAAAGATGTGGACAATCGAATTGACTACATCGATGGCTCAGATTTAATTGGGAACAATACCATCGAAACAGAAATTTTGAATGGAGAATCCAGAGCCTATGGTCTTGAGTTCTTGTTTCGAAAGAATGAAGGCCCTTTGACCGGATGGCTGGCCTATACCCTATCAAAATCAGAACAGCGCACACCTGGCGGAATCGCTGGTGGCCCTGGCATCAATGATGGTGCGTGGTACAATACCCCGTTCGACCGTACCCATGACTTTTCGATGACCGCGGCCTATCGCCTTTCGGACAAGTGGAGTCTAGGTGCCAATGCCATTTTTCAAACCGGACGGCCCGTAACCTACCCCAATGGGCAATATGAATATGAAGGCGTCTCCATTGCAAGTTTTGGGCTCCGTAACGCAGACCGTCTTCCAGCCTATCATCGTTTGGATGTTTCGGCAACCTATCGCCCCAACAGACGCCCTGATAAAAGGTGGAAAGGCGAATGGGTTCTCAGTGTCTATAATGTATACAATCGAAAAAATGCTGCGGCCATTTCGTTCGGGCAAAATTTCGAAACAGGCGCCAATGAAGCGACTCGAACCGCCATTTTTGGTATGGTTCCATCCCTCACCTACAATTTTAAATTCTAAGTCATGAAAACAGTTCATCTATATATTGCTTTAGCTTGTATTAGCCTTCTAGGGGCTTGTACCGATGTTATCGAAGTTGATGTTCCTGAAGCACCCATACGTTTGGTGGTGGAAGCCTCATTGGATTGGGAACAGGGCACAACTGGAAACGAACAATCCATTCAACTACGCACCTCTACTCCCTATTTTCAAAATCAAGATAATCCTCCCGTGAGCGGTGCATCCGTAGAGGTTGTGAATTTGGACACAGGAGAAACCTTCATTTTTACCGAAGGAACGCCCGGGAATTATAGCATAGACACTTTTGTTCCCATTCTGGGAAATCGCTACCAGCTGGATATTTTATACAATGGCGAGCGGTATCGGGCAACGGAGACCTTGTTCCCTGTTTCACCGTTTACCGAAATCAGCCAATCCACAGAAGAAGGAGAGGATGACGTTTTGGAAGTAAATGTGAGTTTTCAAGACCCCGAAACCGTTGCAAATTGGTATTATCTGAGGTTTCAAGGTCGAGGAGACCTGTTGCCCGAGCTATACTATATCGAAGACGAATTTATCGATGGAAATGAATTCAGCATTTTTTATGAAAAAATCGAAGACGAGGATGAAAACATTCAAGAATTCCAACCAGGTGACGTGGTCGATATTCAGTTTTACGGTATCTCTGAAGACTACTATAATTACTTGCAACTGCTCATTGACCAGTTTGATAGCGCAGGGGAACCTTTCAGTGCAACTCCCGTACCCTTAGTTGGAAATTGCATCAATTTGGACAATCCCGATAATATCGCTTATGGCTACTTCCGCGTGACGGAAAAAACCAGCGCTGCTTACACCTTTAATTAAAGGTTAGGCCAAAAAAATTGTTTTTGGTTGGATTGCTTGGAAAAGCGGACGCACTCCAAAATACCCCATTCGAAGTTCTGCTATTGCTGAGAATAGCGTAACTTCCGGTAGTATTTATAGGGTATGCTCCGCTTTTTTCGTAAAATCCGACAAAACGTATTGGCTGAAAAACAGTTTTCCAAGTATCTACTTTACGCTTTAGGTGAAATCATCTTAGTGGTCATCGGAATCTTGATTGCACTTCAAATCAACACTTGGAACGAGCGAAGAGAACTTTCCGACGAGCGTGAAAAGCTTATTGGCGCGCTCCTTTCAGATGCCGAAACCACTCAAAAACGATTAGAACAAGGGCTGAGCATGGCCGACCATATCAACCGCGATTTGCTCAGTTTTATGGAGATGATACAAAAGGAGACTTTGGAGATTTCCATAGATACTTTAAAGGCCCATACCAGTGCTGTTTTTCAAGTAGCGAACTTTACGCCTGCCATGTCCGCTTATGAAACGGCTTTGTCCACCGGTGATATTGGGTTATTGAAAAATGATGAGCTGTTAGACTCCTATATCCAATTCACGGATAATTATGAATGGTTCGCTTTGCACCAAAAAATTTCTGGTGATATGGTCTATATGGGAAGTGTGTGGAAGTTTCGAGAAAATCTATGAAGCTCACGGCTATTTATGTTCCAAATGGGGCAATATCCCGAACGTTTTGCCTTGTCAGATGATGCTTTTTATGCTGTATTGCGCGAAAAAGACACCTATGCCACTTTTGAAAGCATGCAATGGTTGGTGCGCAATCAATGGGAAGCTTTGAACAGGGCACATCTCGCGAATCAGACAATTATTGACCTACTACAAAACTTGCAATCGTCTTAAAAGACGTTTTTCAAAAAGAACTTTATGTACATTCCGCATCATTACGAGAATACCAATGTTGATGAAATCAAAGCTTTTGTGAAAGAGAATGGTTTTGGCATTCTTGTAAACCAAACAGACGGTAAGCCTTGGGCGACTCACATTCCGCTTGAACTAGAGCAAGGTCCAGACGGAAAAGACTATCTCGTGGGGCATTTGGCCAAATCGAATCCGCAGTCTAAGACCCTTACAGAAAATCAGGAAATCCTTTGCATTTTCAACGGTCCGCACACGTATATTTCGGCTTCATGGTATAATTCCGAAGAGGTCCCCACTTGGGACTACATTGCGGTTCACGTTTATGGCAAACCGCAACTCATGTCCGAAGCCGAAACCATGGAAAGCCTTCACCGATTGGTTGACAAGTATGAGGAACAATCGGAAAATCCGATTTCTTTACATGATATGTCTCCCAAAACCCTACGTCAGGTGAAAGGCGTGGTCGGCTTTAAAATTGCTATCTCAAAAATTCAAGCGGCGTATAAACTATCTCAAACCCGACCCGAGGACCATGAAAATATCAAAGCAGGGCTCCGGAAGCGCAAGGATGCCAATAGTCAAGACATTGCTGAACGGATTTGATTCAAAGGTTTAGTTTGCGTCAGAATACGAGGTTTCAGCCCATCCCGAATACCTTGGGTTGTCAATATGCATAATCCAAAGCTCTTCTTTGTACTTCCCTTTCATTTGGGATTCAAAAGCCGCATAAGCGTCTTCATTCTGCTGGAACTTGGCCAAATACACATAGTTTAATCCATTCTCAGGATTCGTAAAATACTCGGCATTCAAACCTTGGTCTTTCAATTTTTGCATGAATCGTTTTAAGTAGGCTTCATTTGAGAAAACATTAGCCACGATGTAATGTCCTTGCCCAATGCCTTCTAAATCCATATATTTTTCAACAGGTTTATAGGTGTTCTTTCCCTTTCTGTCTGCCTTTCTGCTCGCTTTTCTTACCGGCTTCCGTTTTGGGGCATTCGAAGCCAAATCAGTTTTGGCATAGGCTTTTTCCAAAGAATCCAAGTCGATGGTTTGCGCAAGATAGAGTTCTTGGGCCGCTTGCTCCACTCCCGGAAGTTTGTTACCCGTTTGACGCTTCACCATCCGCATTACCAACTCAAAACGACGTTCGAAATCACGCTCACGATGTTCTTCAATGGAATCCATGCGATAAATCAATTCATTGATAACAGCATAGTTATCTGCCTGTTGCTCTTGAAGTTTTTGCATCTGCTCTTCCCAGAAATACAAATCTTCTTTATTGGTGGGACGCAGTCTCGTTTTAGCCTTCAATTTGCTGGAGGATTTGTTCTCCGACTCACTATTATCAGCCAATAAGGTTTGTCCAACACCACCGTCTTCGTCTTGCTCTTCATCATCGGAAGCAATGGCATTTTTGGTCAAGTTTGGCACAAAGGAGAACGCAATCGAAACTTCATGGGTTACCCCAAGGTTATTGAGGTTGCTACCGGTATTTTTCTCAAAATTATATCCAAACGAAAGTCTACGATTCAGGTTGAAACCTGTTCCGGCAGAAAGACCATAGAATTGGTCATACCCGCCTTGCAACCATCCGAGTTTAGGCAAATCCAGAATAAGGCCACCACCAAAAATTGCGTTTTGTCCACCTTCTACCCTTGCTCTAGCCAAAGGCATCAAACGGCCGTCTTCAAAAATTCCAGCACCATGTTCAAAGCTGTGGGAGTACTGTAAGTGACCCGAAAAGATTTTGTCATTTGTTTCAGACAACGATTCGCCAGATTTTAAGTCGTAATCGAACAAGTTCTGAGCAAATACACCAACATCAAATTTTCCAAGAGAAAGATTCATACCCGGCTGTATCGAAATAACCGATGTCTGTGCGGCATCGTTCAAAACAGGGTCATCCTCAAGGGCAATCGCTCGGTCTGCATCCACATTACTCACATAATAGGGTATGTTAACCCCAAAACTTAGGTTGGTGTTTTGACCCAACTTCACGCCATGAGCGTAGTTGGCCATAACCCCAAGATTGGTGATAATACCTTCTTGCTGGTTGTACAAACTTAGTCCCATACCAATGCGGTCATTGATTCGGCCACTATAACTCAGAAAGTAATTCTGATTATTGTCGGCAAAATCAGCACCTTGGCTCCGGTGAAAAAGATTGACATACGATTTGTTTTCGCGCACCGCAGAAAACGTAGGGTTAATCAAAAACCTATTGAATTTCAACAAGTTTTGAAAAGGAACATCGTAGCTCACATAAGGATTACTTTCTTGGGCTTGGGTATGTTGAACCAAACCAAAAGTCATAAAACTTAATACAATACTACATTTGAAGATTTGCGCAATGCGCCTTGTTAGGGGGAATAGAATTGAGTCCATAGCCTTTCATTTTAAGTAGGGTTTAGGGACCTGCAGGGGAACAGGTAATGTTAAATTACTTAGTGCAAGATTTGGGGGCCTACAATAAGAGTTGTACTATTATTTCACAATCAATATTAGATATTATGTCGTTAAAGTCCCAATTTAATCGATGAAATGCATTCCTTTTAACGAAAGTATACTTCCATTCAACTAAGCATTCAAACGATTTAACGACAGTTCAAACCCGGCACAAACCCTTACAGGTTGTCCAATTGGTTGCTTTTGCCATCGGTACTAATCGTCCAGAAAAAGCCGACAAAGAAATAACTGTCCGCAGCAGGGGTTAAAGCCCTTCTATCGAAAATTCCATCTACGTTTGGGGTATTCGCATATAGGTAGTCATTGATGTTTTTGAAGCCCAAAATGTTACTTACAGAGAAGTACAGAATCTTCTGTTGGTCCAAAAGATAAGACCAGTTAAAGCTTAGATTGTTCATGGAACGGGTCTTTTCGTTCAAGAATCCGTCGATGTTAGGGTTGGTATACGGACGGCCCGAACCATACATATAGGAAAGTCCAATTTGTGACTTTAAACTGTCCACCCAATATTTGGTAACTACGGAGAAATTGTGATTTGGAGCAAAATTAGGGGTAGCGGATACGGGAAAGTTGCGATAATCCCGCTCAGTATCGAGATAAGAATAAGATATCCAATAATCCAAATATTCAATGGACTTGTTATCGCGCCAGAAGATATCTAAGCCAGCAGCATATCCTTTTCCCAAGTTGTCGAAAGTTGAAGTAAAAAGCGGTAGCTCTGTATCAAATTTGATTAAACCATCGTAATCCTTGTAATAGGCTTCGGCCCGAAAGGTTTTGCCATTGTTTAAATATTGATAGTTAAGAATGTAATGCGAAGTCTTTTCGCTCGCTACACCGGGGTTGAAGCGTAAAACCTCATTCAATGGGTTTTGGTAAAAATCCCCGTAGGCCAGACTGAATTGTCCGTTTTCACTGGATTTGTAGGCTAGCGAGACCCTCGGCATAAAGTTGAAATCTTCCAATACGCTACTATATTCGCCCCGTAATCCTAGTTTCAGTGCGAAATCATTACTAAAAAAGATATCACTTTCCGCAAATGCACCGTAAAGGTCATCTTTAAAGCCATTGATACTTTCAAAACCATCTGCATCCCTAAAATCCTCATCATAATTGATGCGGAACCATTCCGTACCCACGCTCATGTTGAAGCGGTTGCTAAACGTCTTTTTCACTTTGAGTTTCGTATGTGAAGCCGTTTCCCGAGCATCGATAGCATTGTTTTCCAAGCCGATATCATTATTGTCCCACGAAATGGAGGCACCACTATATAGGGTCCAATCGTTTTCAAAAAAGTGTTTGTATGAAGTATTGAAATACAGGTTGTTGTTGGTTAGGCGAAACTGCACAAAGTCTTCAAAATTGATATCTTCTTGCTCGATATCTAGGTTGGCTTGATTAAAGCCTGTGTAGAATTTGAACATATTGTTTTCTCCTTTGCTTCGAAACACGGCTTCTCCAGAAATAGATTCATAAGGGCTGTTCCAACGAATGCCTTGGGTGGAAGGTATCAAAGCTTCATAAGGTGATAAATTGATATAACTAGTGTTGACACTTAAAGACTGGTCACCCCAAATTTTAGTGTGTCCCACACCTCCCCCCACGGACATGATGGAAATATCCGTCTTCTCCTGGTCGGGAAGGTCAGTAGTATTGAGCAACAAAACTCCTGAAAGGGCTTGGCCATATTCTGCAGAGTATCCTCCAGTACTAAAAGTAATTCCTTTAAATAGGAAAGGTGAAAACCGACCTCGGGTTGGAATGTTATTCGCCGTAGCGTTAAAGGGTTGAAACACGCGAAGTCCATCAATAAACACTTGGGTTTCGGTTGCATCGCCACCTCGGACAAAGAGTCGTCCATCTTCATTTACTGTAGTAGTCCCGGGAAGCGTTTGTAGCGCTGCCACGAAATCTCCTGCTGCCCCTGCTGTGGTAACAATATCCAAAGGTTTCAAAACGGATACCTTAGAGTTGTCTCCCGCCTCGAAAGTTCCTGCTGTAAGGGTTACTCCGGTTAAAGCGTTGACCGATTCACGTAGTACGAGAGTGACATCCTTAAAATAAGTTACATCCCCGACCTCATAATGGGGTTCAAAAGATAGCATGGAAACCACCAAGGTTTGTGTTCCTTCCTCGGTGGTCTCGAAACTAAAGGTCCCTGATTCGCTGGTTGATGCGCCATCATAGGTGCCTTCCAAGTAAACATTGGCGCCAATAACAGGGTTATCCTTGCTATCTATCACTTTTCCGGAGATAAGCGTTTGGCCCTTAATGGTTGATAAAGTCAGTAAGAAGACCAAAAGAATTGTACTACAGTTTTTCATGACGGTTCGTTATTTGATGGCTCAAAAGTCATGATTGGGTTTCTTGCAATCCATTTTTAAATACCCAATTGCAGAAAACAAAGGATGAATTGAAAACCCAAAATCCAGATTACAGTTCGGATCAAAAAATCAACATTTCGGTCGGTTCAAATTGAAACATAATACGCTTTACCGGAATTTTGGGGCATAGAAATCAAAAAAATAAAACATGAAAACACTAGCATTGACCCTTAGCCTATTCGTAATTAGTTTTATCTCTTTTGGGCAAGATTCAGAAGGTATTGCCATCACTGTTACCATTGACAACGTATTAAACGATAATGGTAAGGTAATGGCCAGTTTGCATACTGCGGATACTTTTATGAAAGCTGAAGGGGTTAAGGTAGCCGAAAGTAAAATTAGTGAAGGAAAGGTAACATTGACTTTTGAAAATGTACTTCCAGGAAGCTATGCCATTATGGCCATGCATGATGAAAATGAAAACAGTCAAATGGACTATCAAAGCAATGGAATGCCTAAAGAAAGCTATGGTATGTCAGGAAATGATATGAGTTTTGGCCCGCCTACCTTTACCGATGCACAATTTGAAGTTGCAGACAAAGACTTGGAATTCAATATTCGTTTTTAACAACCCAACCAATATTTATAAAACCATCATTCGGCTTGCTGAGTGGTGGTTTTTATAATTTATATTGATTTTAAAACATTTTTTAATAGATTTTGACTATTATTGTGATGGCAAAAAAATACTATGACCATCACACAATTACAGTATGTTTTAGCGGTTGCCGAACACAGAAATTTCACCTTGGCAGCCGAAAAGAGTTTCGTTACCCAACCTACATTGAGTATGCAAGTGCAAAAGCTGGAAGATGAACTTGATATCTTGATATTCGACCGAAGCAAAAAGCCGATTTCCATTACAGATGTAGGACAAAAAATAGTAGCCCAGGCTAAGAATATTGTCGCTGAGGCCGAACGCATTAAAGATATCGTCGACCAAGACAAAGGTTTTATTGGTGGTGATTATGTGTTGGGTATTATTCCCACCGTCATGCCCACCTTGCTTCCTATGTTTTTGAATACTTTTATTATAAAGTATCCCAAAGTTAATCTGATTATCAAGGAGCAATCCACACAATCCCTTATCAAAAATATTTTGGATGGACATTTGGATGCGGGTATTGCTGCTACTCCTTTGGAAATCGAATTCATCAAAGAACGTCCTTTGTATTACGAACCCTTTATGGGTTATGTTCCAAACAACCACCGTTTGGCACCCAAAGAAGAATTGGATACTGAGGATTTGGATGTAAGCGACATTTTGCTTTTACAAGATGGACATTGTTTTCGTGATGGCGTTATCAATTTGTGCCAAGCTCCTGCGAACTTAAGGGATGAAAAGTTTCAGATAGAAAGTGGAAGCTTTGAAACCTTAGTGAGTTTGGCCGACGAAGGAATGGGCATGACCCTGTTACCCTATTTGAATACATTAGAGATTGATACCCACAAAAGAGAGTTACTCAAGCCTTTTGTAAAACCCACACCTGCAAGGGAAATCAGTTTAATTTACCACAAAAGCGAGCTAAAAATTCAGATTACAGAAGCTTTAAAGGAAGTTATTTCGGGAATTGTTCGTGGTGCCATTGCTTTTCAGGATGTCAAAATCATTAGTCCAATTAGCAAAAACTAATGGGCCCAAAAAAGGCAAAAGAAAAGGCCGCAGTAGCGGCCTTTATTTTTTTAGTTATTCTGTTTGATAAGCAATAAGCTGGGTTGTAACTCTGGTTTATCAACAATAAATTGCTGTAACCAGATTTTGAGTTCTTCAATTTCGTTGGGCAGTAGCCGCGAAACTGCTTTTTTTAATTCTTTAGCAAAGAGTCGCGCATCAAAACTCACCTTTTGCAGGACCGTTTTGCTGTAATCTAACATAGCTCTGGGCATAAAAATTTGCTTATTAAGTTAAAGGTGCTGTTATAAAGTTAGGGAAAAACCCACTTTTGTTTAGCTTTCTTTCGTTAAAAATTAAATAATTTGCTGTTAAACCAACAGATTTTGAAAATCAGGAAAGACAAATCATTTTCATTTAATATTCTCAAAATCAGTGTTTTAAGTTCAATTCTAGTACTTACCAGTTGTGCAGGACCACGTTTAAGCATAGTGAGCACTACTTTGGACAACGACAATTTTGTTAAATCATTGCACGGCTGGGTGGTTTTTGACCCTGTAAAAGAAAAAGTTATACACAATGCTTCGGGACACCGGTACTTTATTCCCGCAAGCAACACCAAAATTGCGACGCTTTATGCAAGTCATGTACTCATTGCACCAAACAGTCCAGCATTGGAATACCTAATTAAAAACGATACCCTGTATTTCAGGGGCACCGGTTACCCTGCATTGGCGCATCCAACAGTTACGGATTCTGTTATCCTACCCTTTTTAAAATCCAATAAAAATATGGTTTGGGTAGAACGCACTTCGAAGGATGACCGTTTTGGTCCAGGATGGGCTTGGGAGGATTTTGACCGGTATTTTTCCGTTGAAAAATCAGTGTTCCCCATTTATGGCAATGCATTGACTGTTG
Source organism: uncultured Allomuricauda sp. (assembly GCA_937899065.1). GTDB lineage: Bacteria > Bacteroidota > Bacteroidia > Flavobacteriales > Flavobacteriaceae > Flagellimonas. The sequence goes on from CALBPG010000056.1 coordinate 11,348, forward strand.
CGAATGCTGATTTCAAAACAGCACGACCCCGTTTTTTTCAGGATAGTATTAATACAGCCACGCAAGGGTTCAGAAGAGCCGAACATCGAAATCAGTTTTATGTACCCGAACGGTTTTCTGATACCTTGACCATCCCATTAAAGGTTTCCAAAAAACTCACACAACAACTACTTGAGGAATTAACTCAGAAAAAAATGGCTCTTGGCAAGGGGATTGATTTTTCGCAGAAAAAAGTACTTCCTGGTGTTCCAACCGATTCAATTTTAAAAGAAATGCTATGGAAAAGTGATAATTTTTTGGCGGAACAACTTTTAATCATGGCTTCCTCTACCCTATCCGATACCTTAGGCACTCAGTTGGCGATAAAACATGTCCTAAGTGGCCCTTTGAAAGACTTTAAGGATGCACCACGTTGGGTGGACGGGTCGGGTTTATCGCGGTACAATCTTTTTACCCCCATGTCATTTGTTCGAATATTGCAAAAACTACAACAGGAAATCCCAGAAGAACGATTGTTGACCCTGTTTCCCAATTGGACCGCCAACGGTACCGTAGAGCAGCCCAACCCTGGGGTTCATTTTATATATGCCAAGTCAGGTTCCATGGGAAATGTATATAACCTAAGTGGATATCTCAGGACAAAGTCTGGGAAACTTCTGATTTTCAGCTTTATGAACAACAACTTTAGAATTC
>CALBPG010000057.1 GCA_937899065.1 uncultured Allomuricauda sp.
TAGTATCCGAAAGGCCATCTTCATGCTTTCCATCCCCATGATTTTGGAGATGCTAATGGAATCCATCTTCGCCTTGGTAGACATTGCATTTGTGTCTAAGGTTAGTGTAAACGCTGTAGCTACTATTGGGTTGACCGAATCCGTAGTAACCTTGATTTATGCATTAGCCATTGGATTAAGCATGGCGGCGACCGCTGTCGTGGCAAGACGTGTAGGGGAAGAAGACATCGAAGGCGCTCGAAAAGCTGCCGTACAAGCCATTTTCTTGGGGATTTTGGTCTCCATAGTATTTGGCATCTTCGGATTCATTTTTTCAAAGGAAATTTTGGGATTAATGGGCGCCGAATCAGATTTGATAGAAGAAGGACACGGCTACACCAAGTTGCTGATTGGTGGTAACATCACTATCATGTTGCTCTTTTTGATTAATGCCATTTTTCGAGGAGCAGGAGATGCATCCATTGCCATGTGGACCTTGATTCTTTCTAACGGATTAAATATCATATTAGACCCAATCTTCATATTTGGTTGGGGTCCAGTTCCAGAATATGGTGTAGTAGGCGCTGCTATTGCCACCAATATTGGACGCGGAACAGCCGTATTGTTCCAATAGGGAATTCTTTTTTTCGGATGGAGCAAAATCAAGCTTTTGGCTTCCAATCTAATTTTGGATGCCAAAGTGATGCTAAACTTGATAAGGGTTTCAGCAGGGGGGATTGCACAGTTTTTAATTGGAACCTCCAGCTGGGTATTCTTGATGCGTATCATGTCTGAATTCGGAAGTGAAGTCTTGGCAGGCTATACTATCGCCATACGGGTAATGCTCTTTTCGTTGATGCCCTCATGGGGGATGAGCAACGCAGCAGCTACCTTGGTAGGACAGAATTTGGGTGCAAAACAACCAGACCGTGCGGAGAAATCCGTTTGGATAACAGGAAAGTACAACGCCTATTTTATGGCGGCGGTATCCTTACTCTATCTATTTTTTGCCAAGGATATTATATCATTTTTCAATACTACGCCCATTGTGGTGGAAAGGGGGGCACTATGTTTACAGGTCATTGCGGCGGGATATGTTTTCTACGCCTATGGAATGGTGTTGACGCAAGCTTTTAATGGGGCAGGGGATACCCAAACCCCGACCAAAATCAATTTGGTTTCCTTTTGGGTATACCAACTTCCTTTTGCCTATTTAGCTGCATTCACTTTAGGCTGGGAATCCACCGGCGTCTTTGTTGCCATTACAACTGCAGAGGTTTTGCTCGCTGTTATTGCCATGATTTGGTTTAAAAAAGGGAGCTGGAAAAAAATCCAAGTCTAAGGGGTTTACTATCTTTAGAAAAATTACGTTCTATGCACAAAAACCAGAAGGAAAATACCCTTTGCACCCATGCTGGCACCTTGGAAGACACCGAATTCAAAAGCTCGGTTTCACCCTTGTACATGGCAACATCCTATGCTTTTGAAGACGTGGATGTGAAGCGCTACCCACGTTATTTCAACTCGCCAAATCAAGAAGGTTTGGCGGCTAAAATGGCGGCTTTGGAGCATGCGGAAAAGGCGATGATTCTTGCAAGCGGCATGGCGGCCATCAGTACGGCTTTAATGGCCTTTTTGAAAGCTGGGGACCATGTGGTTTTTCAACAAACCCTCTATGGTGGCACCTACAATTTTGCGAAGACGCAGCTGGAGAAATACGGCATTGAATATTCCTTTACCGATGGTTGGTCTGTAGCGGATTTTGAGAAAGAAATCCGAAGTAACACCAAAATACTGTATTTGGAAACGCCTTCAAACCCATTGCTTACGATAACTGATTTAAAGGGGGTGAGTGAATTGGCTAAAGGACACGGCATCATGACCATGATTGACAACACGTTCGCGAGTCCAATCAATCAAAAACCCATTGATTTTGGTATTGATATGGTATTGCATAGCGCAACGAAATATATGGGAGGGCATAGTGATATCTCTGCGGGAGTGATTGCAGGTTCAGAAGAACATATGAGACAGGTATGGGAAACCGCTATTTGTTATGGGGCCAACTTGAGTGAATACACTGTCTGGTTGTTGGAGCGTAGTATGAAAACCTTGGGGATTCGGGTCAAAGCCCAGAATGACAACGCGATGAAAATGGCCGAATATTTGGAGCAGCTTGAAGGAGTCAATAAAGTGCATTATCCCGGTTTGAAAAAGCATCCAGAACATGAATTAGCGAAACGTCAAATGTCAGGTTTTGGCGGAATGCTTTCATTTGAATTGAATGCTGATGTTGACGTCTCACTTTTTTTCAAACATTTACGTTTGGTAAAACCTTCAATGAGCCTTGCAGGGGTAGAAAGCACCGTGCTTTCGCCTGTAAAGACTTCCCATTCGTTGATGACCCCGAAGGACCGTCAGAAACAAGGCATCACCGACAACTTGGTTCGCTTTTCTTTGGGCATCGAAGAT
>CALBPG010000058.1 GCA_937899065.1 uncultured Allomuricauda sp.
GGTGACCTGTTCCGTGTTTTCTTCGGGTAGGATGGAGCAGGTGGCGTAGACCAACTTTCCGCCGGGTTTGACCATTTTGGAATAGCGTTGCAAAATATCTTGCTGCACGCCTTTAATACGCTCCAAAAATTCAGGCTGTAATTTCCATTTGGAATCGGGGTTTCTACGAATTACGCCTAAGCCAGAACATGGGGCATCCAACAAGACACGGTCTGCCTTTTCATGAAGCTTCTTAATCACTTTGCTATTCTCGATGACTCGGGTTTCCATATTGTGGACCCCATTGCGTCGGGCACGAACTTTTAGCTTTTTGAGCTTACTTTCATAGATGTCCATAGCAATCAATTGCCCTTTGTTTTCCATGAGGGAAGCCAGGTGTAACGTTTTTCCTCCAGCACCCGCGCAAGCATCGACCACACGTTGGCCTGGCGCTACTTCCAAAAATGGCGCTACCAATTGGGATGAGGCGTCTTGCACTTCGAAGAGCCCATCTTTAAAGGCTTGCGTGGTAAATACATTTTTGCGTTCCACCAGTTTTAACGCATCGGATTGCTCACCCAATGTTTCCGTTTCAATGGCTTCATCTGCCAGTGCCTTTTGCAAGGTACCCTTGCTCGTTTTAAGGGTGTTGGTACGTAAAATTACTTCCGCTTGGCGGTTCAAGGCTGCACTTTCTTGGGTCCAAAGGGTGTGGCCCAAGGCCTTTTCACCTAATTGGTCCAACCAATCGGGAAAGGATTCCCTGTATTTTCTGATTTTGGAGAGTTCATCAAACCGGCCCTTGATTCTGCGTTCGGGGGTGCCCTCCAAGTGTTTCCAATCTGGCAAACGGATTCCGCGGAGTACACACCACACGGCAAACAACCGAAAAAGATGAGGCCTGGAATAGGGTTCGTGAACTTCAGCAATTTCAGTGTAAAGGCGTTTCCAACGAACGATATCATATGTTGTTTCTGCTATAAAAGCACGGTCTCTAGCCCCCCAGCGCTTGTCGTATCGCAAAACTTTCTCGATAACCTTGTCGGCATATTCACCCTCATTGAATATGAAGTTTAGGGCGTCGATTACGGCAAAAACTAGGTTTCGGTGCAGGCGCATAGATGCAAAATTAGGATTGCAAAGGTAGGCTTTCCCTCATATTCCCACTACTTTTGATAAAACCACTTTCCCATGCGTTATTTTGCCTTCTTTTTGGTTTTAGTCCTCATTGGATGTTCCGAAAAACAAAAGCCGAAACATTTTTCCCAGGTGACCCTAAAAAATGTATTCGAAGATTCGGTAAGCATTCGCGCAATTGAGTTTTTGGATAGTAGAACCTTGGCTTTTGCCGGTAGCAGAGGGATGTATGGAACATTGGACATTCCTTCAGGTAAAGTACGAACTTCGATAATGGAGTTTGAAGGAATAGTACCGGAGTTTCGGGCTGTGGCCCATACATCTTCCGATTTTTTTATGCTTTCCGTAGCCAGTCCGGCATTGCTTTTTAAAACGGGAAATGGTGGAAAAATGGAGTTGGTCTATAAGGAAGAAGGTGAACACGTATTTTATGATGCCATGACTTTTTGGAATGATATAGAAGGAATTGCCATTGGCGACGGAACCGACGGATGTATGGCTATCCTCATCACTCGTGATGGGGGCCACTCTTGGCATAAAATTCCATGCGATGCATTGCCTAAATTAGAAGGTGAGGTTGGCGCGTATGCGGCTAGCAATACCAATATTGAGACCCAAGGGGATAAAACATGGATAGCTACTTCTAAAGAGCAGATACTATTTTCTCCCGATAAAGGTAAAACGTGGGAAGTTATATCTACCCCAATCAAATTGATTGACGAATATCACGGTGTTTACTCCATAGATTTTTATAATGAAGACTTAGGCTTTGCGATAGGAGGGGATTTTAGTAAACCTGAGGTAAATGCATACAATAAAATGAGAACTCAAGATGGAGGACAACATTGGGAATTGGTAGCGAATGATACCCTGCCGGGATATAAAAGTTCTGTTCAATTTGTGCCAAACTCCGCTGGTCAAGGGTTGGTGGCCGTAGGTTTTACGGGTATCGATTATTCCAATGATAGGGGAAACACTTGGGCGAACTTGAGCGAAGAAGGCTTTTATACCCTACGCTTTCTAAATGATTCCATTGCTTACGCTGCAGGGAGAAATCGAATAGCACTTTTGGAATTTCAGTAAATCAAGAATGTCATTTCAAGTGAAAAGCTCATTGGGAACTGGTTTTCTGATATTGGATTTTTGAATGTTTGATGTCCAGTATTTGATGTTTGGGTCTTGTGGAAAAGACCAAAATAGATAGGTAAAGGTTTTTAAGACGTTTTCCTTTTAGGAATTGGACACGAATTGCACGAATTACACAAATATGTTTTGAGGTCTGATTTTTTGGAATTTGGTTTTTTAGATTTTAGAAGGTTCTGTGTCAAAGGTCAAAGGACGAAGAACATCACTTTAAACGAGCAAATTGGCTGGGAAAACGTAGCTGAGCTGATATTTCTCCTACTTCCTTTTGGGCTGTTGGAATGACACAGCGAGAGATGATGCTGAGTAGTTAAGATTACTTCTCGATGTAATTTTGACTCTACCGATATTACTCGAAGTACGGAGTACGATAGAAAAAAGAGCGGCATTTGCCGCTCTTCCTTGCTAACCAACTCACTAAACTGTGATCACTATATATTTTCGGCCTGACTTTTTATACCAAACACCTTTGTATTTGTACAACTTTCGGCCGTTCACTTTTACAACAGCATAGCCTCGAGGTAAGGTCCGCACTCGAATGCCTCTTGGGGCTGCGCATACCACAAATCGTTTGCCTCTGGCTTTGTACCATACCCCATCGGCCAAATGATACCGTACATTGTTGTGCACGATAAGTTTTGGGCTTCTTAAGGTTGTTACTACGGTCCCGTGTTTTGGATACACGCGTACCACTTTGGTTTGTGCACTTACTGAGGCCAATGTGCCCAGCATAAAAATTACCGTGAATAAGATTTTAACGCTTTTCATAAGATTTGATTTTTGTAGGTTTCTGGTCTTATGACTACGGATTTGGGAAAAGGTTTAATCATCAGTCATCAGTTATCAGTCATCAGTTATCAGTTATCAGTTATCAGTTATCAGTTATCAGCAGTCAGTGAATGGATGACGGATGTTTGTTTGACACGAATTGCACGAATGAAAAGAATTCAATTGACAATAAGCTTTTATGCAGTTTCGGGTTCAGTAGTTAGTAGCCAGTGAACGGATATCGGATGTTTGTTTGACACGAATTGCATTAATGACACGAATTTTCCTTTTGTCTAATGTTTTCCGAAGGAGAGGAACGACTGAAGGAATCTTTTTCAATTGGCAATGAACAATAAGCAATCGGCAGTACCCAGAAATCAGAGTTTAGGTGTCAGTTCGAGTGGTTTTCGAGTAAAATTGTATCGAGAACTGGTATGTTATTTGGTCAAAGGTCAAAGGTCAAGGGTTAAAGTTTGAAAGCCAAAAGAGAAAAATAATCGGTTAGCTGTTGGATTTAATTTTACCGGTATTGGACACGAATTTCACAGATTGCGCGAATTCTTTGTTTTAAAGGTTAGTCCTTCACTAGCCTGCTTCGCCGAAGTAGCTTGGCTACGAAGGCTGAAAAGTTTCGGACCATGAGGTAAAGGGTCAAAGGTAGTAAGTGGGTTAATTCCGAAGGACCGCCGTCGGCCAGAGCCTTAGGCGTCGGACAAAGGG
>CALBPG010000059.1 GCA_937899065.1 uncultured Allomuricauda sp.
CGTTTTATGAAAACCCTAGTTCAGTAGAAAATATAATATTTCAGGCTGTTCAGTGGGGTGGCTTGTTATCAGTTGTGGTCTATCTAACCATCTCCATCTTTTTATTGTGGAATTACAGAAAATGGGTTAAGGAACGTTTTTCAAATTTGGAAAGGCGACGATTGCATTGGTATGAAAAAGCAGTTGTGATTTATGGGATATTTTGGTTGGTGTGGATTTTGTTTCAGATTTCTGATATTTTTCTATTTCAACAGACCTTAAAGCCCTATTATTTTAATCTTGGTTTCATTATTGTGGCAATTCTGACGCTTTGGATTGCGCTACAAGGGTATGCTGCTAAACAAAATGAAACTGCTGGATTTCTCGGAGATTTAAACCGTCTCCGAAAACGACAACAAGACGCTTCCCAATTGGAATCCATTGCCCAGACCTTACAAACTATTATGGATGAAAAGCAGTATTATCTGGATAGTGATTTGACCCTGTCGAAACTTTCAAAGCTGACCACCATCCCAGACCGTGATATTTCCAGAGCATTGAATCATGTGTTGAATGTAAACTTTCACGAGTTTGTAAATGACTATCGTGTGGCGACTTTTAAGTCCAATCTTCAACTCGCAGAACTTTCCCATTTGAGTCTATTGGGTATTGCCATGGAAAGTGGTTTTGGCTCCAAGTCTACTTTTAATTTGGTTTTTAAAGCCAAGGAGGGAATAACACCCAAACAATACCTTCAAAAAATACAAACAAAAGGTCCTAATCCGTGATTTAGGACGATTGCACTGTTTGTAAAGCTGACTTTAGCGGAAAAAAACATGCACAAATATGTAGCAGCTGCACTGTTCAGCACTGGATTATTTTTTTCTTCCGTTGCGCAAGAATTAGGATTAATTGAACGAAAAATAGATAGTATTATCACTCAGGGTAAAATCCCTTCCATAGCTATTGGAATCTTTAAAGAGGGAAAAACAGTTTATGGCAAAGCTTTTGGGTATGCAGATATCGAAAAAGGCATCCGAAGTACGGTACAAACACCATATCAGTTGGCTTCCTTGACCAAGCCCATCACGGCAACGGCAATTATGAAACTCCATCAATCAAGCATTATTGACTTGGATGACCCTATTTCTAAGTTTATTCCTGTTCAAAAAGTTGATTCCACTTTCCGGGACCCAACAATTCGGCAAGTACTGAATCACACCGCTGGCCTAGGTACGTATTTTGACCTGAGCTATGCTGATGAGGAAATCCAACCTCAGACGTTTTTGGAGGCTTGGAACACTTATGGGAAGGTTTTTCAACAACCCGGCGAAGTCAGTGAGTATTCGAATTTGGGGTATGGGTTGTTGGACTACATCATAGACCTTAAAACTAACGAGGGTTATGGAGCCTATTTGAAATCTGAAATTTTCGCCGCTTTGGAGATGAAGAATACATTTGTAATTGAGAGTGATTCCCCTGAGTTCAGTACAGTAGCGAAAAAATATGGACCCAAAAGGGAAGAACTGCCTTTTATTCAAAATAATATGCCCGGAGCAGGAAACGTAGCGGCAAGTATTGAGGACCTCCTCAAGTTCGGCGCGTTTCATTTGCAACTCACCAAGAAGAATATACTGAGTTCCGCACATTTGCAAAATATGCAACAGTATCGAGAGCCAGATGCGCTGTTCCACTACTATGAAGACACTTACTATGGTTTAGGTTGGTATGTAAGGGATTCGGATAAGGGACAAAAGGTAGTTTGGCATGAAGGTGGAATGATGGGCGCTAGTACCGTTTTGAAACTATTTCCCAAAGAAAAAATGGCAATTGCCATACTAACAAATACTTATGCACCATCACTATTACGAGAAATTACGGATAGTCTGGTGACTGAATTTATTCCCAAATACGAACCCACTCCTTTGAATGAGATTGCCAACTACCAACCCGTCGCGAAGGATTCTTCTTTTTTAGGTATCTGGAAAGGAACAATACAAGTAGAAGGACAGGCAATCCCATTTTCCTTGAATATTACCGAAATCGATTCCGAAATTCAATACCTCGATTTTGGATTTAGTTCCTTTTTAACCGATTACCAACCGATTCCGGTAAGTTCCAAATTGTTGATGGGAATAGGCTATAAAAACTACTTTTTAGGCACAGGTGTTGGAAATTTGCCCGCTAAAGGCATTCGAAAGGAATTTCCGCATTTTCTTTCCTTGAAGTTGAACCGTAGAGGAAACCGGCTTATCGGAACTGCGGTAAATCTTGCTGCAGCCCAACGCGAATATTATGCACGCCCGTATGCGATTTCACTGAAGAAACAGTAAATCAGTTAAGATATGTGTTTATCTTCTTCGACCAGAATACTGCATGGCTTCTCCTTTTCCAAAGCCATAACTAAAACCAAAGGCCACGAAACGCGCTCGGAAACTTCGATTGAACACCTCAAAATCATTTTGTACGATTTGGTTTTCACGAATTCTAGAGGCAAAGGCGTCGCGAATACTGAGGTTCAAAACCGCTTTTCCCTTGAGAAGTTTTTTGCGTAAGCCCATATCCAAAAAAGCGATTTCACTAATTTCACCTTGAACGGTTTGGAAAGCGGAACGATAGTTTCCTGTGGTTTCAAAATCGATATCCCAAGGTAATTTCACTTTGGTTAAAAGCTTTGAAGACCACTGGTCTGCATTAAAGTCAAAGACTTCGTCCTCAAAACTGCCCTTACGCGCAAAAGTGTTGTAATTGAAATCCAAGTTGAACGTCAACCAATTCGCCGGGCTGTATTTGGTGTTGAATTCTACTCCCCAGGCATTGTTTGTGCCAATGTTCTCGGGTCGTCGTATATTTCGGCTGTCTTCAAAAGTTGAAATACGTTCAATAATATCAGTGGTTTAACGATGATACACCCCAAGGTTTAGAGACGTTTTCCCTACAAAGAAAATGCCCGTCACCTCATACGAATCGGTGAATTCAGGAAGCAAATCTGGATTTCCTTGTCGGACATTAAAATTGTTTCGAATATTGAAAAAGGGATTCAAATCCCACAAGCGTGGGCGATAAATCCGTTTGGAATACCCTGCTTGTAGAGAGACCTTCTCGGTGAATTTAAACGAGGAGTGAATACTTGGAAACAGGTTGGTATAATTTCGATTATTGCTTTCATCGCCGGTAACCAACAACGTACGTAATTCTGTGTTTTCCAAACGAACACCAGCCTTTAACCC
>CALBPG010000060.1 GCA_937899065.1 uncultured Allomuricauda sp.
ACCCATAATGGTAATTCCTATTTGACCGGTGGGTACAAAACCAGTATTAATACCTTTATCGAGAAGTGCTGCGTAGAGTTCGAGCCCAGCAGTCATTTTTCCAGAAGCCATATCCGTTCCCACCATCAAAATTCGTTTGTTTTGGAGCTCGGCTGCTTTTCCAGAAGCAATTGGGTAGGATGCTTTCGGCTTTCTCACATCCCAAATGATATTCTCCTTCAACAAATGTCCAAAACGCGCATTCAGGTCATCGTGCAATCCATTGATTAGGGATAAGCCGTGTTTCAATCCGACGCTGACGCGTTCAGCCCAGGTATCTGGACATCTCCCTCCCCTCGGCGCAATCCCCAAGACCAAAATACTGGCGTTGTACCCCAAGGCTTCCTGGATGTTTCCAACAACGGGAATGTCATAAGGAAGTCCTACGGCCTCCCGAACCGTTTTTCCCTGAAAATTGGAATCAATGACGCAAACAATAGGGTGTTTTGAGAAGCGCATGAGGCCATAACCCATTTTTCCAGCATCGTTATCCAATGCGCCTTCCATAAAAATGCAAAGGGGTTCATTTGAAGCAAACATGGTATGAATGGTATTTAGGTAAGCAATTGTTTATTAAAGTGGATTTGTGAAATGTCCTCCATGCCCCGGAGAATTAGTAGGAACGATTACTTCGTTGACTAATGGAGCACCTTCACAAGGGTCAGGATTCAAATTGAGATGCGAGTCCAAATCGATGTGGTCCAATACACCGGAAACTGCCGCTCCAGCTGCAATAGAAATGGAGGTTTCGCCCATACAGCCAATCATGGTCTTTAATCCAAAAGCTTGTGCGGTGGAAATGATTCGCAACGCTCCGGTAACCCCGCCACATTTCATCAACTTCATATTGACGCCGTCCACGGCGTGGGCCCATTTGGGAATATCTTCCGCAAAGCGACAAGATTCGTCAATAAATATCGGTAAAGGTCGATTCTTGAACAGTTCAGGCAAATCCCCTTCTTGGCCTTCTTTTAAAGGCTGCTCCACATATTCACAACCTCGTTCTGCTAACCAAGACATCATATGTTTAGCGTCTTCCAAAGACCAACCGCCATTGGCATCTACGCGAACCGAGATAGGATATTTTTTACTGTATCCAAGTACTTCCTGGTACATGTCCTTATCGGCTTCAATACCATCGTTGTTGCCCAATTTTACTTTTAATGTTCGCATATTTTGGTTTTCCAAAATAAGGGGAAGCCGTTCCTTGGCTTCTTCAGGGGTCATAATCCCTAAAGTGATGGAGGTAGCTTTTTTCGGTAGGGGGAATCCCAACATTCTATACAATGGCATATTGGCTTGTTTGGCGCGCAAATCCCAAAGCGCCATGTCCAAAGCCGCCAATGCACAAGGGGCAACTTTATGCTCTCGTGCAGCATCATATACTTCATGAATGGCATCAAGTGCAATTCCCGAAGCTAAAAACCCTTCCAACGAAGCTTGGGCAACCTCTGCTGTTGCTGCTCCTTCGCTTTCTCCTGGAGAAGTTTCGCCCCACCCAGTATGACCGTTTTCCGAAATGGAAACAAAAAGATTGTACTGTCCATCCCGAACCCCGCGACTAATTCGAAGCGGATACAGTTTCTTCAGGTAAACGATGTTATATTTGAGATTCATTTGATCATTTAAAAAAGAAGCCCTAAAGATATTCATTAAACCCTATCCTTTGTTTTAAAATCCACAAAAAACAACTGTTTTGTGGAATTAC
>CALBPG010000061.1 GCA_937899065.1 uncultured Allomuricauda sp.
ATAAATTTTTGAAGCTTGTGCCAATCCTAAAAGTCTTGGCAGTTTCCCTGCGGTACATGAAATATCCGCGCTACTATTTTTTTGTTCAGTAAGTTTTTTCCAAGAACCGTCTTCGTTCAAACTATGGGTGACAAAATGCCCTCCCATCTGGCGGCCCGCACTCATGGGGTCTTTGATAATGTCGGTGGTGGCGTATAATCCGTGAAAAAAGTTCTTTGGTGTCATCAACCCCAGGGCCATCATGAAGGTCTGGTCCCTGTAATAGCCACTTCTAAAGTCTCCATCTTGGAATACTCTTGCCATGGCCAACTGCGGCAATTCCTTGCCATCTCCAAAAATACCAAACTTTGCTTTACCCGTAAGTACCTCACGTCTTCCCAGAATACTGCACTCGCGGCTCATTACGGCTACCTCATAATCTTTCATGATTTGCTGCTGAAAATCAGAAAAAGAAAGGTCTGTGCTTGTGCTGGGATTCGTTTTCATGTGGTCTTGGAGAATTTCTGCAAAATTACGGAATTGCAAGAAAAATTGAAAGCGCTAAGGTTGTTAAATATTTAGGAATATTTCATGAAATACCTCAAAAAAACGATTAATTGTTAGGGATATAAAAAAATAAGACTCTTGTATTGCGAATTTTTCAAATTAGAACCATTGTCGGGTAAATAGCCCAATTAATGTTCTTGGACTGATCGTAACAATGAAACGAATGCGTTCGCCATAATTGGGTTGTGCGATTTCCCATCCCAACTTGGAGTAAACTGGGAAATACAATTCAAAATAGTCGGTTACCAAATTCAATCGAATTCCCGAATCGTATACGAATCGTGCATTTTCCCCTCGGTTTTTCATAAATCCTATGTCTCCATAGGCTTCAATCCAACGCCAGATATTGGTACTAGCATTTCCGGTAACAATCCAGTCATTTGCAAAGGGATTGGGTAATTGAGACTTGAATCCTCCCTCTGCTATAATGATTTGTTGGCTGTAAATACCGGAATCCTCGGAACGACCCAAATATGGTAGGTCAAATAGATAGTCGGTGGGGCGGTCCAAAGCAAAACTGAAAAAGTCTGAGTCAGTGTTGTTGCGCAGGAACTTTCCACCGAAAAGACGTAGGTTCAATTGTCGATTGCTTTCGAAGAGTTTTCGATATTCCAATTCAAAAGTAAGCTTGGTAAAATCTGCCGCATGTTGGGCATCCAAAGCCCAAGAACTAAAGTTGATGATATTGTTGTCTACATCCCTGAAGCGCACATTAAGTACACTATAATCGGGGTCCGTATCAATTTCATCAGCAATGGAAGGGTCAATGTCCCTAAAGACGTTAACGTACCGGAAGAGCAAGCTTTGTCTGCGATTTGAAATCAAATCATCTGGACGCCATCCCAAAACAACCGAAGGCGTAATTGTGGAGAATCTCGAATTGACTTGAAAGTGGGAGGTAGAGGCCGAAATGGCGTAGTTTGATACGTACAATCCGCTTTTACCATGGTATTTTCGATACCGCAACGAACTTCTTCCCACTAAAGTTTTCTCCAAAAAAGAGTAGGTGGGGGCAATGTCGTACGTAAAAGGTCTTTCCAGAAAAGTCTTGTTATACAAACGCATTCCCGGGGTGATACCATCATACACGTTAAAGTTGGCTATTGGAACATAAAAAACCTGGTTGTAGTAAGGGTCTTCAGTATCCTTGAAAAATTGAAACTTCAACTTTTTGTTGCTTGAAAAGAAACCATTCAGGGTTTTCCAATTGTCTCGTTGGTTAAACTCTGGTATTTTTTGGTCATAGTTCAGAACCAGTCGGGTTTCCCCATTTCTTGGAATCGTATAGGTCTTCGAGGTATCGATATCCGTAAACCAATATTTGGAAACAACGGAATCTTTGTTCAATCCGTAAAGGGAGATGGGAACATTGGTGCCCCGCTTATTTTTTAGGGTGAAGGTGATAGAGTCCTCTTTTTTGATGATAGATTTGATTTTGTAATCTATCTTTTTTCGGGTGGAGACATATTCATTGAAAAACCAATCGATATTCTCTTTAGCCTGCGCTTCCAAAACATTTTTGAAATCTTTTGCGGACGAATTGACATCCAGTAGATGGCTTTTGTAAAAGAGCTTAATACTTTCGTCTACTTCTTCTTTGCCCAGATATGCTGACAGATAGGTAAGTCCTAACCCTGCTTTGTAGGCGTTCGCAATTTTTTCATTGATTTTAATCAAAGAATCCGCGGGAGTGGTGAGGGCTTGGTCAATATTGCTTCGAGCGGGGAACATACTGAGCAAGGAGTACTGCTCATTGAAATCCATTTGGGCAAGATGAAACCCTTTAAAGCCCCATAGTTTGGAAAGCTTTCCGACCAACTTTTGATTCGGATAGTATATTTCCACATACTTTATCATGAGATAATTCACGATGCCATCCAAGACCCAACGTTCTTTTCGAGGGTTGATGAACAAAGATTCTTTTACCACGTTCCGAAGGGTGGTTTTTAGAAACTTCATTTCAAATTGGAACTGTTCATCATAAGGTCGTATGAACGAGGGCAGCTGATTTATGCCATATAGGGGACTTTTATTATAATCAACAGTGCTTATCAAGACATTCTCGTAGGGATAACTGCCCAAATGTTCGGAAATGAACTTGGACACTTTATGAATGGATATACCTTGCGAAATATCGTCGTAATTCTTGGTTTCTAAATCGGAAGTGACGGTTAGAAAACGAGTAACGTGCTTGGTAAAGCGTTTTCTATTGGTGAGCATTATCGTACAAGGGCCACGATTGGAACCTTTTAACTGCACAAACTGACCTCCAGGAAAACGGGAAACACCAGCAGCATCTTGGAAGTTCGTAGCGAGATGTAATCCTTCAGGAAAGTTCAGGTTGATTCGGGTATCTGCAGGTGCGGTATACAAATCATCAAAATCCAGATTGTCATAAAGCAACCATTCCCCATCTTTGAACACAGCAGGGGTAAGATACCAATGCCTCAAGTTGAATTCGTTATTGGGGCCATAACCAAAGGTAGTGAACTTCTTATCCGGTAATTGTACTTTGTAAGTGATAAAGATTTGGGCCTTTTCACCCTCTGCAAGGGGTTGGGCAAGCTCCACTTTGAGAATATCGCGATTGTCCAAGCGTTCCCATAACAAACCCGCATAACTATCATCCACCACACTAGTGATATCGGTGTATCCGCGTTCCTCATCTTTGGCCAAATGCAAACTCCTTTTGAATTGTAGTTCGAAACGTTTGGCCAAAGCAGTTTTTTTATTGGCAAAGGCATGCATCCAATCGTTCAAATAAATTACCGAAAGCCCCACGCCTGAGGTATTGTGGTAAGTTAACTTTTGGTTGATTTGGATTTCTTTGGTTTGCCCATCCAGTTTTGCAGTGATTTCTATTTGATGTTGCGTCCACAGCTTTTGGGTAGAGCACAGCGTCAAAACCATGACGAAAACAGGGATGTATGTTTTTCGAAACAAACCTTTCTTAAAAATTAGGACTTAGATTATGCCCTTTGTAGAAGGCGTCGATGATGCTGACTACTTCCTCTGCCGAGTCAACCAATTTGATAAGGTCCAAATCGTGAGGACTAATGTTTCCTACCTCAAGCATGGTGTTTTTGACCCAATCCAATAGGCCACTCCAGAAAGGGGTACCTACTAAAATAATAGGGAAGGTGTGAATTTTGTTGGTTTGAATAAGGGTGATAGCTTCGAAAAGCTCATCTAACGTGCCAAAACCACCAGGCATGACTACAAATCCTTGGGAATACTTGACAAACATGACCTTGCGCACAAAGAAATAATCGAAATCCAAGCTTTTATCAGAATCGATATACGGATTGTCGTGCTGCTCAAATGGCAAGTCTATATTAAGCCCTACGGAAGTACCTCCAGCGGCATGCGCGCCGCGGATACCCGCTTCCATAATGCCCGGACCGCCACCAGATATGATACCATACACAGCTTCAGCAACTTTTTGTGCCACATCGACAGCGAGTTCAAAATACGGTTCTCCCGGTTTGGTACGCGCCGAACCAAATATGGAAACACAAGGTCCGATTTGACTCATTTTTTCGAAACCATTGACGAATTCGCCCATAATTTTGAATAGGGCCCAAGAATCATTGGTCTTTATTTCGTTCCACCCTTTGGTGTGTTGTTCTTTTCGCATGTTTTTTATTTAAACCGCTTTGGCCATTTTGCCTCCGGCATTTTCCAGTTCTTTTTTCAGGAATCTTGCCGTATGGCTTTTTTTGTCCTTTGCCACTTCCTCTGGCGTACCTGATGCAACAATCATTCCACCACCGCGTCCGCCTTCATAACCGATATCGATAATGTGGTCCATCATTTTGATGACATCCAAGTTATGCTCAATTATCAAGATGGTATTCCCTTTGTCTACCAATTGTTGCAAAACTTCCATCAATACCCGAATATCTTCAAAATGAAGCCCCGTGGTAGGTTCATCCAAGATGTAGAAGGTACTGCCAGTATCTCTTTTGGAAAGCTCGGTGGCCAATTTCACCCGCTGTGCTTCCCCACCAGATAGGGTAGTGGATTGCTGCCCAAGTGAAATGTATCCTAAACCAACATCCTTGATGGTTTTGAGCTTTCTATGAATTTTTGGAATGTTCTCAAAGAAATCTACAGCTTCATTACTGGTCATTTCCAACACGTCTGCGATGGTATTTCCTTTGTATCGAATTTCCAAAGTCTCTCTATTGAAACGTTTTCCATTGCAGGTTTCGCATTCAACGTAAACGTCGGGCAGAAAATTCATTTCGATTACCTTCAATCCACCACCTTGGCAAGTTTCGCAGCGTCCTCCAGCAACATTAAAGCTAAAACGACCGGGTTTATACCCGCGAATAGTAGCTTCGGTAGTTTTGGAAAATAGGCTTCTTATTTCACTAAAAACACCGGTGTAGGTCGCCGGATTGGAACGAGGGGTGCGACCAATAGGGGATTGGTTGATG
>CALBPG010000062.1 GCA_937899065.1 uncultured Allomuricauda sp.
CATTTCCATACCACTTGCTAGCCTTTTGGGCACAATGGGTTCGATTAAGGTTTTGCGCACACGTTTTTTTGGGAAAGGAGCACGTTCGACGCTGTCCTTCATACGGTCGTTGGCATTTGCATATTTGTTGGAACCTACCAAAACCAATTCCCCTTTGTCAAAAAGAGCTTGTTCTTTTTCGGCGCTCTGTTTTATTTTTTTCTGGATGGTGCCTTGGTGCAGCATCTTTAGAAATCCACCAGAAGCCTCTATTTCTTTGAACAATTCCAAGGCTTTTTCTGCTAGTTGAACTGTCAGGTTTTCAACATAATAACTGCCTTCGGTGGGCATGCTAACCGATTCAAAAAAGCTCTCTTCTTTCAACAAGAGCAGTTGGTTTCGGGCCGCACGTTCTGCAAAAGCATTGGTTTTGTGATAAACAGAATCATAGTTCAAGTTGCAAACCACATCGGCTCCACCCAATACCGCCGCCATACTTTCGGTAGTGGTACGCAACATGTTGGTGTTGAAATCGTAGAGCGTTTTGTTGCGTAAGGAAGGCACGGCAATGATAGTGCAATTGGGGTTTACACCAAAATTTTTCGAAACCGTCTCCCAAAGCCAGCGTAATGCCTTCATTTTGGCAATCTCAAAAAAGTAGTTTCCACCCATACCCACAAAAAAGGAGAAAGGGGAGTCACATTTAAGTTTATGGGTTTCAAAGTAATTGAGATATTCTACTGCGTGTGCTAAACTATAGGCGAGTTGTTGGATACAATTGGTCCCGGAATTCTGATATAATTCGGAAAGAATCGCGCAACGATAATTCGGGTGTTTTACGTTGGATATGGTTTGTTCCAAGTCTTTCTCGGCAGTATTGAGCCAATTGCCTTCTCTGGCAAAATGCCCTATTACATCCATGTGGAGATGATGGCTCGGAGAGGTCTTTAGTAACCCTTCGGCCTTGTGCAGAAAGGGAAATTTAATATGAATTTCAGTATTTTCGACTGCCTTGGCTTGTAAAAAACGGTTTAGGTCGAATTGGTCATCTGGTATGGTAAGTAGAAAACTCTCAACACCTTCCTGTTTGAGTCGGTCAATGTTTTTTAAGGTTTTGGAGACATCATTCGCGTAGATTTCTTGAGCTATTTTCCAGCTTTTAGGACTATGCTCCATTAAACCTAGTGCTTCATTAGTACTATCAGGATGGTAAAAAGGTTTTACGTGAATGCCTTCAAGCGACTCCCAGACCAAAGTGTCGTTGTAATCTTTTCCCTTTAAGTCGAACTGGACTTTTTGCTTCCAAAGTTTGGACGAAACGTCATCAAAATCTTCAAACAACTCCTTATTGCTCATTTTTCTTTTGCTTAAGGCTGTCTTCGTATTCAATCAAGAAAATCTCTTCATTTTCTTTCTTCATGTAGTAGTTTTCCCTAGCGTATTTCTCCAATTCCTCGGGTTTGGAAAGTTTTTTAAGGATTTCTTGGTCCTTTTCGATTTCGGTTTCCAAAAACTCCTTTTGTCGCTCCAGTTTTTGTACCTCTTTTCGAAGTTCCCAATGAATCATCAACGAGTTGGTATCAAAAAATACCATCCATACCACAAAGATGGTGAGCACCAGAATGTAGGCGTTTCGAAACAGACGAAACCATTTTTTTTCCTTGAACTCCTTCCAACTCATTTAATGTAGCTTCTCATTGATGATGGTCCGCACCATGTCCACAGCAACCGTATTGTAATGGTTGTTTGGAATGATAAGGTCTGCAAACTCTTTGGAAGGCTCGATAAACTGCTCGTGCATTGGCTTTACAGCGGTTTGGTAACGGTGCAATACCTTCTCCAAATCATGTCCTCTTTCTCGAATATCACGCTGTAACCTTCTAATCAAACGTTCATCGGAATCGGCATGCACATAGATTTTGATGTCAAACATGTCCCGAAGTTTCGCATTACTCAACACCAAAATACCTTCTACAATCATCACTTTATGCGGATGTACTGTAATCGTTTCGGGCAGACGGGTTTCTTCAACAAATGAATAGGACGGTTTTTCAATCGGCTTTCCTTGTCTTAGCTGGGCTAGATGTTCAATCAACAAGTCAAAATCTATGGAATTAGGATGGTCAAAATTGACTTTTCCGCGCTCCTCTTTGGACATGTGGGCCAAATCATTGTAATACGAATCTTGTGAAATTACGCCGACCACATTATCCGGTAATTCCTCTACAATCTGTTTGACCACCGTGGTTTTTCCGCAACCCGTGCCTCCAGCGATTCCAATGATGAGCATACAAGCGAATTTGATGTCAAAAGTACAGATTTGGAAAATATAAAATGTAATGGCAATTACTTCAAAAAGAAGCTGTCGGGGTTTAACAAAAATACTAGGGATAAAAGTTCGCCATCCTATGAACACTGACTACTTTTGCCGGATGGAAAAAACCGTTCCAAAACCGAATTTTGAATTCATTGCGTTGATGGCTTCATTAATGTCTATAGTTGCTTTGGCCATCGATACGTTGTTGCCTGCTATTCCTGACATTGGAGCAACCATTAATAGCTATGATGCTGCGGAACACCAGCTTTTCGTTACGATGATTTTCTTAGGACTGGGTTTCGGACAACTGTTTTTTGGTCCGCTCTCTGACCAATATGGGCGAAAACCCATGGTGTACGCCGGGTTTGTGGTGTTCGGTATGGC
>CALBPG010000063.1 GCA_937899065.1 uncultured Allomuricauda sp.
GCACTGGGTAAAAGGGTCAAAAGTCCCAAAACAAGAACGATATGTTTTAAGTTTCTAGATGTTTTGTAAACACCTGCGTAGGGAAAACTCATGAGAATACCACAAAACAAAATGAATAGCAACCAGCTGTGAAACCGCAACACCCAATGACTCTTGAATTGATGGTCTAAAGAGAGGCCTAAGACGAAAAGTGGTCGAAATGGGTCTTCGCCTTCATAGTAGGATAATGTTTTGGAATCCGTAAAAAATAGCCCGAGGTCAGGACGTGCTAGACTTAAATTATCCTCAATAAGAAATTCCTCCGATGCAAGAAGTTTAGGTTGTGTTAGCCTAGCTTGATATCCAGAATACAGCAGAATACTCAGTATGGCAAATGCGGTCCAAAGTGGTGCAGATTTTGGAAATAAAATTGATTTAAAGTGATTTGGGTCTCGCAATAGGGCCATTTTGATACCGTACAAAGTATCATACCCTTCTGGTCCTTAAGTGGGTAAACTAAAGGAAGCCCAAGTTGGGTTGACGAATTAAGGTTTTGAATTGAGGAAAAAAATCAGACCGTTGCGGCAACTTCCATTAAAAGTGCACATATGTATGCCCCCGCTGTTCCTACAACATAACCGAATACCGCCAATAAAATCCCTACCGAGGTCAGTGATGGGTGAAATTCCGCTGCAACCACGGGAGCGGAGGCTGCCCCTCCCACGTTGGCTTGACTTCCCACAGCAAGGAAAAAATAGGGTGCATTAATCAACTTGGCCACCAGAATCAGCAGACCGGCATGGATTGAAATCCAAATAAACCCTATGGCAATCAATCCTGGGTTTTCCATAACGCGACCCAAATCCATTTTCATCCCAATTGTCGCAACCAAAATATAAATAAAAACCCCACCGATTTTACTGGCCACAGCACCTTCATAATTTTTGGCTTTGGTAAAGGATAGGCCAATCCCAATGGCTGTGGCGACCACTACCATCCATAAAAACTTTGACCCTAATGAGGACAGAATTTTTTCTTTGTTGCGAATCACTTCGAAATTGGCTTCCAAAAATTCGGCGATATAATGTCCGAAAAAGTGCGCGAGTCCGACACCGAAAAAGGCATAGAACAATAACATGATGATGTCATGCAGACTGGTTACGCGCTCAATTTTTTTGGTGTGTTCAGTGACCTTTACTTTTAACGCTTCTATGGAACTGGTATCCGCTTGAAGCCATTTGTCGATTTTCTTCGTTTTCCCAATCCCCAAAAGAATAATGGCCATCCAAACGTTGGCTACCACAATATCAATCAAAACCATGCCGCCGTACTTTTCCTGATTGAATTGAAATACTTCCAGCATGGCTGCCTGGTTGGCCCCTCCGCCAATCCAGCTTCCTGCAATGGTCGCCAAACCGCGCCAAACGGCATCAAAACCTGCTACTCCAACGGTTTCAGGGGAGAAGATGGAAACAATCAGAATAGCAATTGGTCCCCCAATGATGATACCTAGAGTACCCGTGAGAAACATTATCAATGCCTTGGAACCTAAATTGAAAATAGCCTTTAGGTCGATGCTCAAAGTCATCAATATCAATGCAGCTGGCAATAAATAACGGCTGGCAATAAAGTAGGTTTTTGAGGCCTTTTCGTCCACAATACCTGTACTGGCCAAAATAGCGGGTAGCAAATAACACATTAAGACGGTTGGAACAACGGAATAAAACTTTTTCCAAAACTTCACCTTGGACGAAGCGGTAAAGAAAACGAATCCCAAACAAAAGCAAAGAAGACTGAAAATTACCGTGTCATCGGTGAAAGGAAGTTGTTCCATAATATTATGCTAAGCTGGCCAAATATAGAAAAATCAAAAATGCGCTTTTAAAAACGCTGCTACCCCATTTTCGATATTTGAAAGGGTTAGGGCATTTGCCACTTCTTTAACCTCTGGTTTGGCATTGCCCACAGCAACCCCATAACCTGAGGTACTCAGCATGTCAAGGTCATTGTAGTTGTCTCCAAACGCCAAAACGTCACGAAAGGAATCTCCAGCCTCGAATAAAGCGGCAATACCCATAAGTTTCGAAGTTCCAGCGGGAGCAAGTTCAGAAAAGGTATCACTGGAGCGATAAACGATAAGTCTTTCGCCCAATTGTTCATTAAGGGGTTTTTCCAAAGCATCCAATTGTGATTTGGTACCCATCAGCATCACTTTGTGGGCTCCTAGATTTTGTGAACCCCAGCGGGTCAAGGTATCCGTAGTGTTTTCGAAGAGGGGTTTGGCTTTGGTATTGAACGTTTCCTTTTCTACCCTTAAAGAGGTTTCTTCCACACACCATTCATCATAAGCATACAGTCCCAATTTTACTTCAAAACTTCGCGCTATTTCATATAATGCGTGCAAGGATTCGGAAGAAATCATTTGATTGTTGACCTCTTTTCCGTCGGATAGCACCAAGGCACCGTTGTAACTCACCAACGGATTTTCAGAAATCCCAAGACGCTCTTGCACATAGGTCATGGAATTTGGCATTCGCGCCGAAACCAAAATGATTTTCAGTTGGTTTTTTAAGCGTTGAAATTGTTCAATCGTAAATTCGGAAACATCATTTTTCGTAGAAAGCAACGTGCCATCAAGGTCCGAACAGAGGTATTTGAAATCCATGCTAAATGTTAAGCCAATAGGTCAGCTTCAAATTTATGGAACGATTTCGGGGCATGAAGGTGTTTACGAAATAATTGTCGTTGTAAACTAAAAATAAATCTGAAAGCGGTGCAAAACGCCATTGCAAACGGGAATTGAAGCCCAAATTATCTCTCTGGTTGCTGTACTGAATCAAAGTGGACCAGAATACCGCCTTGTTGAAGGTCACATCGAAACGAGGGCTTATCAGCCAAATATCAGCACTGGAATGCGGGTTTGGAAGTTCGATGTGGTCATATCGTACATTCAGTCTAAGGTTGAACTTTGGTTGCAAACGCAGGCTTCCGAAGGTTTCAATGGAATAGCGGTTTCCATTGAAAAAGCCACCAATAGAAGGTTCTACGCCATAGGCAAAAACCTTTCTCCGGTCGGATCTAAATTCTGCTCTAAAGCTGGTAAAA
This sequence comes from uncultured Allomuricauda sp., assembly GCA_937899065.1. GTDB lineage: Bacteria > Bacteroidota > Bacteroidia > Flavobacteriales > Flavobacteriaceae > Flagellimonas. The sequence continues at coordinate 3,085 of CALBPG010000063.1, forward strand.
TGATAGCCTTGGTCTGCTGGCAATGCTACTGCATCGTCTTTTCCGGTAGGTTCAAACTCATCTGTCAAGAAAATGTACTGATTCGTGATGCCTCCGTTGATTTGTATCAAATTGTTGAACTCAGCACCCCAACCAAAACTGGTCTCCCGGTCTGTATTTTGATACTCCAGTCCAGGTCTCCAGGTATGTGAATTGAATAACTCAAAACCGTGATTGTTGATTTTCTTCTCTTTGGGCCAATAGGTTCTGGAAACGTTTCCGGTAGCTTTGAAGATGTCTTTTCGAGGAATAAAACCCAGGTCTGAATTAAATTCTTCATCGATGTACACTAAATCAATAATGCCACCATATTTTCTGGAATTGTAAGCAGTAAAAGCACCTAAAGAATAATTTCCTTCACTATCATTCGGTTGAAAGGATTTGTGCCCATAAAACTTCCCCACCCAGGTGTTGTCTTCGGAAGCTAGGTTATAGTCCAAACCTACCACTCGATTGTATTCTTCTGATTCATCAACGAAGTCCGGTGCATCGAAAGTTTGTCTATTGATAAAGAAAAAACTGATGTTTGAACGTGAAAAAACCTTTTGCTGAAGGCTGAACATCAAGTTGTTGTTCGAAGCAATACGATTGGCCGCATCTTCTTCCGTTTGGATGTTCAAGAAGCCTAGACGTAAATTATTATTGATTTTTCCGCTCAAGCGAATACCTCCGAGAATTCTGTTTTCAATGGTATTGTCGGCAGTATCGGTAGCTATTCCAATACGTCTGGAGAAGAAGGGATTAGCATCCCGACCCCCTCCAAAATTCCCAAAAAGGTCGTTATTGTCGATAAAAAATTGTCTTCGTTCCGGCAGGCCAATTTCAAAACGGGTGAGGTTGGTGATAAAGTTGTCTACTTCAACTTGCGAAAAGTCTGGGTTTACGGTTATATCCAAATTCATCCCATTACCGATGGCTACTTTAGCATCACCGCCGACCTTCACATTATTGGTCGTCGTTACGTTTTCATAATCTTTTCCTGAAAAACCATTTACATAAGGAATTATGGCCAATGGTGTTCTTGATTTTCCCAATGGTTTTTCGAATACCATATCCCCCATAAATGCCAAATTGAAAATTAACTGGTTTTGGGGAACCCGTATCCAAGTACTGCGTTCATTGGATTGCATATCAAAACGATAGCTGTTGAAACGCCATTTGGTTTCCCCTTCGCGAAACTTAAAAGAGGTGAGCGGAATGGCAATTTCAGCAGTATAATAGTCATCGTATATTTTGGACTCACCGCGCCATTTGACATCCCAAGAAGTGGTAAACCCTCTAAGATTTGCCCCACCACCGGTAATCAAGGCTTCCCTGCGGACACCGTAAGGGTTGATGCCGAAAAGAAACGCATTGGTGCCATCATTGAAAGTATCGAAAAGTAGGCTAATGTTATCGTTGCCACCTGCCCTAAAATCCCGACGTAAAGAAGGAACAACATAGTTTTTACCCTTCGTATTTAGTTTAATGGCTAAGTAGAGGTTTTTGGAATCGTACAGCATTTTAATATCGGTTTTTTGCTGTGCGAGTATCGAATCGGTGGGAAAGTTTTGTTGAAAATCATGAGCGCTTTCGGCGGTTTCCCAAACGACTTCATCCAAAACCCCATCTATTTCGATAGGTCGGTCAATAAGCCTGACGGTAAATTGTTTAGGAGAAGATTGCGAAAAAAGACAACATGCAAATAATGCCATAAATGGCATTACGTAGGGTTTCAACATTGGTCACTTTGAATTAGTTGGGCAAATTTAAGGGGAAGGCTAGTTAAAAAAATCCCAAATATTGCTAAGGTTTTGTGGCCGTTTTCTTCGCTATTAGCGTTTGGAAACCTTGTTTCCAGAAATGTGGCGTTGCCTAGAACATTTGAATCGGTCTACATCTTCACCTCTTTTTTTGGCATGTTTAGTATTGCGTCCTTGCACACGCTTGCGCCACATGCGAAAACTGCTGGGTTTCATTTCCCGTCGCATGATTTCAATGGTCTCTTGTTCCGAAATCCCGAATTGATAGGTAATGGCTTCAAAAGGGGTGCGGTCTTCCCAGGCCATTTCAATGATTCGGTCCAACTCCCTTTCGGTAAAATTCTTTTTCATGGTACAAAAATACGGATTACCGAATGATACGAAAGGTAAGGTTGATTCGAGGACCCATTGTCTTGGCCGTCTTTGCAATTTGATGTTGCCAAAAATGCTGGGTTGGCCCCGCCATGAGTAACAAACTTCCGTGTTCCAACAAAAGTTTGTGCTTTTGGGTTTTATCCTCTTTATGGCGTAGATTAAAAAAGCGTTCGTGCCCAAAACTGACCGAGGCTATCACAGGATTTTGACCTAATTCTTTCTCATCATCAGCATGCCAGCCATTGCTATCTTTTCCATCGCGGTACAAATTCATCAAACAAGTGGTGAATTTTTCTACGGTTTGGGTTTCTATGGCCGTTTTGATTTGCAAAAGTCTTTCAGAAAAGGGGTGGGGTTGCATGGTAATATTTGAATAAGAATAGCTTTTTCCGTTGTTTCCATACAGGGCGGTAAGCCTTGGTTGGGCATAGATTTTGCCGAAAACTTTGATGTCATCTTGTTGCCAAGGGGTTTCATCCATTAATTCCTGAAAACAAGTATCTGCCCAATCCCGCTCAAAAAAATTGGGATAGTAGGTTATCTCGCTATCAGGAAGGGGTAAACGTTGTGCTTCGGCAAATAAACCCATACTAGGTCAAAACGGCTTTTAACTGGTTGCGATACTCCGATGGATTCTGACCCGTAAATGCTTTGAAAGATTTATTGAAGTGGGAAAAATTGTTGAATCCGCTCTCAAAACAAACCTGTGTTATGCTCATGGACTGTTCTGCCAAAAGTTTGGAGGCATGTACCAAACGATATTCGTTTACGAATTGCGTAAAGGTTTTGTTTGTGATTTTTTTGAAGTAACGACAAAACGACGGTACTGTCATGCTCACCATGTCGGCCATTTCATCCAAACTAATATCTTCTTTAAAGTGTTGCTTTACATGATTGAACACTTTGTTGATTCGGTCGTTGTCTTTAACTTCCGTCTCCATTGAAAAGCCTTCCGCGTGCAGTATCTTCTTTTCGGTTGAGTTCGAAAGCGTGTTCAAAATATTCAGATAGGATAGTAGTCGTTGAAAATCGGTTGTGTATTCTATGATTTCCATTTTATCACCGACCTTCATTTTGGTCTTTCCATAAAAGGCGATACCCCCTTTGGCTACCTCGAATAGTTTTTGAATGTTTTTCATTTCCGGAATGTCAAAAAAATCGCTTCCCAAAAAATCATATTTCATTTGAATAAGGGTCTCACTTTTGTTTCCCGTAAGCTTGTCAGTAAAACCACAGTGGGGTAGGTTGGAACCAATTAAAATCAAATCTCCTTCCCTAAAATAAGATACATGACTCCCTATTTGGCGTTTTCCGGAGCCACCGTTGATGTAAACAAGCTCTAGCTCGGGGTGGTAGTGCCATCCGTTATTTTTGTTCTCCTTGTTTTCCGAGAACTTTTGATAAGTAAATGAATGTCCAAAGCTTGGGGCAATGGCTTCAAAAGCAGGTTTTGCATTCATAATTCAAACTTTCTTTTTCTAGGGTAAAAGTATACCGTCCCTAAAAGCGTAATCTATACAAAATTACCAAAAATATATGCTATTTTACCTTTATGGGTGATTTAACATATATTTAAGGGTAATATTCCACAGTTATTGGTCAAAATTGTGGTAGAAATGACTGATTTCCTGAAATACTTTTGGATTGTAATCTTAAAAAACGAAAGTTATGAAATCAGTAAGAGCGCAATTTTTAGGAGTAGCATTCAGTTTAGTAGCCGCCGTTGCAATGGCTGGCCCTAAAGGTGGAATGAAGAGTGAAGTTGAGAAAAACTTCATTACAGTGGATTTTGACCCTGTATTTGTAAAGAAAGACGGAAGGGTTATGATTAACCTTCTTAACCTAGAACAGGGTAAGGTAACCTTTAAAGTATATGATAGCACAAACCGTTTGGTTTACATTGAATCTGTAGACGGGGATTTGGTGGTAGAGAAGTCATTCAACTTTGAAAAAGCCTTTGAAGACGAGTACACCGTGGTGGTAAAAGATGCTGAAGGTACTTACAGCGAGACCATCACCGTAAGATAAGTTGTTTAGTTAATTTAATTTCAAGAAAAGGGCCTTCCAAGTTTGGGAGGTCTTTTTTTATAGGTACTTCTTAAGCTTTTCTCGCTTTTTTTCAGGGAGTGCCGTATTGGCAATCGCAAGCTCCAAAAGGGTTTTGCTTTTTTGTCTCGCATACAAAAGCTCGTAGAAGGCCTTCACAGTAAGGGTTGAATCACTTTTCTTGCGCAAGGTCATGCGGTCACCCGCCCTTACCATTCCGTCTTCGATAACTCGCACATAGGTTCCGGGATAGCCGTGGTCAATAAACTCTTTTAAAATACCTTGGTTTTCAAAGCGATATCCCAATTTATAACAAGGTTCTCTGGGTTGGGTGATTTGAACCAGAGCTTCTCCCAATTCATAAACGTCACCGATACAAAGGTCTGCTTCATCCAAACCCTCTACAGTAATGTTTTCTCCAAACATGCCCCATTGCCATTTGAGATGTGGATACTTTTCTTTCCAATAGGGATAATGGTTCGTTGAGAATAAGTAGCAAGCCTTAAAGACGCCCCCATGTACTTTCGGATTAGCGATTACATCATCTGCTACGCCTTCTTTTCCCAAATGAATTGGGTTGTCTACTGGATTTTTGAAAATTCCCGTAGTATGGGTTTCTCCATTCCACGGAAAAGAAACTTTTTCTCCTAGATTTACACTTACTACCTCCATAGGAGTAAGTTAGTAAAGCTTCTTCAGATTAGCAGTTGGATTTATGCAAAAACTGTTTTCCTATGCCGCATTTCCAAGACGAACAACTTAATGATACTTTCGCCAATATTTTCAAGGTCATAAATGCTGTTGTTTTCATTGGGTTCCAAAAACTCGGTATCCCCTTCTTCAAATTGTACCAAGTTGATTTTACCCGTCCCAAATCGGGATATAGCCAATCCCTTTGTCATACAAATAATGCTGTGCGGGGATTCATGTCTTCGAAACTGAATACGTTGACTCGGCCATAGTGTGAGGTCCCACAATCGTGAGGTGCTATTCTCATAAAGAAGTTTTTGGCCTTGGGAAACATTGATTTCAGATTCATCACGAAGTTCCTTGATTTTTTCAAGGTCCCAATGCTCGAAGTTTCCTACGGGATTGATTTCTACGCACTTCATAGGGAAGTATTATTTTTTCAAGGTGATGTACAATACATAAAAAGATACCACTACGAGTAATGGTAAAAGCATCAAGTCATACCGAACTACCAAGGACGGATTGATTTGTAACCAAGACTGTATCTGGATTTCCCAGATAATAAAACAGGCCCAAATAATGGCCAAACATAACCAACTTGCATATTTAGATAAGTCCATCGTCATTTTTTCAGGCGGCAAAATTGCTATAATTCGGTCAAATTAAGCTGAGGCAGAATGTAAAAGTAGTACGGATTTCTGAATTCAGTACATGTACTTAGAAAGATACCTATTTAAATTACATGATTCGGGAATCAGAACACGGCTTATTGCATTGCCGTGGCGCGATATCGGGTCGGGGTAATACCAGTTTCTTTCTTAAAGGCCTGATAAAAAGCACTTTTGCTATGAAATCCTACCTCATGTCCAAGGCCTTCCACGCTGAGACTGGCGGCCATTTTGCTATCGAGTAGTTGCATGGCCTTTTTAATGCGGAATCGGTTGATATACGTATTGAAGTTCTGTTTACGTATTTTATTGATGGCATTTGAAATTTTGCGCGGATGCACATCCAAAGCATTGGCCAAGTCCAAAAGGGTCAATTCAGTATGCAAAAAGATTTCGGAATGCATCATGTGTTGGTCAATATCCATTACAAGTGCTTCCATATCGGAATCGGTCATAGTGCCTAAGTTGGCATTTTCTTTCTTCGCTATTTCTGGCTTTAAGGAAAGACCGTACTCATCTAAATTGGATAAAATGGATTCTACATTGAATTGTAGAGTACCGTGGAAGGAAATCCAGTAAATAATGGTAAAATTGGCCAAAGTGAACAATACCTTGATTTCATTAGGTGTTACAGGGAGAAAAAGCAATACCAAGCCACTCATATAATACAAAATGCCTAAAAACGTAAAGGTTCGTGCCCATTTAAGCTCCTTATAATGCAAACTGGAGAAATGTTGCTTTACGGCACTCATGTGCGCATCAATGTAGACCAACGCTTTGTAGGCGATGAACAAAGCGTATCCGTTTCCTATGGAAAACACAAGTTTGTACCACAACATTTCCTCTACAAGGAGACGTTGTTCGTAGGGTAAAAAGAAAAGGATGGTCTGCATGACGAAAACCGCCATTCCAGGAATCAGCAGCAAATAGTTCACCTTTTCGTCACAGAAGATGGAAACTTTTTGAATATAGATATAAAACAGTGGGAAGAGCAACCAGGTGTGGTTTAATGGCATTAAATACAATTCAGGATAATATGACCAAAAGCCCAAGTCTGTTAGTACCATTGGAATTTTCTCGATGGAGAACATGAATACAAAGATTCCCAGAAAAAAAGTAGGCTTGTATTTTTTACGGTTGAGCAGAATTAGGAGCGTGCCAAGCGTAAGCCCTTGAATGATGGCAACCGTATCCAGTAACGATATGGTGTTGTAATTCAGTTCCATAGCACTATTAAAAATACGGATTTTACTGATAAAACTTGATAGAATAATCCATGTTTTATTTGCGGAATACTATCCGATAAAATGGAAAAGCTTAAAAGTATTTGGAGAACTGGAGTGCGCTATTCACGTAATTTCCAAAATGGGATGGTTTGCCAAACCTCCGATGTGGTGTCTTTCTCTTTTAAGGACCTTCGATAGGCTTTGAGCAAATTTTTTCCTTCGGGCACTTTGGAAAGGTCCAAGTAGGTTTCGAAACCCATACGCTCTCTTTCCACGGTCATCAAAAAATCACCATCAACTTTTAAGGTATCGATGGTAAACGTCAACATCTTATCAAAAACCTTTAAATACCGTAATCGTATGCTGTCTTTTTGTCGTTTACTCTTGATTTTTTCATCCCAATCTGTGGAAAACTGAATAGAAGTAGAAAGCCCTCTTCTGTCTTTTTTGGGTTTTAAGGTGCTATCGTATTCAAAAATTCTGTTTTCCAGACCTTCCGTGAAGGGAACGAATACCTTTAAGTAAGGCGTGGTAATAGTTTTTGATGGAATAACCAAAGTTCCCGGAAACCCATCGTTCTCATCGAACATATCAAAATAGTTTTCCGGATTGGCAAAAGTGGATGATGAACTTTTATCGGGTTCCCAAAAGTTGGAGTTTTTTTGTTCCACAGTACTCATAAATAAAATAACCACGTAAAGCGGAGTTAGCGAAAGAATTAGTCGCTTACCAAAACGGTTGTCCAAAAAATTGTAAACCAGCGGACGATACAGGAAAGAAAGCGTTAAAAAACTAAAGACCCAATAAATAGGAAAATAGACCTTGGCGACCCATTTGTTTTTCTTCAAAATACCCTGGAAAGTAAAGTCTATAAGGGTCAAAACCATACCAGTCCCCAAAAAAATGACCAAAACAATGCCTAAACCATTGGCCATCCAACTCGGCAGGGTATCACTCCCGATGATAAAATTGGAAACCAATACCAAGGCCACGATGACCATAGTAATGGAAATCACGTAAAATATCAACAGAAAAGAAATCGCAAAAAGAACGCTACAATAGTTTTCCAAAGTAGCAATATATTTATCGAAGGAAACGATTCGTTTTTGAAGGTAATTTCTGAAACGGTCGGCATAGCCCAACTCATCAAAATCAATATCTCCCGACACATACCGAAGCCCAAGGGCACCAATCCATAAACCTCTCAAGATTACGTGAAGTAGCAGATTGAACAACAAAATAGAGCAAGCGGTCAAGGCGATGAGGTAAATGACTACACTATAAATCTGCTGATTATTTTCGGCACTATACAGTTCTTGGCGTAAGGGGTCATAGGCCGTAAAAAGACCAAAAATGGCGAATCCAGATATGATGAGTTCCAGCTCCCAACTTTGTTGTTGCAGTGAATCTAAAAGCTTTTTAAAAGCTGGACTCTTATAGTCATTGCTCATGGTTTCTTAGGTATTGGTGCGGTGGTTTACCTCTAAAATAAAAAAACCGTTCCTTTTGAGAACGGTTTTTCAATACGTAATCCATTGATTACTTTATCATATCATAACTGCGTTGAATGAACTTGGTCAGTTCCTCACCTTTCAATAGTCCTTTGGAAAGTCTTGCCAAATCCAAAGATTGATTGATGAGGCGCTCCCGTTTTTTCGCCGTTTTGGTATTTAAAATTTCGCCCACCAATTCATGGTTGGTGTTTACAATGAGGTTGAACATCTCAGGCATGTTGCCCATACCGAACATACCCCCACCCCCGGTTTGCTGCATGTCCTTCATGCGACGCATGAATTCTGGCTCTGTAATCATAAAAGGCGCAGCGCCGCTGTCCATGGCCTCCAACTGAACGGTGTAACCGGTTTGGACTACACTTTCCAGTTCGGTTTTTAGCTTTTCTTTTTCCTCGTCCGAAAGCTTTGAAATAGCGGTATCTTCTTTTTTGATAAGATTATCCACATGGTCAGCGTCTACTCTGGCGAAACCAATGTTCTCCTTGGCTCCTTCCAGTTTTTGCATTAAATGTGAAATAATCGGAGAATCCAACAATAGGATTTCATAGCCTTTGGCTTTGGCAGCTTCAATATAACTGTGTTGTTCTTCTAGGTTCGAGGCATACAAAAAGATATGTTTGTCGTCTTTGTCCGTCTGAGTTTCTTTTGTGGCAGCTACCAATTCCTCATAGGTGTAGTATTTGCCCTCTACAGTTGGATACAAAGCAAATTTTTCAGCCTTTTCGAAGAATTTATCTTCGGAAAGCATTCCGTACTCAATGACCACTTTGATGTCATTCCATTTCTGCTCGAACTCCTCACGATTGTTTTTGAACAGTGAATTGAGTTTATCCGCTACTTTTCGTGTGATGTAAGATGAAATCTTTTTTACGGCACCATCTGCCTGCAAATACGAGCGTGAAACGTTCAATGGAATGTCTGGAGAGTCGATAACCCCGCGCAACATGGTCAAAAACTCGGGAACGATGCCTTCTACATTATCAGTGACAAAAACCTGGTTCTGATATAGTTGAATCCGGTCTTTTTGCAAGTTGAGGTCATTGCTAATTTTTGGAAAATACAAGATACCCGTCAAATTGAAAGGGTAGTCCACATTCAAATGAATGCTGAACAAAGGTTCTTCAAATTGCATGGGATAGAGTTCGCGATAAAACCCTTTGTAATCCTCATCGTTCAAGTCTGCAGGCGTTTTGGTCCAGGCAGGGTTGGGGTTATTGATGATATCGTCTACCTCTTGCGTTGGTGCTGGGTCCTCTTCCTTGGCATCTTCAGGTTTCGGAAGCGTTTCGGTGCGTGTTCCAAATTTGATGGGCACCGGCAGTAACATGTTGTATTTCTTTTAATGCTCACGAATTTTCGCATCCTCCAAAAACTCCTCAGAATCTTCTGCGATGTGCAAAATAATCTCAGTTCCGCGCTCGGTTTTGTCATGTTGTTCTAAGCTGAATTCAGGAGAACCGTCGCAACTCCAATGTACTGCGGGTTCATCTTTGAAACTTTTTGTAATGATTTCAACTTTGTCCGCTACCATAAAGGCAGAGTAAAAGCCCAAACCGAAGTGACCGATGATACCGGCGTCTTTTCCAGCATCTTTGTACTTGTCCAAAAACTCTTCTGCGCCAGAAAAGGCTACTTCATTGATGTATTTTTTGACTTCGTCTTCAGTCATCCCAATACCTTGGTCCGAAATATGAATTCGTTTATTATCCTTATCCACTTTGACTTCAATAAGCGGATTGCCATATTCGACCTTCGCCTCACCAATGGAGGTGAGGTGTTTTAGTTTTAAGGTCGCATCGGTAGCGTTGGATATTAACTCACGCAGAAAAATCTCGTGGTCACTATAAAGGAATTTTTTGATTAGGGGAAAAATGTTTTCTACTGAAACATTGATTTTACCTGTTGCCATTATACTCAATTATTTGGCATGTTGAGAATCAAAAAAAGTACCACCCGTGGCGAATCTGACAAACTGGCATTTATAGGGAATAGAAGCATTTCGAAAATTTTAACATCATTTTGTTTATTATTTTCTTTGAAAAGCTAAACAAAGTTGTATATTTGAAGTGTTATAGAAAATTGCTATGGAATAGTAGATGCTATAACGAGTTTGTTTATTTATTGGTTAGGTTGTTGAGAACGCACTTTCGCCTGAAGGTGCGTTTTCTGTTAGAAGAGTACTGACCATTCTGTTGTATATATCGTATCTTTGTTTAAACGAAAATCTATTGGTTATGGCAGCAGGAGCTACTACAAAACTTACGGAAGATAAACTGATAACTTGGTACATGGAGCTGGTGCTGGAGGAGGAAAAAATACCTACTTCCATTTTTAAGTTTTGTAAAGCCAAGAAAATCAAAGAAGAAGAGTTTTATTCCTTTTTTGGCTCGTTTGAGGGTCTGCAACAAAAAATATGGGAAAAGTTTTATGCTAGCACGGTCGATGTGATGCAGAAAAATGAGCAATACGGACAGATGACCAATGAGGAAAAGATACTCACCTTCTTTTTTACTTTTTTTGAAAACTTAACTCTCAATAGGAGTTATGTGTTGTTTGTGTTAGGTAGGCATCAAGACCAAATGGAGAAACTAATGCAATTAAAAGGTTTGCGAAACCATATAAAAGGTTTTGCCGCGGAGTTGATTGACGAAGCCAACAGCGATAAGAACCTTAAAATTCTAAAACGAAGTCCTCAATTATTTTCTGAGGGCGCATGGGTACAATTTGTCTTCTTGTTGAAATTTTGGATGAACGACCGTTCCCCTGGTTTCGAGAAAACCGATATGGCCATTGAAAAATCTGTTACCACTATTTTCAAGATTTACGACAATGGTTCACTCGAAAAGATATTGGACTTCGGAAAGTTTTTGTACAAAGAGAATTTTGCCTAATTCTAGCCTATGAAAACCCTTGACAATATCCCGACAACCAAATTAGAGCGGGCCGGCAAACTGGTTAAGACTGGTGTTAAAATTGGCGGGAACTATGTCAAATACTATGGCAAAAAACTTGTCAATCCAGATACCGATAAGGAAGAACTCAATGAAAACAATGCTGAGGATATATATGATGGCCTAAAAAGCCTTAAAGGTAGTGCTCTAAAGGTTGCTCAAATGTTGAGTATGGAGAAAAACCTATTGCCTCGCGCCTACGTGGAGAAGTTCTCTTTGTCACAGTTTTCAGTGCCTCCCTTATCCGCCCCGTTGGTGCGTAGAACGTTCAAAAAATATTTAGGCAAGTACCCCGAAGACATCTTTGATAGTTTTGAAAAAGACTCGATCAATGCGGCTAGCATTGGTCAAGTGCATCGCGCGGAAAAAGATGGGAAACCTTTGGCGGTGAAAATCCAATATCCAGGAGTGGCAGAAAGTATTGGTAGTGATTTGGCTTTGGTGAAGCCTATTGCCATGCGCATGTTCAATCTCAAAGGGAAAGATTCAGAGAAATACTTCAAAGAGGTAGAGAACAAGTTGGTAGAAGAGACCAACTACCTTTTGGAATTACAACAAAGCCAAGAGATAACAGAAGCGTGTGCGGGAATACAAAACATGCAGTTTCCGAAGTATTACGAAGCCCTGTCCAGTGAACGTATTTTGACCATGGATTGGATGGGTGGCATTCATTTGGGTGAATTTTCGCAAACGGATTTTGATGCAGACCTAGGAAACAAATTAGGACAGGCGTTGTGGGATTTTTATATGTTTCAAATCCATCAGCTGCGAAAAGTGCACGCCGACCCGCATCCAGGGAATTTTTTGATAAGCCCAGCGGAAACTTTGATTGCCATTGATTTCGGGTGTATCAAAGAAATTCCAGACGAGTTTTATGTACCCTACTTTGAGTTGGCTCAAGAAGATAACATCAACAACGATGCGGTTTTTATGGAAAAATTGTATGAGCTGGAAATTTTGATGCCAACCGATTCCGAAGATGAACTGCGCTTCTTTACGGCACTTTTCAAAGAAATGTTGACCCTTTTTACCTCGCCTTTTAATCAAGAGGAGTTTGATTTTGGGGATAATGGTTTTTGGGGACGTATCGCGGACCTTAGTGAACGGTATTCCAAAGACGACCAGATACGGAAAATGAATGGCAGTAGAGGCTCGAAACATTTCCTGTATATGAATCGAACTTTTTTTGGACTGTACTATTTACTTCATGACCTAAAAGCCACGGTACAAGTGAATCACTTTAAGCAATACCTGAACTAATTTTGCGATATTCTCTGCATCTAGAATATATTTTTTACTTTTCCCAAAATATGGATTTCGTTTTTACGAAATCATCCTCATAAGCGCAAACTATGTATAACTCAAGAATCGCAGGACTAGGCTTTTATGTACCCGAAAATGTGGTAACCAATGATGATTTGTCCAAAGTGATGGATACCAATGATGAGTGGATTCAAGAACGGACAGGTATCAAGGAACGACGACATGTTGTGAAAGGAACGGATACCACTACCTCAATGGGAGTGAAGGCTGCTAAGCAGGCAATTGAAAGAGCTGGTATTGATAAAGATGATATTGATTTCATCGTGTTCGCAACCCTTAGTCCAGATTACTACTTTCCTGGTCCTGGTGTTTTGGTACAACGCGATTTGGATATCAAAACCGTGGGAGCTTTGGATGTTCGAAACCAATGTTCTGGGTTTGTCTACGGACTTTCGGTAGCAGACCAATTTATTAAAAGCGGGATGTACAACAATGTCTTGGTCATCGGTTCGGAATTGCATTCGCATGGTTTGGACATGACCACACGAGGACGTGGCGTATCCGTGATTTTTGGGGATGGTGCCGGTGCTGCGGTGTTAACCCGTGAAGAAGATACTTCGAAAGGGGTGCTTTCTTCCCATTTGCATTCTGAAGGCCAACACGCAGAAGAACTTTCATTGATTGCACCCGGAATGGGGAAACGTTGGGTAACCGATATCTTGGAAGAAAATGATGAAGAAGACATCTCCTATTTCCCATATATGAACGGGCAATTTGTATTCAAGAACGCTGTGGTTCGTTTCAGCGAGGTCATTATGGAAGGCCTACAAAAAAATGGAATGACTCCTGAAGATATTGACATGCTCATTCCGCATCAAGCGAACTTGAGAATCTCTCAGTTTGTTCAGAAGAAGTTTGGACTTTCCAACGACCAGGTCTTCAATAATATCATGAGTTATGGTAACACTACCGCTGCCTCCATTCCTATCGCTTTGACGGAAGCGTGGGAAGCTGGTAAAATTAAAGAAGGGGATGTAGTAGTACTTGCCGCTTTTGGTAGTGGATTCACGTGGGGTAGCGCCATAATTCGCTGGTAAAGAAAAACCCCGCCCGAAAAATTTCAGAGCGGGGCTTACGATAGACCTTGATTAATTTTTCAACCAACCCTTAACCAAGGAATATCAAAATCATTATAAGATTCCTCCTCCAGACTGTTTGGTGTTGCTATCCCTTCTCTTTCGTCCCTTAGCACGATTTTTTCCGCTACCAAATCGGTAGCTAACGCCTAAGTAAAGTGTTTGGCTTTCCCAATTGAACTCTCCGTTTTGAATGTAAGGGCGTTGGCCATTGAACTGCGAGAGCATGGTGTTGAAAACATCATTGAAATTGGCGCTGAACGTTCCTTTCCCTTTTGCGAAATTGTACCGTGCTCCAAAGTTCAAGAAGTACATGGGTTCCATTTCAAACTGAATGTTTTGGTTTTGCCCTCGGTAAAATCCGAATAATTGTAAGGTTAGTTTCTTACTTACCGTAAAGCTGTTGTTCAAACGAAGATTCCAAGCAGTGTTGTCTACTTCAACGTTTTCTACCACGATATCTTCTTCCGTTGCATTACCAGGCTCTCCTTCCAGGCTTTCGGTAATTCCGCGTTGGGTTTGACTGAACAAATCAAAACTGCCATTGATGCTCCACCATTTTGTGGGTTTATAGTTCACGGAGAGTTCAAAACCATAGGCAGAGGTATTGTCGAAGTTGTCATACGTCAAAATCAACTTGTTGAAGTCCAACCTATCTACAAATACGGCCCGGTTGATTTCATCCTCAACACTTCGGTAAAAGATGCCTGCCGTAATGCTACCTTTTTCAAGTCGTTTGGTATAGTTCAGTTCATAAGAATTGGTAAACTGTGGTACCAAACTCGGATTCCCAAAACTTGAAATCAAGGGTGTGGCAAATTCTCGAATGGGATTCACCTGACCCAGTCCCGGTCGGTCTACCCTTCTGCTAAAACTAGCCTGCAATTGGTCTTTTTCATTTACGTTGTAGGTGAAAAAAGCAGAGGGATATAGTTGGGTATAATTATCGGTAAAGGTGCGTATGCGGTTGGTGTCGGCAACCACCTGTACATCTTCAAAGCGTGCGCCAATTTGGTAGGACCATTTTTTGTAGCGCTGTCCGAAAGTAACGTAAGCTGAATAGATGTCCATCCCATAAACAAAGTTGGTAGATGGAGTAGGGATGAGGTCGCCATTCGAATTGAAAGAAAGTCCGGTCGAGGCATAATCCACATCAGTTTCAAAAAATCTGGCTTCGACCCCGACCTCCAATTTGGAAATGGAATCCAAAGGGTTGACGTAATCCAGATTGATGAAGGTTTGGTCACGTTTAGTGTCCACAAAGTCCATATAATCTGGAAACAGCGTTGCACCTTCCGAAGTGAAATTTGCGTCTTCATCATTTTCAAAACGGTTATGGTCAATTTCCAATTCAATGTTGTGCCCTTCCTTGGCAAAATCAAGTTTATAATCAAAATTGTATTGTTCACTCAAGTTACTGTTGACGTTATCGAAAAACTGAATCAAGTTTCGGTTGGCATCTAGATTATACGTAATGTCGGTAATCCCCAAACCTTCGCCATTAAAATGGTTTTGATTGGTAAAGATGGACAGGGTATTCTTGTCGTTGATGTAAAAGTCAACTCCTATTTTATAAAGATGGGATTCGTTATCATTGATGAATTCAAAATCTTGCTGTGAATTTTCATCTTGACGAAAAATGAATCCGTCGTTGAAATAGTCTCCAATATTGGTTCCATAATTTCCATAAAAGTTGAATTTCCCCACTTTGTAGTTTAAATCAAGAGAAGCATTGTATTTGGGCCGGATACCCTGGGTGTATCCTAGGTTGATGTTTCCATTGAAACCCATATTCGCGTTTTTGTGTAATACAATGTTTATAATGCCGCTCATACCTTCGGGGTTGTATTTAGCAGAGGGGTTTGTAATCAATTCAATGGATTTTATGGAAGTTGATGGAATCTGTCGCAAAAGCTGCGCAACAGGTACATTGGACAGTTTTCCATCTACCATCACCCGAACATTGGAGTTGCCCCTTAGCGAAAGCTCTCCGGTTTGGGCATCGACATTCACCGAAGGAAGATTGTTCATGATGTCAGAGGCAGTTGCTCCAGCAGTGGTCAAATCCTTTCCAACGTTGATTACTTTTCTATCCACCCGTTGCTCAATGGTAGTGCGTTCCGCAACAACTTCTACTTCTTCAAGAGCTTGGGTACTTTCTTTCAAGGTAATGGTGCCAAGGTCCAGTTTTTTGTTTCGCTTGGTGATTTCCAGTTTCTGAACATAGGTTTCGTATCCAATGAACTGCACTTCCAAGCGAAAAGTACCTTCCGGCAGCTTATTGACTTCAAAACGGCCATCCTCGGTTGTGATACCACCGGTAATGGTTTCTGTTCCATCTTCTGATTTGATGACAATTGCGGCATAAGCCACAGGTTCGTTCTTGGCTTGATCCATAACAATACCTGTAATAGACCCGATTTTAGTATCCGTGTTGTTTTTGGATGCGTTTCCGTAATGGAAAAGGGTGTTGCAGAAAAGCAACACAAACAGAAAGAAATTGCTCTTCATGAGTTTGTTCGTTTTTTTGATTGATTAATTAATGATTGATGATACAAACCAGACGAACTTGGCTAGCTCTTGTTACGAGGAATTCCGATTTTAACATTTTAAGACATGAAATGCAGCCGAATCACAGCGAGGGGTAAGGAAAACGAAATGTATCTGACCAAGGGTATAAAAAGAAGAAACCCCGGTTTCCCAATACAGGTTCACCAGGGTTATTTCATTGATAAGCTATACTAAACACTAACCATTAACTATAAAAAATACAGTCTTACCAATGATGTATTTCTTCGAATAGACGCAGTTTTTGCCTTTTGGTTACAAACTTTCGATTAGTTTAACACTTAAATTAACATATGAACTCAACACTCGTTTTCGGCGCTTCGCTCAATCCAAGTCGATATAGTAACCTAGCAATACGTCGTTTGGTGGAAAACGGTTTTGCTACAAAGGCATTTGGGGTTAGGTCTGGTACCGTTTTCGGAGTTGAAGTTAAGGATAAGCTTTCGGATATTCAAGATGTTCATACAATTACCCTGTATTTAAATCCGAAAAGACAGCAAGAATATTACCAGTCTATTATAGACTTGACTCCTAAAAGGGTGATTTTCAATCCTGGTACCGAAAACTTGGAGTTTCAACAAAAACTAAAGGAGGCAGGAATAACGGTAGAGGTAGCTTGTACCCATGTACTGTTGGCTACTAAGCTATACCTAAGATTTTACCTTATTTCGAATGGCCCACAAGCCTAAAAATGTCAGTAGTCCATTTAAGTGAAGCAATTCATAACCAATTACATACCCACCTAAATAGCTTGGATCCAACTGTCCAAAAGCTGCTATGATTACAACTGAAAGCCCACAAACTATCCAAACGTAGCGGTCCCAAATGGCATATTTGGTAAAGATGCCAAAAGCGAAAAGCCCCAAGAGTGGTCCATAAGTGTATCCGGCGGCAACCAAAAGTCCATCAATTACGTTTCGGCTCAAGAAATATTTAAAGCTAATAATTACCAGAATCAGCAAGACACTCATGCCGATATGTACTTTCTTGCGTAGACGTACCTGTTCTTTTTCTGGCCTTTGGTTAATATTCAAAAAGTCAACACAAAACGATGTGGTCAAAGAAGTGAGGGCACTATCCGCACTACTGTATGCGGCCGCAATCAATCCCAGCATAAAAGTGATGGCCAGGGTAAGTCCCAAACCTCCGTTCAGCGCAATTTCAGGGAACAACAAATCTGACTTTGGTTTTCCATCCATCAATGGGATTGCGATACCATTTTTATCCGCATAAATGAATAACAAGGCGCCAAGCAACATGAACAAAAAGGTCGCCAAGACCAATACGATGCTGAAGGAAATCATATTCTTTTGAGAATCCTTCAGCGTTTTGCATGTAAGGTTCTTCTGCATCATGTCTTGGTCAAGCCCTGTCATGCAAATGGTTACAAACGCGCCTCCTAGAAATGATTTTATAAAATGGTTCCGGTCCAAAAGGCTATCTGCGAAGAGAAACTTACTATAGGTTTTAAGTTCTTCGGAAGCCAAAAACTCTCCAAAACTCCAATCCATCGCACCTAAAATCAAGTATACCGACAGCCCAACGGCCAATAGCATGAAAAAGGTTTGTAAGGTATCCGTCCATACAATGGTTTTGATGCCTCCACGATTGGTATACACCCATATCAACAATATGGATAGTACAACGGTAAGTTCAAACGGGACACCTAAATCGTCAAAAACAAACTGTTGCAATACGATGGCCACCAGAAACAACCGAAAAGCGGCACCCAAAACCCTTGAGATAAAAAAGAAAAATGCACCGGTTTTGTGACTTACTGTCCCAAAACGGTCTGATAGATATTCATAAATGGAAGTGAGGTTATACCTATAATAAATCGGAAGCAAAACGAAGGCTACTACAAAATAGCCGACCAAGTACCCCAAAACCACCTGCATATAGCTGAATTGGGAGGCTTCAACCCAACCCGGTACCGAAATAAAGGTGACCCCTGACAAAGAGGCCCCTACCATACCAAAAGCAACTACATACCAAGGCGATTGCCGACCCGCTTTGAAAAAGTCATTGTTGTTGTCGTTTTTACCGGTGAAGTAGGAAATCGCAATCAGGACCAAAAAATAGGAACCAATCAGCAGCAGAATTTGTAAGGAGGACATCTATTGGGTTTGATTTGCAAAGTACAAAAGTAAATTGGTACTGTTAAAATCGTAATTTTGCCCTTCAATCAGGTAGATGGATTTCTCTTCTAAACTTTTGGAAAACGCGGTATACGAAATGTCACAGTTGCCCGGTATTGGAAAACGAACGGCACTTCGATTGGTATTGCATTTGCTAAAGCAACCAGATGACCAAACCGTACACTTGGCCAGTGCTTTGGTCAAGATGAAAGAAGAAATCAAATTTTGCAAAAAGTGCCATAATATCTCTGACACTGTACTATGTGAGATTTGTGCCAATCCGAAACGAGATGAAAGTTTGGTTTGTGTGGTTGAGGACGTTCGTGATGTAATGGCTATTGAAGGTACCGGTCAATTTCAGGGGTTATATCATGTTTTGGGCGGAAAAATATCTCCAATGGAAGGTGTAGGTCCCCAGAACCTCAATATTGCTTCCTTGGTAGAAAGGGCTAAATCTGGAGAAATAGAGGAGTTGATATTCGCTCTAAGTTCCACCATGGAAGGGGATACCACCAACTTTTATATTTACAAACAGTTGGAAGGCCTTAATATCAAAACCTCTACCATTGCCAGAGGAATTGCTGTGGGTGATGAACTGGAATATGCGGATGAAGTAACCTTGGGAAGGAGCATTTTAAATCGGGTTCCTTTTGAGAATTCGATAAAAGCAGACTGATTTAAAGTGCATTTGATAGAATAAACATAATAATAACCCATTTTCTTTGTTATTTTTGCAAAGAATTTAAAGAATAAAGGTTTTAAAACACCATGTCAAAATTTGAATTGAAATTGCCGCAAATGGGAGAGAGTGTTGCTGAGGCGACATTGACTTCATGGTTGAAAGAGGTGGGAGACACCATTGAACTGGATGAAGCGGTTTTTGAAATTGCGACCGATAAAGTGGACTCTGAAGTGCCAAGCGAAGTAGAAGGCATTTTGTTGGAGAAGCGTTTCAAAGTAGATGATGTGATAAAGGTTGGAGAGGTTGTCGCAGTGATTCAAATGGAAGGTGATGCTGAAGTTGTTGATGAAACTCCGGAAGTAGAAGTGCCAGAACCTCTTGTTCAAGAAGAAGCCCCCGAGGTTGTAGCTCAGCTGGAAGAAAATATGACCCAGGTCCAAAATCAGGTTGTAACCCCTTCTATAAGCACCGCGGAAGCTACAAGATTTTATTCTCCCTTGGTAAAAAACATCGCAAAGGAAGAGGGAATATCCTTAGCAGAACTTGAAGCAATTCCTGGAACGGGACTGGAAGGAAGGGTTACCAAAAATGATATTAAAGCCTTTTTGGAACACCGTGGTTCAGGCTCCAATGGTATGGATGTAGTAGCGCAGCCCGTTACGGTTGTTGAAACCCCGACTGCCAAAGCTGCACCGGTAGAAGTTAAGCAAGTTGCTGCCTCCAGTAGTCATTCTGAAACCAGCGCAACTGGTGATGAGCGCATTCCATTGACGCGCATGGGCAAATTGATTGCGAAGCACATGACTGATAGTGTGGTGACCTCTGCGCACGTACAAAGTTTTGTAGAGGTTGACGTAACCAAAGTGGTAGAGTGGCGAAATAAAGTCAAAAAAGCCTTTGAACAACGCGAAGGTGAAAAACTAACGTTTACCCCGATTTTCATGGAGGCGGTAGCTTTGGCCATAAAGAAGTACCCCTTGATGAATATTTCTTTGGAAGATGACGTCGTCATCAAGAAAAAGAACATCAATTTGGGCATGGCCGCAGCACTTCCTGATGGAAATCTTATCGTTCCGGTGATAAAAAACGCTGACCAATTGAATTTGGTGGGGATGGCCAAAACCGTAAATGACTTGGCCAACCGCGCGCGAAACAATCAACTGAAACCAGACGAAGTGCAAGGGGGAACCTACACCGTTACCAACGTGGGTACCTTTGGTAGTGTTTTCGGAACACCTATCATCAATCAACCCCAAGTGGGAATTTTAGCCCTAGGCGCCATTCGAAAAATCCCTTCGGTTATCGAAACGGACCAAGGAGAGTATATTGGTATCCGAAGCAAAATGTTCCTATCCCATAGCTATGACCATCGTGTGGTCAATGGAGCGTTGGGAGGTATGTTCGTCAAAAGCGTGGCCGACTATCTTGAGGCCTGGGATACTGAAAGGGAAATTTAAATCCAAAGAAGTCTAGCACTTGTTTTACCTTTAAGCTTCTAAAGGTTTTCGGTTAATGAAAGTATTTTGTGTTTTGCTGCTTTTCAGCGTTGTTGTCACTGGTCAAGAAGCACCAGAATTTGAAAAAAGAACATTTTCCAAAAATGGATTCCAAATGCCATATCGCATTTTGCTTCCAAAAGATTTTGATAAAGACAAAAAGTACCCTCTAATCTTATTTCTCCATGGTTCTGGAGAACGGGGCAACGATAATGAAGCACAATTGGTTCATGGTTCGTCCCTGTTTACTGCCTCAGATTTCAGAAAACAATATCCTGCCATCGTGGTTTTTCCCCAGTGTGCTTCGGAAAGTAGTTGGGCACAAATCGAGGTGAACGGTGATTTTCCTGATAGAGAGTTTATCTTCTTCGAAAAAGGAGAACCCACCCAGCAAATGGTACTATTGGAAGGTTTATTGAAGTACCTCAAAAAAACCTACCGTTTGGATAAAAATAGAATGTATGTTGGTGGCCTGTCCATGGGTGGTATAGGCACTTTTGAACTCGTCCGACGCAATCCTAAGATGTTTGCGGCGGCTTTTCCTATTTGCGGTGGTGCCAATCCAGCCATAGCGTCCAAATTGAAGCGACCTGTTTGGTGGGTATTCCATGGAGATGAGGATAAAGTAGTGCCCGAAAAGTGTTCGGCCGATATCGTTACAGCCATGGGACAACAAAAAGTGGAGGTAAAATATACCGTCTATCCTGGGGTAGGACATAACAGCTGGGACAACGCTTTTGCCGAACCTGATTTGATGAATTGGTTATTTACCCAAATCCGTTAATACAAATCCATGGAATTACAACTTAAAAAACCAATCTGTTTCTTCGACCTTGAAACTACAGGAACTAACGTGGCCAAAGACCGAATCGTGGAAATTTCCATCCTCAAGGTTTTCCCAAATGGAAATAAAGAAGGTAAAACATGGTTGGTGAATCCTGAAATGCAAATCCCAGAGGAGGTTATTGCGGTGCATGGCATTACAAATGAAAAGGTTGCGAACGAACCAAACTTCAAGCAGCTTTCCAAAGAGATTTATCGGATGATTCAGGATAGTGATTTGGCCGGATTTAATTCCGATAGGTTTGATATTCCGCTATTAGCCGAAGAGATGCTCAGGGCAGAGGTGGATTTTGACATGAAAAAAATGGTTTCCGTAGACGTTCAGACCATCTTTCATAAAATGGAAAAAAGAACGCTTGGTGCTGCCTATAAGTTTTATTGTGATAAAGATTTGGAAGATGCCCATAGTGCCGAAGCCGATACTTTAGCGACGTATGAGGTGTTGAAAGCACAGTTGGACCGCTATCCAGAATTGGAAAATGACATGAAGAAGTTGTCTGAATTCACCACAAGACGCCAATCTTTGGATTTTGCAGGCTTCATCGGCTTGAACAAAAACAAGGAAGCCATCTTCACCTTTGGAAAGCATAAGGACAAAACTGTTGATGAAGTTATGAATACCGAGCCAGGCTATTTTGGTTGGATTTTGAATGCTGATTTTCCGTTATACACCAAAAAAGTGCTCACCCAAATTAAATTGAGCAAGTTAAACAACAAGCTTTCCTAACTATGAAGTTGATTTGCATCGGACGAAATTACGCCGCACATGCAGCTGAGTTGGGAAACGAAAGGCCTACGGAACCTGTTGTTTTCATCAAGCCTGATTCTGCCGTACTGCCCAAAGAGCAAGATTTTTACATTCCTGAGTTTTCCAATGAAGTGCATTATGAAGTTGAGGTTTTGGTGAAAATCAATAAGGTTGGAAAACATATCGCCCAAAAGTTTGCGCACAAGTATTATGATGAAATTGGTTTGGGGATAGACTTTACAGCGCGTGACATGCAACGGTCGCTTAAGGCCAAAGGATTGCCTTGGGAGAAAGCCAAAGGATTCGATGGCGCAGCGGTAATCGGTAAGTGGTTGCCGAAATCACAGTACGAAAATGTTGACAAGCTCGCTTTTCAACTCAAAAAAAACCAAGAAGTCGTCCAAGAAGGAGATACCGCTTTGATGCTCTGGAAGATAGACGAGTTAATTGCCTATGTCTCTAGCTTTTTTATGTTGAAAAAGGGGGATATTCTCTTCACGGGCACACCTGCAGGGGTTGGTAAAGTAAGTCCAAATGATTACCTTTCAGGTACCCTTGAGGGAGAAGAAATGTTCTCAATCAATGTACGCTAATGATTTACAGCCTCGATAAAATCAAAGAGATGGCAGAAGGGGACCAAGATTTTATAGTCTCGGTAGTTTCGGTTTTTTTGGAAGAAGTCCCCACAGATTTGGAAGGGCTTGAGACGCCATAGGCCAAAAAGATTACGAAAACGTATACAAACTTGCTCATAAAATAAAGCCCAATGTTGACTTGTTGGGTATGGAGCAAACTCGAGCAACCGCCTTGGAAATTGAAACTTTAGGCAAAAGCGTAGCCAATATGAACGAGATAGAAGAGAAATTCCCCTTGCTCAAAAAGGATGTACTTCAAGTAATTTCCGAACTCAAAAAAGATTTCGACCTGTAGATGCAAGCCGAAATCATCACCTTTGGGGATGAAATCCTCATTGGCCAAATCATAGATTCCAACTCCGACATTATTTCCAAGGAACTCACTCAAATAGGGGTATCGGAATACCATCAGACCTCAGTACAAGATACTCGGGAACATATTTTGGAGAGTCTCACCGTTTCAGGGCAAAGGTCGGATTTGGTCATTTTAACGGGTGGCCTGGGCCCTACAAAAGATGATGTCACCAAACATACGTTATGTGAATTTTTTGAAGACGAATTGGTAAAAGATGAGGCTACTTTAGCCCATATTGAAGCATTGTTTGCAAAATATATCTCCACACCCATTTCAGATTTGAACCGGCAACAGGCGCTAATACCTTCCAAAGCTCAAATACTTTTTAATGCTCATGGCACCGCTCCCGGAATTTGGATGGAAAAAGGAGGAACCGTTTTTGTTTCTCTACCAGGAGTGCCTTTTGAGATGAAACATCTCATACGAAATCAGGTTATTCCTAAAGTGGTACAGCGTTTCGAACGGCCACATATTATTCACAAAACCTTGCTTACATATGGTTTGGGCGAAAGTGCTATTGCCCAGCGTATTGAGCATTGGGAGGATAGCTTACCCAAGGACATCAAATTGGCATATTTGCCCAACCTAGGTCGAGTTCGCTTGCGGTTGAGCACCACGGGTCCGAATAAAGAAGCACTGGAACAGGCTGTGGACCACCAAATTGAGAAAGTCATCCCTTTGATCGAAGACATATTATATGGAATAGAAAAGGATGGTACCATTGAAGAGCAGTTGGCGCAAAAGTTCACGGAAAAAGGCAAAACCTTGGCTTGTGCTGAAAGTTTTACAGGGGGAAGAATTGCGCAACGCTTTACTGCTATTCCTGGCGCTTCCAAATACTTTCGAGGTGGGGTGGTGACTTATGCTACTGAGACCAAAATCGAAGTGCTTGGTGTAGACCAAAACCTGATTGAAAAACATTCGGTGGTTAGTGAAGAAGTCGCCATGGCCATGGCAGAAAAGGCCAGACAGCTATTAGGAGCTGACTTTGCGGTAGCGACCACTGGAAACGCGGGTCCGGAAAAGGGTGACTCTGATGTGGATGTAGGTACGGTGTTCATTGCGGTTAGCACACCGGAAAGTACTTTTGCAGAACGTTTTGTGATGGGAAACCATCGGGAAAGAGTCGTTCAGAAATCGGTAAACAAGGCCTTTGAAATGCTCTGGAAGGAAATTTCAAAATTCTAATCAAGAATTTTGTCCATCCCATAGAAAAGACATAAATTTGCAGCCTCAATAAAATCACTCAAAATCTACGGAGATGTCCAAAGTTTGTGAAGTAACGGGGAAAAAGGTAATGTTTGGAAACAATGTTTCTTTCTCTATCAATAAAACGAAGAGAAGATTTGACGTGAATATTTCCAAAAAGAAATTCTATATCCCTGAAGAAGATAGATGGGTAACCTTGAACGTCTCTTCAAGAGGTCTAAAGATTATCAACAAAAAGGGAATTTCAGCAGTACTGAAAGAAATGAAGGCCGCAAAGTAGGTCCGAAAAGCATACGATAATGGCAAAGAAAGGCAATAGAATTCAGGTTATTTTGGAATGCACGGAGCATAAAGCTTCTGGTATGCCCGGAACGTCCAGATACATTACCACGAAAAACAAAAAGAATACTCCTGATAGAATGGAAATCAAGAAATTTAATCCCATTCTTAAGAAAATGACTATTCACAAGGAGATAAAATAATACGAACATGGCAAAGAAAACGGTAGCAACACTTCAATCGTCATCGAAAAGATTAACAAAGGCCATCAAAATGGTAAAGTCTCCTAAAACAGGTGCTTACATTTTCTCAGAGGCGGTTATGGCCCCTGAAATGGTCAACGAATGGCTTTCCAAAAAATAGAAAGCATAACACAGTATATAAACCGCTCAACGAGCGGTTTTTTTGTTTATAGCCCTTTTGCACTAACCATAAATCCCATTTCGCAGTTTAACAAAACTCCTCTTACTTTCCTATCTTTGAAGACTTGCTTGAGAACATGAGTGTATTCAAAAATATTTTTTCCAAACAGAAGAAAGAAACCTTAGACAAAGGGCTTGAAAAGTCTAAGGATAGCTTTTTTGGAAAGCTGGGTAAAGCCGTTGCCGGAAAGTCCAAAGTGGATGATGAAGTTCTGGATAATCTGGAGGAAGTACTTGTTTCTTCCGATGTGGGTGTGAACACTACCCTTAAAATTATCGACCGCATTGAAAGCCGTGTGGCAAAGGATAAATATTTGGGCACGGAAGAGCTTAATCAAATCCTTAGAGAAGAAATAGCAGGCTTATTGTCCGAAACTAATGAAGGCAATGGCACTGATTTTGAGATACCCGAAACTCAAAAACCCCATGTAATTATGGTGGTAGGCGTCAATGGTGTCGGTAAAACCACAACCATAGGGAAGTTGGCAAGCCAGTTCTCCAAAAAAGGTTTGAAAGTAACCTTAGGAGCAGCGGATACCTTCCGTGCTGCGGCAATAGACCAATTGCAAGTTTGGGCAGACCGGGTTGGTGTTCCCATAATTAAGCAAAAAATGGGAAGCGATCCCGCTTCAGTTGCCTTTGATACCTTGAACTCCGCAGTTTCTGATGGCGCGGATGTGGTGCTGATTGATACGGCAGGCCGTTTGCACAATAAGGTCAATTTGATGAATGAGCTATCGAAGGTGAAACGCGTGATGCAGAAAGTAGTGCCCGATGCACCCCATGACGTGCTTCTTGTTTTGGATGGTTCAACAGGGCAAAATGCTTTTGAGCAAGCCAAGCAATTTACCAAAGCCACCGAAGTCACTAGCTTGGCCGTAACCAAATTGGATGGAACAGCAAAAGGAGGTGTCGTTATCGGAATTTCAGACCAATTTCAAATCCCGGTAAAATATATTGGGGTAGGAGAAGGCATTGATGACCTTCAGGTGTTCAACAAACTGGAATTTGTAGATTCTTTCTTTAAACTGTAAAATGAAGAGGAAAAGCTTATGGTTCGGGATAATTTTACTGGTAACCATAGCTGATTCTTTTGCCCAAATCAATCATCCCAAAGCAAGTCCGCTTACTACCCTAGAGCAGTCGGTAGGTCTTTCGACCATTACCGTAGTATATTCTAGACCCGCTGCACGTGGGCGACACCTGTTTGGTCCAGATGAAAAGGGCATTCAAGGTTTGGTCCCTTATGGGCGAATTTGGCGTTTGGGAGCAAACGCGAGTACTAAGCTTACCGTGTCAAATGACATGGAGGTAAACGGAAACATTTTAGCGAAAGGTACCTATGCGCTTTATGCTTTCCCGAACGAAAAGAATTGGGAAATTGCTTTTCACAAAAATCTTGCACACTGGGGGGATGGGAGAAAAGCTTATAAGCCCGAAGAAGATGCCTTCCGAATTACAGTGAATCCGAAATATGTTTCTGAGTTTCAGGAAAATTTTCTCATCACTTTTGACGCGATTACCCATAATAGTATGGTAATGAAAGCGATTTGGGGGAATCTTCAGATTTCAATTCCATTTGAAGTAGATACCAAAACGCTCATGTTGCAAGAAATTGACAAGCAAATCAAAGAAAATCCTACGGCGCAAACTTATTATGAGGCCGCTCGATATTTGCAGGAAGAGCATGAAAACCCAGAAAGGGCGCTTAAACTTTTGGAAACAGCCATTGCTTTAGAAGGG
Organism: uncultured Allomuricauda sp.; assembly: GCA_937899065.1. GTDB lineage: Bacteria > Bacteroidota > Bacteroidia > Flavobacteriales > Flavobacteriaceae > Flagellimonas. The sequence continues at coordinate 29,853 of CALBPG010000063.1, forward strand.
GACACCTACTATTTCCATCGGGTGAAAAGTCTGGTTCAGGCGCAGTTGAAACAATATGAAAGTGCTATCGGTTCTGCCCGAAAATCGTTAGAATTGGCGGATGCCCTTGGAAAAGATGAATTCGTAAGACTCAACCAAAAGAATATAGCACTATGGGAAAAAAAGCTAGAATGATTCGGCAAACCCTCCCGTTTTTATGCTTTTTGCTACTTACTTTGATAGGATGCAAAGAGGAACCCAAAACCGTTGTTACCCGAGCCATAGAGGAACCAAAACCACTTTGGCCAGAATATAACGACTCCCTGGAAATTGTTTCTAATGCAGACCACGAAAAGGAACGTATGCGCTTTAAGCTCATACAGTCCAAAACACTGGATAGAAACAAAGTGTTTCAACCACTTTTCGCTGAGGTCAATAAAATGGATAGTGTGACCTATCAGCGTTTGAAACCCATGATTTTGGAAAAAGATATTCCCACACTTCAAAAACATGTGGATAATGGGGATTTCACGTATGAGACTTTAGTTCGATTTTATTTGTATCGCATCTACAAATATGAGTTGAACCCAGAAACCTGTTTGCATACTATAATTTCGCTAAATCCCAATGTCATTCAAGAAGCTCGCGCATTGGATGCTGACAAAAACAGAAACCATCCCATATATGGCATGCCCATACTGCTGAAAGACAACATCGGAACCACTGAAATGCCTACAACAGCTGGAGCAATTGCCTTAACGGAGCATCAAACCGATGATGCCTTTGTTGTGGAACGTCTTAAATCGAATGGAGCACTTATTCTGGGAAAAGTGAACTTAAGTGAATGGGCGTATTACTTCTGTGGAAAATGTCCTGTGGGTTACAGCGCAGTAGGGGGACAAACCTTAAACCCCTATGGCCGAAAAGTGTTTGAAACCGGTGGTTCTAGTTCAGGAAGTGGAACTGCTACAGCCGCAAATTATGCCGTAGCCTGTGTGGGCACAGAAACTTCGGGTTCCATTCTATCGCCCTCTAGTCAGAACTCTGTTGTAGGACTTAAACCCACCATCGGGTTATTGAGCAGGTCTGGAATCGTTCCCATATCAAGTACGTTGGATACGCCAGGTCCCATGACCAAATTCGTAAAAGACAATGCTATTGTATTGCATGCGATGATGGGCTATGACAAAGAGGATGATGATTCCGTGCTAACGAGCTGGGACGACCAATGGTTCAAATTGGATAGTGTGCCCAACATTGTTACCCGACGTTTTGGGGTTTTCAAAGATTTGATAGAACAAGATTCCCTATATCGAGCGGCTACAGAAAAACTCCGTTCTGCAGGTGTTCAAATCGTAGCTTTTGAACGTCCTGATATTCGTTTGAAGGGTTTTCGTACGCTGTTGAACGTGGATATGAAGAATGACCTGCCGAAGTATTTCATGGCGCAGTCCAAAGATTCCGTCGAACTGGACTTGGCCACCGTCGAAGATTTTGTCCGTTTCAATAGAGAAGATTCCTTGGTTCGTATGCCTTACGGACAACGTTTGTTCGAGGGTATTTTATCGGATACCACTTCACAGGAGACGTTGAACATTTTGAAAAAATCACTTCAGATTGCCGGAAGGCAATACTTTGATGACGCCATGCGTGAACATGATTTGGATGGAATACTTTCCATCAACAACTACCATGCAGGCTTTGCTGCTGTAGCTAAATATCCGGCGCTAACCCTTCCTATGGGTTTTAGGCCAACCGGAGAGCCAGTGAACATGACCTGTATCGCCAAGCAGTTCCAAGAAGAAAAACTTTACGGAATGGGATTGGGTATTGAAGGTATTCTGATGGCGAGAAAGCCACCAGCGTTGTTTATGGATTGAGGTCGCTGATATAAGCGCTTATTCTGCCCCAAAGGTCGTTGTCAAAGCTAGAGGGGCCTAAAAGGTCCGCTCCGGAATCTTCTCCCATACGCACTATCACTAATCCTGAACTCGGGACAATGTATAATTTTTGGTCGTTTTTGCCCAAACCAGCGTAGAGGTCAGCTGGAGCATTTGGAACCAAATTTCCATTTTGACTTTGCAGGACACCGGGGGCCATAAAAGTATCTTTTCCATTCAGCCACCACAGATAGCCATAGGCAGGGTTGAGGGATTGGGAAGAGTTTTTCATCGCCGTGCGATAAGTGACATCACCTAGTATGGTTTCGCCGTCCCAAACCCCGTTGTTCAAGTTTAGGATGCCAAAGCGGGCCATACTACGGGCGGTACTGAAAAATATGTTATTCGGGTCCGTGTTGAACCAAAAACCATCCATTCCTACTTTATCGCGGAGCTGGGCGTTAAAATACGCTTGCCAATCTTCTTCGGTAGCATTTGCCACAACTTGCTGAAGTAGCGTGTAAGGACCATTGTGATACGCCCAACGCGTCCCCGCATCGCTTACATAGGTCAAGCAACTGGGGTCATAGCATTCGAATTCGCCCTCGTTGAGACCAGACGTCATGGTCAATTGATGTTTGACAGTTATCAGTGCTTCTTTATTGGCGGGTATTGCAGTCCAAGCTTCACCCAAGTAGTCTGAGGTGGGATTATCAATATCCAAAAACCCTTGCTCTTGCGCGATTCCTACGGTAAAGGCAGTTAATGTCTTCCCAGCAGAAGCCCAATACCAACTGGTGTTTTGAGTATGTTCATCAAAATACCATTCCAAAACAATCCTTCCATTTTTAAGTATCATGAAAGCTTTAGTACCATTATCATCTAGGAAGGAACGCAATGCGTCTTCCTCACCGGTATTCCAATCCAGTTGGGAGGCAGACACTGTAGCCCAATCTGGAGCGTTTGCGGGTGGAAAATAGAGATTAGTAGGTACGGGTTGCTCATCAATAGACGTTTCGCCCTCTGAATTCTCTGAGGAACATGCAACGATGAGCACAAGAGACAAAAGTAGTAGGTAGACTTGTTTCGCCATGACGGTTTTCTTTGTAAGACAGTTTGGGCTTCTTAAGGTTTAACGTGAAAAACCTAAAAATATTCGGGCAAATCGTTGTAATGTATTGGGTTATCTTATTTTTGCAGCCTAGTTGAAATCATGCGGACAAAGTCATTAAAAAAGAACCGAATTAATGTGGTGACCTTAGGGTGTAGTAAGAACGTTTACGACTCCGAGGTGTTGATGGGGCAGTTGAAAGCCAATTATAAGGAAGTGGTTCATGAAGCGGAGGGCAATATTGTGGTGGTGAATACCTGCGGTTTTATTGCCAATGCCAAGGAAGAAAGCGTAAACACCATACTTGAATATGTAAAGCAGAAGGAAGAAGGTATTGTAGATAAAGTCTTTGTGACGGGTTGCCTTAGCGAGCGCTACAAACCCGATTTAGAAGCAGAAATCCCTGATGTAGATGCTTATTTCGGTACCACTGCCCTGCCACAATTACTAAAAGCGCTTGGAGCAGATTACAAACATGAGCTTATTGGTGAGCGTTTGACGACCACGCCCAAGAACTATGCTTACTTGAAAATTGCAGAAGGTTGTGACCGTCCGTGTTCGTTCTGCGCTATTCCTTTAATGCGTGGAAAACATAGAAGTACTCCCATCGAAGATTTGGTAGTGGAGGCTGAAAAGTTGGCAGCGGATGGCGTTAAGGAGTTGATTCTCATAGCACAGGATTTGACCTATTATGGTCTGGATTTATATAAGGAGAGACGTCTTGCAGAACTTTTGAAAGCCCTAGCCAAAGTTGAGGGCATTGAATGGATTCGCTTGCACTATGCGTTTCCTACTGGTTTTCCGATGGATGTATTGGAGGTTATGAAAAACGAGCCCAAAATCTGTAATTATATTGATATCCCCTTGCAGCATATTGCAGACCCTATTTTGAAAAGTATGCGGAGGGGAACCACACGAGCCAAAACCACTCGTTTATTGGAAGATTTTAGGCGAAGTGTTCCCGACATGACGATACGTACCACCTTAATTGTGGGGTACCCCGGTGAAACGGAAGCGGATTTTGAAGTGCTTCGGGAATGGGTCAAAGCGATGCGTTTTGAACGATTGGGTTGTTTTACCTATAGCCACGAGGAGAATACTCACGCCTATCAGCTAGAAGATGATGTTCCAGAAGATGTAAAGCAAGAACGCGCAAACGAAATCATGGAAATACAATCCCAAATTTCATGGGAGTTGAACCAAGAAAAACTGGGAAAAACCTTCCGATGCCTTATTGATCGAAAAGAAGGCAACTATTTTGTAGGTCGAACCGAATATGATTCACCGGATGTGGACAATGAAGTCTTAATCGATGCGCGCGAGCACTATTTGAAAATTGGAGGCTTTTCAGATGTTCAGATAACCGAAGCCACAGATTTTGATTTGTACGGAAAACCATCAGAAATAGTGGCGGAATGAATTCCGCTATAAAGTAACGTAGGATACCAAATCCGCTACAGTAGGATGGTCATTGCCGCCGGCGGGTTCAATAGTAATGTTTAACGATTCGGCTGCTTCAATGTATTTTAGCTCGATTAAATTCCGTTTGGAATCCAAAAGTCCCATATCAATCATTTCGCCATCCACATCACTCCACATTTGGTAGGTTTTATCCGCAGGTAGTGGTGGAAGGGTTTCCGGATTTACAAAAACGATTTTTTGGTCATGGTTGACGTAGGCCACGACACGTGAGCCGGGTGCTTTCTGATTCCCATATAAAACCACTGGGATTACCTGACCGTTGTTGATGTTTTCCAGATTGGTGTTCACAGTTTGGTAGCTATCCTCTATACTTTGTATTCTACTTTGCAAACTACTAGTTTGGTTCTGCAAGTCTAGCAAATCGGTTTCGGTTGACTGCCATTTGGTAAACATCCAAAAGGTACTTAGGCCAAACAATAAAGCCAGGCCTGCTGCAATGGGAAATGCAAATTTTTGATAGGGATTGGAAGACTTCTTTTCGATAACCTTTTTGAGTTGGTCCTTTATCTCGTTAGGAGGTATAATGGATTGTTCAAATGCCAAGGCTTCGAAACTTGCTTCCATTTGCTTATACTCTTTTCTTAGCGAAGCATCACTAGCCAACAACTGCTCTACTTCCAGCTGTTGGTCTAACGGCAAATCACCAATCAAATATTGTTCCAGCAATCCTTCCTCTACTATTCGCTTCTTTTCCATCATATCATCATTTCAAAAAAAGACCAAACCAAAATCAACTCCCTACCATAAATGGTTTTCAATTGCTTTAACGCTTGACGGATATACGATTTGAAGGTACCCAAAGGTACATCCATCACCTTATGTGCCTCATGGTGCGTATGTCCCATGTAATATACCAGTGTAATCGCGCGTTGGTGATGAGGCTCCAATTGTGCCAAAGAACCCTCTAGTACGGTAAAGTCTTTTGGGTTTTCTTCCGCTTCTGTATTGGTATGTACACCTAATTCTTCGGTTTGGATGAGGTTTTTCTGTTTTCGTATGCTATTTAATACTGTATTTCTTGCGATGCGATACGCCCAGGTGTAGAATCTTCCCTTTTTGGGGTCATAGCCATCTATGTTCTTCCAGATTTTAACAAAGGTCTCCTGCAAAAGGTCTTTGGCTTGGTCTTCATCACGACACATCCGCAGAATCACCCCATAAATCGCTGATGAATATTTATCATACAACTGATATAGGGCTCTTTCGTCTCCTTCTGAAACCTTTTTGGTCAATTGTATGTCATCCAAGTTCCGAATCATCGCTATGTTAAAGATATGATAAAAATACCTCCGGCTCATCCATGGGCAAAAAGACTGTGTAATTAGAAATGAACAGCGCGCAAAAAATTTAAAAATTCAATTTTAATTTCAAATCTAAAAAATGAAAAAGTTACTCTTTATTACCTCGGTTTTGGCTTTAGGCTTGTTTGCCCAAAAATCCCAAGCGCAAGACATCGTTGATGTAGCAGCCTCTGTTGAGGATTTCTCAACCTTGGTTACAGCCGTTAAAGCAGCCGATTTGGTTGGAGCCCTTAAAGGGGATGGACCCTTAACCGTTTTTGCCCCTGTGAACTCAGGTTTTGCAAAAATTGATGCTGAGACCTTGAATAGTCTCCTAAAACCTGAAAACAAAGATGCGCTAACCGCAATCTTGACCTATCATGTGGCGTCTGGAAAGCTAACGGCTTCCGACGTAGCCGCTGCGTTAAAAAGTGGAAAAGGAAAAGTTGAACTCACCACATTGAATGGAGGGAAATTAACTGCTATGAGTAAAGATGGTGGTATCTACTTAAAAGATGCCAAAGGCAACTACAGTAAGATTGCCAAAACAGATGTAGCCGCATCCAACGGAGTGATTCATGTGATTGAGGATGTTGTTATGCCCAACTAGTTTAAGTGCTGGGCCAATTTTAAAAAGCACCGCAATGCGGTGCTTTTTTTATTTCTTTTTACGTTCAATTTCCAGTTGATGGATTTCCCTACCTAGTTGTGCCAAAAAGGGAATCCCGATTTCATCGTATTCGTAAGCATCATCGTTGAAAATACCATCGGAATTGACCAAAATGGTGGCGGTTAGTAAAAAGTCCACATCGTTTTCAGTATCCTGTATGTATGCGCAATCCGTAAGGGTGCCATATGCATAGCCTACCTTGTTGTAAATTTTGATGCTTTTGGGCATGGGCTCCGTGTTATCGCCAAACAGAAAAAACTTTACGTAGCTGTCGTAGTAAGTTTCTGTATCATACCCCTGCGCGCCAGGTAAGGTATGCATTGCGGTATGCAAAAAGTCGAGCTGGTCCTCGCTCAAACCGAAGCGCTCTTGTTCTTCAAATTGTTCTGGAAACATGATGCGTTTCAAAACATTGTGCTGGGTTTTAATAGGGTAGTGGTTCTTTAGACTGAAATCAAACGGCTCTTGAAACAGCGAATCCCCTGCATAATAGCCGTTGCCTTTAAGGGTCCCCAAAATCCCCAAAGATTCGGGCGGCGTATTGTGGATTACCTCGCTTGTAGTGGTGGTACTATCATTAATATAAATAACCAAAGGTTTTGTGGTCACTTCATCCGCATTTGCCGTAGATAGGCGATGTGCAATTCGGATAGGCCCCGCGCCAGAAAGTGTAATTCTGCTATTCAAATCATCTTGACCTAAAAATTCAATCAACCGATTGTTGGCCGCATTGTCTGATACTGCAAAAATCTCCTTGATACATTGGGCAAAAGTGGTTTCCACGGAATCCCCTTCAATGTAAAAACGAGTATTTCGGTCTAACGAATCCAACCCATTCAACTTTTCCAAGGCAGCCACAGCCGCTGGAAACTTAACGGTACTCGCAGGGTAAAAATACTGGCTGTCATTCACTTGAAAACTATAATCTGTAAAAACCACACTGTCGTTTGTGCGGTCTATTTGGGTATATAGAATTTGTACCTGATACTTGGTTAAGCTGTCCATAACCGTTGCGATTCTTTCATCTTTGGAAGACAAAGCAGACAGCAAAGGGTCTTTTTCTGAGGTTTCGGTACATCCTATTGCGGTCAATATAAGCAACAGTATACCTAATCGAAATCGTAACATACGTTGAGGTTTGGTTTATTCGGAATAGATTTCTCCGCGGTTGGGACGCAGAATCTCGCGTACATCTTTCATTTCAAATTCGGCCACGACCAAATAGGCAATGCTATGCATATCTGAAAAATGTTCAAACCCCGAGATATCGTGTTTCAGCTCTTCCAAGGTTACGAACTCCGCTAAATGTTTTTGATAATGTTCTGCAGTTCTTGCTGCTTGGGGTCCTCTAAAATCCCAAATCAATTTAATTTTTCGGTCCAATACAGGTTTCATAGTTTCTCAATTCATTTCTGGCGGCAAGACGTTTCACACTACCAGAAAGGTGAACAAAAGCTTGGTTTTTTAAAAATACCAAAAATAAAAGCGGTGGTAAAGTATATAAAAATCTGTTAACGAGTTCTTATGGAAGTTGCAGGGCATAGGGTATTTTTTATTTTTGCCCAATGTTTTCACTCCAACGAAAGTTTTTTTTCGGGTTTTTAGTATTGATTGCTGCACTTTTGGTTTCCTGTGAAGGTCTTTTTGCAGATAAGGCTGAAAAAGAACCCTTGGCGCGAGTGGGTGATGTGTTTTTGTACAAGGAAGATGTTGCAGCACTTTTGGATGAGGGTCTTTCAGCGTCCGATAGCGCAATTTTTGTAACCAATTATATTAATGACTGGGCTTCAAAACAATTGTTGCTTTCCAAATCAAAAATCAACCTTCCCGAAGAAAAGATTTCCGCTTTTGATTTGTTGGTAGATGACTACCGGGCTGAACTGTACACAAGGGCTTATTTGGAAGCTTTGGTTTTCAATGCGCAAGACACTACCGTTACACAATCCCAACTAAAAGGATATTACGAGCAGGAAAAAGAAAATTTTCGATTGAGCGAAAAGTTGGTGCAATTACGTTTTGTGGGGCTACCCGGACAGTATTTGGATAAGGATGAAGTAAATCAGCGTATGTCCAACTGGACTGAACAAGACAAACGATATTTGGATTCCATTTCCATTCAGTTCCGTAAAATCCATTTCAATGATTCTGTATGGGTGAGTACCGCCAGAATTCGAGAAGAAATCCCCCCGCTTACTGCCTTGAATGAAGACGAGCATCTAAAAAAATCACAATTTTTTGAGTTGGGGGACTCCACTTCGGTATATTTGGGCAAGGTGACCGATGTTTTGGAGGTAAATGATGTAGCTCCTTTTGAATATGTAGCACCACGGATTCGTCAGTTGATATTGAATCGCAGACGTTTTGTCTACATTAGGAAGCTAAAAACCGAAATAATTGATGAAGCCACAAAAGAAAATGAATTTGAGGTATATGGGAAATAGGATGAAGCATGTTGTAATGCTATTGGCACTTGGTTTAACGGTTTCCGTCCAAGGGCAAGATGAGGAAGATATGGCAATGGCCAACGATTCGACTCAGGCGACCAAAAGGGTTAAACTGGATGGGGTTGCTGCGGTAATCGGAGATTATGTAATTCTAGAATCAGATATTGACAAAACTTTGATTGACCTTAAAAGTCAAGGAGCTTCTACCGCTGACATCACGCGATGTGGATTGTTGGGTAAGTTGATGGAAGACCGTTTATACGCACACCAAGCCGTGCAGGATAGTTTGCTGGTGTCAGATGACCAAGTAAATTCACAAAGTGACCGACAAATACAGCAGTTGGTAGCGCAAGTAGGCTCTATGGACAAGGTTTTGAAGTTCTACAAAAAACCGGACATTGAAAGTTTCCGAACCGAGCTCTTCGAAATCAATAAACTTCGTATGCTTTCCGAAAAGATGCAGGGTAAAATCGTTGAGGAAATTGAAGTGACTCCAGAGGAAGTTAGACAATTCTTCAGACGTATTCCAGAAGACGAAAGACCTGTTTTTGGTGCAGAACTCGAAATTGCACAGATTGTCAAACAACCCAAAGCACCGCAGGAAGAAAAACTTAAGGTCATCAATCGCCTCAAACAAATCAAACAAGATGTTGTGGAGAATGATGCCAGTTTCAATGTAAAAGCCATTCTATATTCACAAGTCCCGGGCTCGAAATCCAAAGGAGGTTTTTATAGCATGACGCGAGAAACCCCATTTGTAAAAGAATTCAAGGATGTAGCTTTTAGCCTTCAAGAAGGCGAAATTTCCGAACCTTTTGAAACTGAATTTGGGTATCATATCATTCTTATCGAAAAGATTCGTGGTCAGGAAGTGGACCTACGCCACATATTGATTATCCCAGAAATTCCAGAAGCTACACTTTTAGCTGCTGCGCAGGAACTCGATACCATCCGAAAGCACGTGATGGAAGGCAAATACACCTTTGCCCAAGCCGCCGTAAACTTTTCTGATGAAAAAGAAACCAAATTTGACGGTGGATTGCTTCGAAATCCCATCAACTTTGATT
>CALBPG010000064.1 GCA_937899065.1 uncultured Allomuricauda sp.
ATTTTTAAAAGCAAATATCTCTATAACGAAGCAAGATTTTTGAATTCTGTAAAAGTTTCCCAAATCAAACAGAACTGGCGATTGGACTTATCGTCGCGGGAAAGCCTAAATATTATGGGGTGAAAATGGTGAATGACAGCCTATTTACGGTCGAGAATTACCAAAAAACCTATGAAATTGGGTCTATTTCAAAAGTGTTTACCGCAACCCTATTGGCCCATCAAGTCTACAAGGGCAGCGCAGCACTTGAAGATGAAATTTCGAGCTATTTTGATTTTCCGTTCCATCAAGAAACCTCGTTAACACTAAAAATGTTGGCCAACCATTCCTCTGGCTTGCCACGCCTGCCATCCAACTTGGATTTGACCACAGTAGACCCACAAAACCCTTATAAAGCATATGATGCGAAAATGTTGGAAGATTATCTACGGAAAGAATTGAATGTGCCTAGCGGGGCTTTAGGAACCTATCAATATTCCAACTTAGGTGCTGGCTTATTAGGACAGGTGTTGGTCAAGCAAGCCGGAGAGTCTTACGAAACATTGTTGCAAACCCATATCGCTCAAAAATATGGGATGAAAAATACCACTTCGCTAAGTGAAAGGGTTTCTTCTTCATGGGTCAAAGGATTGGATGCAAAAGGAAAGGAAACCTCGAACTGGGACTTTGATGTTTTAGTTGGAGCAGGTGGAATACGGTCGACCATGGAAGACATGATGCAGTTTACCTTGGCACAATTTGATACCAACGACAAGGTACTAGGATTGACCCGAAAAGAAACGATAAGAACCAATGATAAAATGGGTGTTGGTCTGGGATGGCACATAAGGAAATCAGAATCTGGAAGGGATTGGGTATGGCACAATGGCGGCACGGGAGGCTATTCCTCATCATTAAGTTTCAATCCAGAAACCCAAAATGGCATCATAGTACTGTCCAACGTATCCGGATTAAGTCCTAAAATGGGATTTATCGACAAACTATGCTTTCAACTATTGGAAAGCATAGAGGCGAAATAAGTATCCAATATTATAAAACCAAGTATGGAATTTAAAAGAAAAGACTTTTTACAGAATGCCGGAACACTTATTGCCCTTGTCATCAGTATTATTGCTATGGCAACTTCCATTTATGAAGCGAATATTCTGAAGGCTCAACAGAAATCCATGGTGTGGCCCTACTTGAGCGTAAGCACAAGTTATTCCAAGACAGGTTTTAGCGCCGAGGCTTTTAATAACGGTACGGGTCCAGCAATTGTTAAATCTATGGAGGTGAGTGTAGATGACATGCCCGTAGAAACCATGCTGGATTTGGTCAAGGTTTTAATGCCCCAAAGTAACTTGGGATATGATGTTTTACGCCAACAGAAGGTCAATAATTACGTTTTTAGGGCAGGTGAAGAGGTCGAAATTATCGGGTTTGCTTGGACCGACGAAACCCGAGAATTAGCGAGGTTGGTTTACGAACGGGTTCGCATTCGCATCTGCTACGAATCTGTTTTAGGAGATAGTTGGGTTTACGACTCTAAAACAGATTCTCACACTGAAGGTGAATTTGAGCCTAAAGTAGATTATAAAAACTAACTTTATTATTAACCAGAACCTTTACTGTTCTTATCGAAAACTGTAACACTCAGGTATTTGAATTATCCTTATCAAAACCACTCACGTGAACATCAAATTTACCGCTCTCTTTGCGGGATTGTTTCTGATGGGCATACTTCAATGTGCAGCTCAGGATACATCGCACGCAACTGTAATTACAGGAAAAGTCAATATATATTGGTCAAACACCCTTAAACTTTCAAGCGGCCCCGTTACTTTGACCGATGCTTGGATTGACAGACTCAACCCTGGAGATTCCATTATTAAGTTAGATGACGACGGTTCGTTTGTTATCAATTTATCTCTGCAAAAGCCTGACTTTTATAGACTCTCCCATGAATCGAATGAAGTAGAGCTATTCCTTTCACCAACAGATTCAATTCATATTGATTTTACAGCTGAAACCATGGTGACGGGTTCGAGCGCAGCGGTAAACCAACATTTGAAAATCCTTCGAGGGATTATCAATACCAATCGCAAATACATTAATAGCATTAACTTTTTCAATCAATCTCCAGATGAGGTTGATACTGTTTTGGACTCCTTGCAATCGGCATATCTTAAAGTGCATCAAAAGTTTAAGGAGACCCATCCCGTCGATGGTGCTTTTGAACAGAAGGTGTTGAATGACATTACGTATCGCAATAAGCTTTATAAACTAGTGCACCCACCTATTTACAAGCAAAAAACCGGAAAAAGGTTGCCCGTACCGGAAACGTATTATCAAGATGTCGCCCAAGGCCATTTTGATAATCCTGAACGCTTAAAATCCTTAGACTATATTTTGTTTTTGGAAGAGTACGTGATAGGGCAGTCTACTGGGGAGTATCAATTTGATGTGTATTGGGAAGCTCCAATTGAGCGGATTCACCCAAAATACGACGCCATTCAAAAACTGAATGCCCATCAAGAGATTAAGGACTATTTGTTTCACCAACACCTCAACAAAAGTATCGACAACTATGGGGTGGGGTATTTGGCTGATTTAATGCCTAGGTTTTGGGAAGATTGCAAAAACCCTGAAATGCTTCAGCAAGTTGAAGACCGGTTTCAAGCAGGTGTGGAGAGACGAAAAGCTTCAAGTGAAATCAGAATTTATAAGCGTATCGGAAATGTGGAGCTCGAAGCCCATATTTTCTATCCTGAAGATTTTAGACCTGGCGATAGCAGGCCGGCCTATTTGTTCTTTCATGGTGGAGGTTGGGCCATTGGTATTCCAGAATGGGGATATAAAAATTGCGAAAGGTATAGTGCCAAAGGGATGGTAGCCATCTCATTTGAGTATCGACTCATTGACATTCATAAATCCAATATATTGGATTGTATCCGCGATGCGAAGTCAGCCATTTTGTGGACGCGCAAAGAGGCAGAATCACTAGGAATTGACCCAAATAAACTGGTTGCCGCGGGATTTTCAGCAGGAGGTCACCTTGCCGCAGGAACAGCAATTTTCGATGATTTCGAAGAAAAAGATACTTCCGGCCTGAGTTCAAAACCCAATGCGATTGTGGTGCACTCCGCATCGTACAATACGACTAAAAGTGAATGGTTTTCGAAAAAATCCAATGGAAATCCAGAGTCCATTTCCACATTTCACCAATTAGATAAAGGCTTGGCACCAGGAATCTTTTTCCATGGGACGGATGACCATTTGGCTCCTATAAGTGAGTTCACTGAATTTAGAGATAAGATGGACTCACTCGGCAATTCGTACGAATACAAAATTTTTGAAAATGTAGGGCATTTTTTCAATAACCAGGCGGCTAAACAAGAAGTTCGAGAAATGACCGACGCCTTCCTCTTAAAGTTAGGGTATCTTCAACCCTAGTTTTTGTTTGGAAATGGTTTAGCTCTTCCTCCAAGTGCCTACAAGGCTTTTTTAGCAAGATTTGTACACTCTAATGTCTATAAAATTGAGAACTTGAGACATTATATCCATTGTACGGTAATTTCCAATATGAAGACAGAAATCCTAAACAGAAAAGGCGCAAGAAAGGTTCAAGAGATTCCAGAAGAAGTCTTGGACTACTTGAATGAAGGCGCTATGGAAACAGTCAATTTGACCGAATGGCTGGCCATTGACCATGTAAAGTTGATAAAGGCGGTATTTCCTGGATTTGGAGTAGAGCAAGAAACCATAGCACAAATTTCAAAAGCAATTGCTTTGCAAAAGAAGCCAACTGCCATGAGCACCACCAAATTGGTGGGCACAATGCTCTATGAAACGTATGCAAATGCTGAAGGCTTTGATGAGTTGATTGACCGAATAAGTAATCATACCTCTGATACGGTAAGATGCTATGCCACCTATCTTATTGGATTGAATGAGCGTTTATCCATAAATGAAAAACTAGAACAATCCCGAGAATTGGTTGCCGACCCTCACTTTGGCGTTCGGGAAGTGGTCTGGATGGCGCTAAGACCAGAAATTGAAGGTAACCTAGACGCTGCTTTGAGCATTTTGAATACATGGACCTCGAATCCCAATGAAAACATACGACGCTTCACCACAGAAGCCACAAGACCAAGAGGAGTTTGGTGCAAACACATTGACCAATTGAAGGAACATCCAGAACTAGCATCGCCTATCTTGGAAAACCTGAAGTTAGACACCTCCAAATATGTGCAAGACAGCGTAGGAAATTGGTTGAACGATGCAAGCAAAACCAGACCTGATTTCGTAATGGAGCTCACTGAAAAGTGGCAAAGCGAAGCGCCAAGCAAAGAAACCCAAAAGATTATCAAGCGGGCAAGGCGAACAATAGACAAAAAGTAATGGTCGAGAGAGTATGACACGCAGGTGATAAGGTTTGTTGGGAATAAACCTTTCAGCTTTTCATAAAAAGCTCGAACTTCATATTATTTGACCAAAACAACGTTAAATCAAAGTTTTTGGATAGTTCGGCATTAATAAACATGACTTCTGGTGTAGGCGCAGTAGTAGCTGCGTTATTTGCCTTGCTGGTACTGGCTAAAAAAAAGAAAAACCTTCCGGATTGGATTTTGTTCTTTTGGTTCATTGTCTTTTCGGCACACCTGTTCTGTGGACTAGGTCGTAGCGCATACCCATCTATAAAAACCTTTGAGGTGTTTGTCATGTCTATTGGTTTTTTGCACGGGCCATTCTTTTTGCTGTATACCAAATCTTTTACGCGTAAAAGTTTGGGTTGGCCAGATAGCCTCCATTTTTTGCCTTTTGTCATTTTTCTGGTGTGTGGTTTTTTCATCCAAAACGATTTCCAAATCCGTTGGCAGATCATAGTATTGATTCCCAAGATCATTTCATTGGCGGCGTACCCTGCTTATGTATACCATCAACAAGCAAAACGTGTTGCTTATTGGGAAAACAACCACTCGGACAGCACGTTGTTAGCATTGCGCTGGATAAAGATGATAGCCCTTTTGTTTCTCCTTAGTATTGGTGTGGGCGTCATTCGATTAACCGTGGAATTGGCAACCGGAGTGGCGTATTTTGAACTGTGGGATGTATTGCGATATGTGCTGCTTTTAACGGCCATGGGCTTTTTTGGACTCCAATACGGCATGATGTATCAACCGGAATATATTCCCGGTACAGTGCGAGAAGAAGGCATGTACAAACACAGCCCTCTCAAACCAGACGAAATTGAAAAATATGCCCATATCATACAGCATTATATTCAGGACAAGGAACCTTTTTTGGACCCAAACTTTTCATTGACCGCGCTTTCGGAAGCCACGGGTATTCGAAAGCACCATCTTTCCCAGATTATCAGTTCGAAAATGAACACATCTTTTTATAACCTCATCAATTCCAAACGAGTAGCCTATGCCTTAGGCAAATTGAAAAGAGAGGATATCACCAATCTGACCTTTGAAGGATTGGGTTACGAATCAGGCTTCAATACCAAATCCTCATTCTACTACAATTTCAAAAAGGTCACGGGCAAGACTCCAATGCAATATGTGAAAGAAATCAGTGGTTCTTAATTAAGTTGGAATGTCTTTTTACAGCTTTGGTTGTTCTTAGGGGTACACTTTAAAGAACAACGTTCATGAACAAAAGAGACTTTCTCAAAACATCTAGCTTAGCCACTGCATCAGTGGTGGCCCAACCCTTTGGAACCTTGGGAGTACCGGTGTTTCCAAGGCAAAAAAATAGTAAAAAAGCCCTTATGCTGGGCGGTAGAGGTTTCATTGGACCATCCATTGTGAGGGCACTTTTGACTGCTGGCTATGAGGTAACGCTACTCAATCGGAACAAAACCAACACAGACCTCTTTACGGATTTACCATTGATTGTTTGTGATAGGGAACGCGAAAACAAAGCAGGTCTGAAAGCCATCCCAAAGAAGCATAAAGAAACGTATTGGGATGTGGTGGTCGATACCTGGCAAAAGTCCTCCAAAGCGGTAGCAGATTTTTTAGAAGAATTCGAAGAGAATATCGGACATTACCACTATATCTCAACCATTTCGGTTTACGATAAATGGGACGACAAATACATTGTGGAAAGAGAGCCATTAAATACTCTTCCGCCTACGCCAACGACCATTGCTGAAGCATTTCGATACGCCTTGAGAAAAACCTTTGCCGAGGAGGCCATTCGAAAACGATTGGATAACTACACCATTTACCGGTCTGCTGGCATGAAGGATTACCGAACAGACCGTAAAGGAGACTACAGTGCCGAACCCTATTGGCCCGTGCGATTCAATCGCGGAGGTGAAATACTGGTGCCCAAAATCGATAATCACGACATACAGTTTACTGATGTGCAGAGTTTAGTCCGATTTGTGGTACACTGCGCAGAAAACAAAACCTATGGCGAATTCAATGTGGCCCATCCTACTATGGCTTTTGAGGATTACATCTCTTGTTTGGCCTACGTCACCCAAAAACCGCACAAACTACATTGGATTGAAGGCGATTTTCTAAAAAAGGAAGGATTGATCCCTTATCGAATTGTACCCTTTTGGCGCGACCGACCGGCTGGGGCCTACTATTTTAATGTTCAAAAAGCGCTTTCTGCAGGATTGGTGAACCGTCCTGTAACCGAAATGTTGGCTGACCAAGTTGCAGGTTATCTGAGCAGATATCCAAACGATGAGGTTCGTTTTGGGATTACGGTTGGCGATAAAACCATAAAATACTTTTCGATGGAAAAAGAGAAAGAGGTTATTCGTAAATGGTTGACCCGTTCATAAATTCATTTGGTGGAACAGGAGGCGCTTAGCGAGAAAACTAAAATTCCCCTACAAAAACAGACTCTTCTCACCGTATACGTTCTTACATTTTCGGTGGTGCCATAACACGGGCACAAAGCCAATGTAAACAACATAAGTAGATGAAAATTCAGACCAAAACACATCTTATTTGGACGACCTTATTTTTAGTGATATCCAGCGCCTGTGGAGATAAGAAGGGCGCTCAAACCGCTAAGGAGAAATGTGCGATTTGGGGTTCTTGGGAAATACAAGCTATCCATTGGATTACCAAGGACACTACCTATTCCATCAACAAGGCGCAACCAGGTCTTTTTATGATTGACCAAGACCGCTATTCGATTATGTGGACTCCCACCCAATCACCAAGAGAGCCGTTCAAGGTACTTTCCCAGCCCACTGATGCCGAAATCAAAAATGGTTTTCGTTCCATAGTCTTTAATGCCGGAAATTACGAAATGAACGATTCAACCCTCATCACCCGTGCCCAAATTGCCAAGGTTCCAGGTTTTGAAGGGGGCAAGCAATACTATCGCTATACGATTCAGGCGGATACGTTACAATTGACCATGTTTGATGAAACGTATCCCGATGGAACGAAACCAGATTGGTATGGCAAGGTACAGACCCAGTTTGTTTTGAAAAGGTTATAATAGAAGGTTAGGAAATTTCAATAAATGAACAATGTAAATTACTTGAAACCGTTCGTATTATATGGGTTTCAGGGTTTTACCGTATTTATCTGTCCTCTCTGTGATTGTCGCATCCTGTAGCAGCGATGAATCGTCAAGCCTCCCGCAACAACCAGAAATCTTTTTGTTTGAAGACGGTTTTGAGACCGAAAACCTAATGCTTGATGAGCTGTTTCCTTCAGATGGGAGTCGATGGACAAACTTTCAGCATACCAACCCATCGAGCAATATCAATGAAGTTTCAATACTAAACACTCCGGTCAGCGAAGGTGAAAATTCCATTCGCTTTTTTTCTTACGCTTCAGATACCCAACTATCTAAAATCGATATTGAAAAAAACGGTTTGCAAATAGCAGCTGGTGATAGACTACGTATTGAAGCCGATTTCTTTATCGTGGGCACAGGGTCAATTGAGAACCTTCTGATTTTAGACGTAGAATGCTGTTCTTGTTGGGACCCAACGGTTGGAGATAATTTAGGTGCGGAAAACCAGTGCCCAGGGGTACGTTTATTGATGAGCGGAACGAATGACTACCTATCTATTGAAAGAGGCAAGATTGGCGGACCGACCCTCCAACAAACCAACTTTTCTTTCCCTAGAAACCAGTGGGTTAACGTTGTTTGGGAAATGACTTTGTCTGATGAAGATGATGGAGTCAACCAGTTGACTATCGATGGAGTGGAAGTCATTAATACAACCGGCATGAACTTGCCCAATGCGGAAGTATTTCGTGAAATTTTTGCAGAGCAAGACATTGAATTTACCTTACAGCAGCCAGTGTTTTATGAAAGAGTGCAAATTGGAGCAACTGCAAATCCAACTGCAGATAATGTAGAATTGTACGTTGATGATGTTTCTATTCAAATTGAAAAAGTTGACCTGTAGGCTCTTTTTGACGGTTTAAAAAAGCCATTGATATCGTATTTGGCGAAAAATCCCGAAATTCACATAGCGGGCGTGAACATACTATTTAGATAGTGCAGCGCTTGGGAAAAAACCAAGGCGATGATTGACAACCTACCCATTTGGATTGACGTACTTTTTATAATTGCCTGTATCCTGACCATCCTCCTTTTTCATTATGCCAACGGAAAGCCTCTAAAGGTAACCTTGGGTATTGTGCTCTGGTGCATAGGTCATTCCGTTTTGGCTTTAAATGGGTTTTACCAAATTACCGATTCGATTCCTCCTCGGTTCGGGTTGGTTCTCGTTCCAAGCGCTTTGCTGATCGTATATGGTCTGTTACCCAAGCAGCAAAATTGGCTTCTAGAAAAAAGGAATATGGTAATCAGTACTTTTTTGCATATTGTCCGCGTACCGGTAGAAATTGTGCTCCTTGGTCTGTTCTTAAATCAAATGATTCCAGAACTCATGACCTTTGAAGGCCGCAATTTTGATATTGTAATGGGTATTACCGCTCCCATAATCGGATTTTTGCTACTCAAAAAGAGGATAAGCAAAAAAGCTTTATTGGTCTGGAACATCGTTGGACTGTTTCTGGTAACTTTTATTCTGGTGAATGGGATTTTATCTGCAGAACTTCCTTTTCAGCAATTCGCCTTTGACCAACCCAATAGAGGTATAAGCTATTTTCCCTATGTGCTCTTGCCCGCAACCATTGTGCCCATCGTGATTTGGACACATCTCTCCGACATCTTGATTTTGCTCAAAAAACAATCGGAATAGGAAAGGGGATTGCTCGAAACAGGTCTTCTTATGTGATGAAAATTTCCGAACTTCCATAGTTTCCAGGAGGTATATGCAAAACTTCAAAACCATAAAGGAGTATTCGGAAGCCACGGGAATACCGTTGGCAAGACACGAGCACTTTGTGGTGAGAAGCTTTCAAGAAAACATGCCCACGGTGGTGCATCGTATGCCTGCGTTTCGACATGCTTTTTATGCCATCGCGTTGCGGATAAATGGAGATGGTAAAGCACTATCGAGCCATTATTCCGAATTTCCCGAAGGTGCGGTGGTGTTTTTTAATTCGCCTTTTCAAATTCTGTCATGGGATATTGCACCGAATTGGGAAGGATACTATATCCTAATGACCCGCGACTTTATCTCCCAACATCATGTTTTTAAGGATTTTCTATCCGCATTTCCTTTTTTAAAAATTGACAAGGCGATTCCGTTTGAGGTTGATGAAACCGAAACTAGAGAACTTTTGAGCATCTTTCACAAGATAAGCGAAGAGTACGAAGGGAACAGAAGTGACAAGTTTGAATTCATAAGTACCTACACCCTGCTTTTGTTGCATCATATCAAACGCTATTTCAATAAAGAAACCTCCGCGGAAAAGGCAAGTCAAATTATCAAAACGGCAGACTTGAAACTAGTGAGCCGTTATCAAGAACTGATTGAGATGCATTTTCAAGAAAACAACGATTGGGACTATTCCAAAAATTTGCACTCACCCAGTTTCTATGCCGAAGAATTGAACATTCATCCGAATTACTTGAACTCATTAGTGAAAAATAATTTAGGAATTACGGCCCTGCAATACATCCACCGTCACTTGATACACCTCGCCAAATCCTATCTTACGCAAACCGGCTTAAGCATAAAAGAAATAGCCTACAACCTTCAGTTCGATTCGCCGAACAACTTCAACAATTTCTTTAAAAAGCATACCCAAAACACGCCTGGCCAGTATCGAAAATCCGCCCGTGTTTGAAATTCATACTTCTTGATTTGTTTTCATAAATAAGCCAGCATTGGTCTGGTAGCATCTTTGTGTCAACAAAAAACAATTGATATGAAGAATTCAATAATCGTACTAGCCAGTCTTTTTACAATGACGCTACTCGCACAAGAAAACAAAACACAAACATCAAAAAATTACATCATGAAAAAAGTAACATTTAAAAGTGGAGGGTTAGACCTCGTTGGAGACCTTTATTTGCCAGCAAATTTTGAAGAAGGAAAACAATATCCAGCCGTTCCCATTTTAGGTCCAATGACCTTTGCCAAGGAACAAGCACCCACCGAATACGCGAAACGCTTCGCTGAAAAAGGATATGTAGCCTTGGCTTTTGACCCAAGGTTTCGCGGGGAAAGCGCTGGCTTGCCCAGAGAATTGGAAGACCCTATCGCCAAAGTTGAGGATGCCAAAGCCGCAGCGGAATATTTGGCTTCACTTCCTATCGTTAATAATGAACAAATCGTAGGCTTCGCGTTATGCCAAGGTAGTTCAGAAATGCTACGCGCCGTTTCCGAAGATGATATATTCAAGGGCTTGGTAACCGTGGCAGGACACTACCGGGATAGAGAAGGGGATATTCAATGGATGGGAACCGAAGAGGCTTTGGAAGAACGAATTGGGGCAGGTAAAGTAGCGCTAAATACCTACAAGCAAACCGGAGAAGTCATCAACGTGCCTGCGGTGGACGAAGAAAGAATGGATGTCGGCATGCCTGGAAAGTTCGTTTGGGACTGGTACCATGTATGGGCCGATAATGGAATATGGACAAACAACTATCCAAAAATGAGCGATGCCTTGTTGTTCGAGTATGAGTCTATTTCAGCTGCCGAAACATTGGACAAACCTTACCTTATGATTCATAGCGATAACAGCTTTTTGCCCGATGCAGCCAAGCGACAATTTGAGGCAGTCCCAGCAACAATGAAAAAACTACAATGGGAAGGCGAAACAGGACATCTTCAGTATTATGATGACCCAGCGATATTGGATAGAACGGCGGACCAGGCCATTGCATGGTACAATTCCATATTTGAATAGCACATCACCTTTGTGTTTGAATTTTCAAGACGGTTTGGATGAAAGTCCAAACCGTTTTTGCGTTGAACCCCTAAGTTTTCTTTCGCCGTGACGCACCTTAAACGCATGAAACATTGCACTTGCCTTGGTTGGGGATTTGATATTGTTGATGACTTAGGTCTTCGCAATGTATCATTTTTCATCTCTTCAGGTATTTCTTCAGTGCTTCTAGCAGAAAACGAATGATTTCGGCGTTATTGGTGATTAAACCAATCCCTGCTTCAAGAGTCTATAAAAGAAAACCAACGATGAAAAAACCAATCACCCTGATTCTACTTCTTCTCGTCTTTTTCTCTTGCGATACAGATGACGCCGACCCAACTGCCACGATTGCGACAACAAATTCAGAAATTAAAAAAGGAATCTTTGGGCTGAGGGATGGCGCGGTGTTATCCGATTTAGGTGCAGAATACACCCGGATTATCACTTGGGATTCGGACATTAAAGCAATTTATGCTGACGTAGACAATGGAGTGCCTTTGGAGAACAACCTGTACTACAATCAAGTTAAAGGAATTCACGACAATGGTGTTAAAATCATCGTAACCCTAAGATGGCCCGACCAAAACTCAGCTGACCCGGCACTTTATGATAGAGTGCCCCAAGCGCAAGACAGAATTGAATCCCTTGACTTGCTATCGCGGTTTTTGAATGATTTTGGGCCTTGGTTGGAGATTTATTCCGTGCAAAATGAGGTTGGCGGACTTGGACCTGGAACCTACATCGAAGAAAATATGGTCAATACCGGAAGTGGAAGTCCTGCCGCACTTTGGTGGCAAGATATTGTGGAGAGGGTAGCCTCCGAAAAGGAAAGCAACCCAAATTTGACCCATCTGAAGATTGGCTCGCCCGTACCCGTGTTGTTAAAAAGATTGGTTTTTGATAGTTCTGGTTTGCCGCAAACCAATATTGACTTTTTCTATGAAACAGTCGCCTTTGGCAACGAATATTGCGATTATGTGGATTTACATTTGAATACATTAAGTTTATCGGAATATGAAGAAACCCTGTTTTTTTTGAATGGGTTGGTAACCCAACCCATGATGGCCACGGAATGGTCTGAAGTAAGTTCTGCCAATGCGTACATCGCCCAGCCCATATCGAGTGAACTAGCTTCTTATGCGGAGGAAATAAACTATACCATTCCCGGAAGTGTAACCACAAACGATGCGCTAGTCGAGCACCTCTATGACAATCCAAGCACTTTGGATTTTTGGCAATTTATGGTACAAGAATCTAATTACGAAGAGGGATTTATGGCACAAAGCAGCGCATTGCTTTCCGCGGCAGGCTTTGAAATATTATGTTGGAACAGTGGTTGGCAAGAAGGGCTGACCGCCTATGATTTGAGAAGTTTTTACGCCACGAAAACGGTAGGCTCCGCAAATAACGAATTAAGCGGTTTCACTAACGAATTCAAAAATTTATAGTCCTACCAATAAGCGTACATAAAGGTTTTTCGCAGAAATTTCGGAACTTATTACTCCGATAAACAAACACTAACAAAAACAACCCAACCTATGAAAACAACAACCTTTCTCACCTTTGTGGGTGACCAGTGTGGCAAGGCCAAAGAGGCCATGGAATTTTACACCTCGCTGTTTCCGAATTCAGAAATCAAAAGCATTACCCACTACGCCCCAGGCGAGGGCGGTGGCACCCCGGAACTCGTCAAGTATGGGGTTTTTACCTTAGATGGAGCCGAATACCGCGTATCGGAAAGCAGCTATGCCCATAAATGGGGTTTTACCCCTGGCGTTTCGCTTTTTGTGGAGAGTAACTCAGAGGAAGATTTGGACGTCCTCTTTGAAAAGCTAGTGGCCAACGATGGCATGGTCATGGTACCTTTGGACAATTACGAAACCGGCGATTATGGCTTCGGTAAAAAGTTCGGCTGGGTGCAAGACAAGTATGGTATCTCTTGGCAGGTGAACCTTGAGGATTAATCTTGGAACCCGTCATTTTGAGTATTTCCGTAGCGCTTAGCGCGAAGGAAATGCCCGCCTTGCCGTCGAGGCAGGTATCGAGAAATAGAGCAAACCCTCCTTTAATAGTCGCCAAATATCAGCTAAAGTCCATTTATAAAATGAAAACGATCACGCTTCCTGATGGGCTGAATTCTGAAAACCCACAACCCATACAACTTTTTGACTATCGCAGTTCACAAGAAATATCCAGACAACAGATTATTCTAAACCAGAATACCATTAGCTTTCTTGCGGATGGAACCAAAGAAGTTTTATTTGACAACACGGCACTATCCATAGACAACACGGAGTTCCTCATAATGAAATCCGGACATTGTTTAATGACCGAAAAGCTATCAGAAATTAGAGAGTACAGAAGCGTACTTCTGTTTTTTTCAAGCGAAATGCTGCTCGATTTTATTCAAAAACACAAGTTCAATACTGCCCATTCCTCTGAACAAAAGTCAGTTTTCGCATTTAAATATGATGCCTTCATCAAAAGTTTTGTAAAAAGTTTAGTGGACGTTTCCAAACTATCCGCAGCCACAAAAAATAGGTTGATTCAATTGAAATTTGAGGAAATTTTGCTCTACCTCACGGAAATACATGGAACGGGGTTTTTACATGCACTAAGCGCGAATAGCTCAGATACCGCCCAAAAATTTATTCGAATCATTGAGAGCAATACCCTGAACAAACTAACCCTAAGGGAATTGGCATTTTTATGTAATATGAGCATATCTACTTTTAAAAGGGAGTTTGAAAAACACTACTCGGAATCACCCATCAAATGGTTTCAAAACAAAAGATTGGAGCATGCCAATTACTTGCTCAACCAAGAGCGAAAAAGCCCATCAGCAATTTATTTTGAGGTGGGTTATGAAAACCTTTCCAGCTTCATTCAGGCGTATAAGGCGAAGTACGGCATTACGCCAAAACAGCAGCAGAATAATTGAGCTTTTAGCAACACTTTTTGGACTTTCCCCTCACTTAAATCAGCAATCAAGCCTCTAAGTTTGCCGTATTCATTTCTAATACGAATAAGATGAAAAAAGCTAATCTCGTTTTACTGTTGTCCTTTCTCATGTCAGTCGCTGTTTTTGGACAAAAGACATTTACATTATCAAGCAATGACCTCGGTGGTGAAGCCACAAAAACGCAAGAATTCAATGGTTTTGGATGTTCGGGAGAGAACATATCGCCACAATTGTCTTGGGAAAACGCCCCAGAAGGCACCAAAAGTTTTGCCGTGACCATGTACGACCCAGACGCACCAACCGGAAGCGGATTCTGGCATTGGGTGGTGGTAGATATTCCTTCAAACGTAACCGAACTGGCAACCAATGCTGGAAACGTAGAGCTCAACTTGGCGCCTAAAGGCGCGATTCAGAGCGTAACCAATTATGGTATCAAAGGTTTTGGAGGCCCTTGCCCTCCCGAAGGGCATGGATTTCATCAATACATCATTACGGTTCATGCTTTAAAAACCGACAAACTGGGTACGGATGAAAACACGAATCCAGCAGTGGTTGGGTTCAACCTTTGGAATCAGACCATAGCCAAATCCAGTATAGTGGCCTACTACAAACGGTAAACACTTTGCACATAACAAAGAGAATGCCCCATTGCGGATTGGATCTCCATCTGAACCGTTTTTTTTTGTTGAACCTGTAGTTTCGATGGTTTTTCGGCCAGTGACCGGAGCCGAAGTGAAGAAAAATGTCCGCCTTGCCGTCGAGGCAGGTATCGAGAAATGGCATCCTCCAATCAAAACCTAGTTCTCTATACGCTCCGCACTCGAACTGACGTTTTTTAATCATTTAAAAAAATCCTTAAGCCTTTAACCCCTTAACCCTTAACCCTTCACCTTTCCACCTTTCACCCTTCAACCCAAACCCCCCAACCATCAATCGGAAAACCCGACCAAGCCCCGAATTTGATACCTTGACTCACCGCAAACCCGAAGAAACCCTTACTTTGCATTTGTGAACACCGCGCTGAACCATTTGCCTCCATCCAAACAAGACGAACTGCAGCTCGTGGCCCAGGCATTGGCGGCGGCCAAGTTGGTGGAAATGGTGATTTTGTTCGGCAGTTATGCCCGCGGCAATTGGGTGGAAGACCAGTATGTCGAAAAAGGCATTACCTACGAATACCGCAGTGATTTTGACATTTTGGTCGTGCTCTCCCACGAAGATTTAAAGCAAAAATTTCGAATAGAAGACAAACTCAAGGCCGAGCTGATTGCCACCGGAAAAGTCACCACTCCCGTGAGCCTGATTTTTCATGGCATAAAGCAATTGAACGCCTCGTTGGTTATGGGCAGCTACTTTTTTAAGGACATTAAAGAAGAAGGCAATGTGCTCTACGATTCAGGAAAGTACAAACTGACCCACCCCAAAAAACTCACTTCGGAACAATACCGCCAAAAAGCCCAAGCGTATTTTGCCCAGTGGTTCAAGAGCGCGAACGAATTTCTTGAAGGGTTTAACTTCTACATGGAAAGAAATAGCTTCCACGTTGCTGCCTTCCAACTCCATCAAGCCACCGAGCGCTACTACACTACCATTCTGCTCGTGTTTACCGACTACCGCCCCAAAGACCACAATTTGGAAACGCTCGGCATAAAAGTTGAAATGTGCGATGCTCGTTTTGCCGTGTTTCCCAAAACCACCGACGAAGAAAAACACCGTTTTGAACTCCTCAAACGCGCCTACATCGATGCCCGCTACAACATGGATGAATACACCATTACCCCCACCGAATTGGAATACTTGGCTGAAAAGGTTGAGGTGTTACGAGGGCTTACTGAACAAATCTGTGAGGAAAGAATTCTTTCAATGAACCAGTAAG
The DNA here is from genome assembly GCA_937899065.1 of uncultured Allomuricauda sp. Lineage (GTDB taxonomy): Bacteria > Bacteroidota > Bacteroidia > Flavobacteriales > Flavobacteriaceae > Flagellimonas. The sequence goes on from CALBPG010000064.1 coordinate 16,106, forward strand.
ATTCTTAAAATTAATTATCTGACAGATTAATTTTTGATAGATTTTTCATACTTTTTTTGCTAAATCTACTTTCTTTTATTTCAAATAAATATAATCGTCAACTGAATTAATAAAGAGTCAATGGAAGATAAATTAATAAACTTTCACTTATATCGATATCATCTTTTACCAATCGAAACTACAAGTAGACAAATAGATCTTTTTGAAGATAAGAAGTTTACGATAGAGGAAATCAAGCAAAGAAAGAATGAATTTTTTGGGCAGGTTTTAGACGACCTAATGAATTCTGGAAATAATAAGCACCCACTGAAGTTAGAAGATAATGAGGATAATAATTACTTTTTTAAGTTAGCTCAAAAAAAAACCGCCGTCATTACTAAGGATTTTGAAAACTTAGTTATCGATGATGAACCATATGTTTATGTAATATTTAATAATCAATCTGACGTTCAGAAAGTAGCAATTAGTGACAATAAAGATGCCTTTAGCAATCCAGATGTCGTCAAAAACATATTAAAAAAGACATTTAGGAAAGATTTAGAAAAGTTTGGATTGAATATTGAACTTGAAGCGCTGTATGATCAAGTCGAGTTCTGGAATTACGTCGATAAACATCAAAAAGATATTACCTACATTAACTTTCAGTTTATTAAACCAAATCTAGCTAATATCTCAAAGAGTTTGCCTGAAGTGTTTAGAAGTTTTGCAGAGGAAACAAACAGTCATGAAAGCCATATAACCATAAAAGCTCCAGAAAAGGGAAGGTTAGATAATATTAGCAAGTCTAATGAGGATATAAAAGGATTGGTAGATTATACTTCGGAAGGAGCAGGAAGTATTAAATTGAAAATAAAAGGTCTTAGAAAGCAACAAAATACAAAGGAAAACCCTATTATTTTGCAAGTTAAGGAGATGGATATTGAAGGTCCTTCAGAACAGGTAATTAAGCTATACAAAACAATTGTTGAATAATTGAATACTTTAAAAAACATATCCTTCTACGTAGTTTTAGGAGTCTTAATAACATTCCTAGGTCAATTTTTAGAGTCAGATTTTCTTTTTGAATATTTGAAAGAAAACATAATTGGCCTTCTTCTTACTTTATTAGCTATAAATACAGCTACATTGGGTCTGATTGCCTCAAAAATCCAGGATATTGTAGTTAAGTATCCAAAGTGTGACTTTTCATCCACTACCAAGGAAATGAAAACCTCTTTAAAAGAGCAAATTATACTTATTTGTGTTAGTGTTCTAACCTTATTTCTTTTAGATACTAGTAAGTATCAGTTCGATTATAAAACCGAAGTTGGTAATGTAATTATGACAACCGTTTTGATTTATTCAATCAATATACTTTGGGATACTGGAAAAGCAGTTTTCGTTATAATAGATGAACTACAAAAAATGAATAACAAATGAAACTGAGGCCTACTGTGGACAGCTTTTGAAAATGTGTAAGACGCCCAATGCCAATCCATCATTCACTTTCTTTTAGTCAAAATCCTGAAATTCATTGGTCAGAAGATGAATTTCACTATACTCCTGAATGACCACTAGAATCCTAATCTTTTTGGTAATGGTTTTAGCCCTAATTCGATTGGGTCTAAGTTTTTCTGGACCTTATCTGCCCCTTTATGAAGTAATCTCACCTTTTAACTTGGGATTAATTGGGGGAACAGTAAATATTCTTTTTTGGATAGTACTGCTTTGGTTGGGCTTTAACGTTTTTGCAAAAAAGGAATTGAAAAAGCATAGAAAACGCTTAGTGTCTTTGGCGGTTCTGCTCACGATTGTTTTTAGTGCGAAAGCAATACTAGAAAAGAACAGGGAAAATTATATAAAAAACATGAAATCCAAAATGGTTCAGGGTGTAAAACAAGACAGCTTCGATGATACGCAACCCAATAAAGTATACCTAAAATCAGATTACGAAGGCGATACCATTGAACCCAAAACATACCACCCGAACGGTAAAGTATATAGCATTTTCATTTATAATGAAACGGCAAATTCCATAAAAGCCAATCAAAAAATAACGCTTAAACCCTTTGAAGGGTATTTGTTTAAAATTCCTGATACCATGGGAGTAGCCCTTGACAACGGAATTCAATTCTATTTTGGCGAAACCGAAGGATTGGAAGTCGTCGATACCAAAGTGCAGGTTGCTGGTTTGGGAGAAGAATGGCGGGGTGAACTAAATGTTCCGAACTCCGCTGATTGGGCATTCTCAATTTTAAATGTTGGAGAAGGGGACCCTATACCTGAATAGATGCGGCAGTCTCTAGCTGCTCTGGTTTTAATGAAAATTTCCGAACTTAACTTTTAAAAGGATATAATTCCTTGAGGCGAATCATATCTTAATATTAACAACGCTTTGGGTTCGATGAACAAATTGGATTATAGTGTATCGTTAAGAGCAAAAGGTCTTCGCTCGGAGGATATCAAAAAGAAAATGGAAGAGAAAGGTTTTGACGAATCTGAAATACAGTATTATTTGAAAAAATCCGATGAAATCTTTCTCAATCAATCAATTCACTACAAAGGATTCAAGCCTAAAGGAAAAGGGAACAAACACTTGAAGATGATAGCCCTAGGACTTAGCCTCTTGCTCCTAATAAGTGTATTGCTTGGTTACGCAAGAATGGGCCTTTTGGGGCTATTCATTGTTTGGGGTCTAGTTGGATATAGCTCTTACAGAAGATAGGATTAAACAATTTGGACCTAGTGCTAGCGCGAGTCAAAAGGAAAACCCAGCATGGAAGAAATCAAAAAGTTCATTGACCATATCCAGCCCATGAATGCCGCGGACTGGAACTTTTTTGCTTCCAAATTGCACAAGCAAACCTTAAAGAAAAACACACCACTCATCAAAGTGGGTGAAATTGAAAACCATCTGTCTTTTATTTCCGAAGGGATAGTCCGCTATCATATTCCCCAAGAAGAAAGTGACTTGACATTTGGGTTTTTGTTTGAAAACCAATTCGTTACCGCCTATGATTCCTTTATCACTCAAACGCCTTCGCCCTATCAAATTGAAACGCTGACGAACACCACCTTGTGGCGCATAGCATACAAAGACCTTCAAGAAGTCTACCACCATACCGAAAGCGGAAATGTCATTGGGCGACGAATGGCCGAAAACATGTTTTTGATAAAGTCAAAACGAGAAATCGCCCTACTAAGCAAAACAGCAGAAGAACGCTATTTGGACCTATTTTCGGAACGCCCCAAACTATTGAAAGAGATTCCGCTCAAATACATTGCCTCCTACATTGGAGTTACCCCACAAGCGTTGAGTCGAATACGCAAGCGAATTACTTAACCTGGGTTCATTGTCTGGCCTTTAGGCATTTACCAATTTTGTGACTGAATCAAAAGAAGACAGCATGAAACCTCTTATAGTACTTTTAGCCAGCTTTGTGATTGCCATTTTTGCGGTAAAATGGGTCACCAAACAATATGATTTTGCCTTATCGGCCCGAATTGCCATGGCGATGATGCTCTGCTTTACGGCAATTGGGCATTTTGCCTTTACCAAAGGCATGTCGATGATGTTGCCGCAATTTGTTCCTTTCAAGACTAGCCTTGTTTATCTCACTGGGATTTTCGAAATCCTGTTGGCCGTTGGGTTGCTCATCCCAAAACTACAAGTGCTCAGCGGATGGGCGTTGATTCTCTTTCTCGTATTGATGCTTCCTGCGAATATTTATGCTGCCTTTCACCAAGTAAACTACCAAAAAGGAACCTTTGATGGCCACGGACTTTCCTATTTATGGTTCAGGATTCCCTTGCAGCTATTGTTTATCGTTTGGACGTATGTGAGTGCTATTCGGTTTTGAGTTGGGTTACGCCACCGTCCCCTGACAACTACTTCCGGCGCCAGCCGTACACCCGTAACAGTGTTGCGAAATCACAATGTTGCGGTCATTGAGCACATCTTCATTGTAGTCCTTAATGTGTTTTACCTTGCTGGCCACCTTTAACTCCAACATCTGGTTAAAGTCACAATCGTAGAGCCAGCCATCCCAACTAACGGAGATAGTGTTGGTACACATCACATTGGCCACTGCCGATGGGTTGTACGCCTCCACCAAGGCGTACATATAGTCTTCATAGTTTTCGGATGCGACCAAATAATCCAAAAATCGGGATATGGGCAAGTTGGTTATGGCAAACAAATTATGGAACTGAATACCAAAATCTTCATCCAAGGCTTTTTTAAAGTCACGCTCCATGGCGGCTTGGTCTCCTGGTAAAAATGCTCCGGAAGGGTTGTACACCAAATCCAACCGTAAATCGCTACCGGGCATGCCGTAGCCCACGGCGTTCAATTCTTGTAAAGCCTTGATGGATTTATCAAAAACCCCATCCCCGCGTTGCTTGTCGGTTTTACCCCGAGTATAATGCGGCATAGAAGACACCACATGCACATTGTGCTTTTTAAAGAATTGCGGTAAGTCATAATATTTCTTGTTCGCGCGAATGATGGTCAGGTTAGACCGCACAATAAAATCTTGGATACCTGCTTTAGCAGCTTCTTCCACAAACCATCGAAAGTTAGGATTCATTTCGGGAGCACCTCCGGTAAGGTCCAAGGTATGGGCGCCGGTATTTCGAATCACTTCTAGGCAGAGCTCCATAGTTTCACGGGTCATGATTTCCTTTCGGTCTGGTCCGGCATCCACATGGCAGTGCTCGCAAACTTGGTTGCACATATACCCCACGTTGATTTGAAGGATTTCCAACTTCTTTGGGCGCAATGGGAAATGCCCAATCTCAGCAATTTTATCTTTAAAGTAGGGCAGTTCGCCATCCGCAAAAATGCCCCCGTTCAAAATATCCATTTGCTTGTTGATAGAGGCGAGTTCACCATCACGCGCTTTCAGAGACTTTTTCGCCGCCTTTTTGATTTGGGGTAATATGCTTTCTTCCATTTTAAGTTTGATTTTGAGGTGAAGTAATTGGCCCTTTTGCCCTTTACCCTTTAACCTTTTTACATGGATAACTTGTTATACTTGTTCATCATCTGCACACCGTGAACCAAGGTTGCGCCACTTTCAATAGCGGCACCCGCATGCACGGCTTCCATCATTTCTTCTTTGGTAATGCCGCGTTGCAAACCATCTTTGGTGTATGCATCAATGCAATACGGACACTTGACCACATGGGCTACTGCTAGGGCAATCAAAGACTTCTCTCTAGCACTTAGTGCACCTTCTTCGAAAACCTTACCGTAATACTCAAAAAATTTGTTGCCGATGTCTTCGCTCCATTCGGTGATTTTACCAAATTTTCGAAGGTCTGCTGGGTCATAATATGAATTGGCCATAAAAGGATATGATTAAAGTTAGGGCGTGGCTACGCCAATAAAATGAAATTGAAAAAGCTAGGGTAATCTAAGAAAAGGGCGAGCCGTTATTAAACTGAAAAGAAGGAACCAATTGGGCACGCAGTTCAGGTTCGAATGAAACCATTGAATGTGTTG
>CALBPG010000065.1 GCA_937899065.1 uncultured Allomuricauda sp.
GTGGGTGTTACAAGCAAAACCATACTATGTATTTGCAGTATATCCAATCCTTTTTGCCGCTGGTGCGGTGCAGGTAGAAAAACTATTGCACCAAAAGAGAACAGTACTAAAGTACGTTGTGGTGCTTCTTCTTTTGATGGGTGCAATACCGTTTATTCCAGACCTCACGCCCATATTACCCATTGAAGCGTTTGTCGATTATGCTAAAATAGAACCCAATGACAAAGGGCGTTTTGAATTGACAGGCGATTATGCTGACATGTTTGGATGGGAAGAACAGGTGAAATTAGTAGATAGCCTCTACCATTCTTTGCCCGAATTGGAACAAAAGAATTGTGCGCTCTGGGCAGAAAACTATGGGGAAGCAGGCGCATTGAAGATTCTCGGTAAAAAATACGGACTCCCCAACCCAATCAGTCGACATGGTAGTTTTTGGACTTGGGGACCTGGCAACGTTAACGCTACGACATGGATAAGTTTGGGGAATGAGCCTACAGCTGTGAAACATATTTTTGAAGAAACCCAACTAATAAAAACCATTTATCATCCCTATTCCATTGATGAGGAAAATGGTATTCCGGTCTATCTATGCCGAAAACCAAAACAAGATATCAATGCATGGTGGGAGGCATACGAGCCCTATATTTTTGAATGACATCCAACAGATTTCGGAGGCAAACATTTGGAAAATATATTCTGAAACCTATCTGAACGGACGGACAGGCTAGTTCAGAATGATCTTTCGATTATCATTTGGTGCTTGACACGAAATCTTTTTTCGAGGGAATGTAACCAATTCCAAATTGGTGAGTCTCTAAAGAAACAAACTTCCATGAAAACAAGATTTCTACTTGTGGGCTTGCTGTTGCCTTTGTGCATTTTCGCCCAAGATTGTAACTGTGCTTCAGATTTCCAGTGGCTTAAAGAAACCTTTGAAAAAAATGACGCCGGTTTCGCCTACGCCTTAGACAGAGTCGGAGAAAAGGCCTATGAAAATCACAATAACAGCTTTCTTGAAAAGGTAAAAGCCATCAAAGATTCCAATGCATGTGTTACCGCATTGAGAGAATGGTTACTCTTTTTCCGTTCTGGACATTTAGGGATTCGGGAGCTGAACCCAGTAGCACAAGAGGAACTTGGTCAAGCAGCAATTCTAGCTCAATACAAAGATTCGGAACGTGTGGAAGTTGATGTTGATGCGTTCACCCAATATCTATCTGAAAAAGAAACCATGGATTATGAAGGGATCTGGGTATCCGAACCATATAAAATAGGCATAAAGAAAATGGAGGACACCTATGTTGGGTTTATTATAGAAGCAGATGGCGCGTATTGGACCCAAGGACAAGTCAAACTCAAAATCAATGCAGACGGCTCTTGTGAGTATTACATGCGCGACCACTCTCCACAATATTTTGACCGAACAGAGCTCTTGGACGGAGCGTATTTCAAGGCAGGATTCATCACACTAGAACGAGAATTCCCAAAAGTGTCTGCCGGAGAAGAGGTAACGCGATATTTCAAAACCATGTCAGCGAACAAACCCTACTTTGAACAGTTGGATGAAAACACTACCTATATACGTATTCCTACTTTTCAAGGCAATGAGAAAAGAACTATTGACAGCGTGATTTTTGCAAACAAGGTTGCCTTGACATCTTCTCCAAATTTCATTATTGATATTCGTAACAATGGTGGCGGTTCTGACCGAAGTTACAGTGAACTCTTGTCTTTAATGTATACCAATCCCATACGCACGCCTGCGGTGTTGCTGTATTCCACCCCTTTGAACAACCAAAGAATGTTGGACTTTATTGAAGACCCCAAATATGATTTCACGGATTCAGAAAAAAAGTGGGCTCGAACCTCATACGAGAAGTTATCAAAGCGTTTGGGGGAATTCGTAAATGTGGATTCCACCGATTTGGAAATTACGACCTACCCCGAAATACTGCCCAACCCCAAAAATGTTGCGATTCTTATCAATGAAAACAACGGGAGTACGGCGGAGCAGTTTTTGTTAGCCGCCAAGCAGAGCAGAAAAGTAAAACTGTATGGCACCACCACCCAAGGGGTTTTGGATATTTCGAACATGTACTTCGTGAAATCTCCCTGCGGCGATTTCGAATTGGGCTATAGTCTTTCGAAAAGCCTTCGTATTCCTGCTATGGCCATCGACGACAAAGGCATTCAACCTGATTATTATATGGACCCGAACATCCCTTCCCATAATTGGATAGGATTTGTGCAAGACTATTTGAACGGAATGGAATAGGCCAAATTGGCCTTGTTCATCTAATGAACGTAGATGTTGAATCCCGTCTGACCAGACGTACAGGAAAGTTCAGAATGACCATTAGTTGTCATTCCGAGCTATGACACGGAATCTTTTTCCTTTACAACTCAAATGTAGAGTGGATTCCTGCTTGTGCAGGAATGACGACGAAAGTGTCAGGCTGAGCGCAGTCGAAGCCTAAAACATGTCTCGACTGTACTTACGCTAAGCTTTAATGAAACTAGATACTAAATCAAGTTCAGCATGACCAAAAAAGTGTCATTCCGCACTTGATGCGGAATCTATACCCTTAACAACTCAAAAGAAAAATGATAGTACTTTTTTCAATACTTTGATTTACAACATAAATGAATGATTTTCATTATGTTTAAGTAATCATTAAACCTCAATCAAAAAACATGAAAAAAGCATTCTATCCCTTGCTGTTTCTTGCGGTAACGTTCGCACCATTCAACAACCTCAAAGCACAAAACCAAACCGAAGTCTTCGACCAAATGCTTAGCGCGAAATACCCCAAAGATGGGCCTGGCGCCACGGCACTAGTGGCGGTAGAAGGCGAAATCGTATACCACAAAGGTTTTGGAATGGCCAACATGGAACATGATGTGTCCATGGAAAATGATATGGTCTTCGAAATTGGTTCTATCACCAAGCAGTTCACGGCAGTATCCATCTTAATGTTAATGGAACAAGGAAAACTCAGTCTGCAAGATGATATTACAAAGTATTTGGAGGACTACCCCACCCATGGGCATTCCATCACCATACACCACTTATTGACGCATACTTCTGGTATTAAAAGTTATACCGGAATGGAAAAATGGGTCGGAAGATGGCGAAAAGATTTTGAACCTTTAGGACTTATCGACTTCTTTAAAGACGAACCCATAGATTTTGCCCCAGGTGAGGAATACCGCTACAATAATTCCGGCTATTTTATCCTCGGTTATATTATCGAAAAGGTATCCGGACAGACCTATGAAGATTTTGTGGAGAACAACATTTTCAAACCTTTGGGCATGGACCATTCCTACTATGGACACAAAGGGGAGATCATCAAAAAGCGAGCAAATGGCTACCAATCGCAAGAGAAACTCATCAATGCAGAATTCCTAAGCATGACCCAGCCTTACGCTGCTGGCTCCTTGATGTCAACCGTTGGAGATTTATACAAGTGGAATCGTGGTGTTCGAGCATATAAACTGATTTCAAAGGAATCTACAGATTTGGCTTTTTCCAACTATACCTTAAACAACGGCAAAAAAATCAACTACGGGTATGGCTGGGGCATCAATGAAATCAATGGAAGCCAGACCATTGAGCATGGCGGCGGAATTTTTGGGTACGTCACCAATGGCATTTACCTTCCAGAAGAAGACGTATTCGTAGCCGTGTTTTCAAACTGCGATTGTAACCCCCCAGGCAATGTATCTACCAAAATGGCAGCTCTGGCCTTGGGCAAACCGTTTCCCGACGAAAGCAAAAGCATAGCCATGGAGACAAAATCCCTTGAAACATTGGTTGGTGTTTATGATTTTGAGGATGAATCCACCCGAATTATTACCCTTGAAGACAACCAGTTATTTAGTCAGCGTACGGGAGGCGGCAAATTCAAGATTTTCCCAATTTCGGAGAGTATCTTCGTTTTTGAAGACAGCTTTGCCAGTTTTCGTTTCGAAGAAGAAGATGGAAAAATAAAAGCCTTTTTTGAAAACCGAATCGAAAAGACCGAAGGGTATAAAACAGATAAAGCCATCCCAACCCGGGAAGAAATTACCCTAAGCGAGGACGTTTTACAACAATACACCGGTACGTTCAACCTCTTTCCAAATTTTGATATCGTCTTTACCCTTGAGGATGGCAAATTTATTTCGCAAGCCACCGGACAAGGTAAAATGGAAATTTTTGCTGAAACCGAAACCAAGTTTTTTTCAAAGCAAATCGATGCGCAAATTGAATTCATGGCTAGCGAATCGGGTAAATTTGACACTTTTATCCTCTATCAAGCCGGACAAGAGATGAAAGGCACCCGAAAGGATTGACTCTTTGAGGTCATTCCGTGCTACGATGCGGAATCTTTCCCATTCACAATTCAAAAGAAAAGCAACTGAAGTCATTCAAAAAAAGATGCTGAACCAAGTTCAGCATGACTCATTGTTTGTCATTCCGTGCTGCGACACGGAATCTTTTCCATCACAACTCAAATGTAAAGTGGATTCCTGCTTGCGCAGGAATGACAGAGAAAATGTAAGGCTGAGCGCAGTCGAAGCCTAAAACATGTCTCCACTGTACATACGCTAAAGCTTTAGCACAACCAGCCCGCCCAGCGCCTTAGCCTAATCCTTTATAGCCTCCAAATGCTCCCAAAGGAGTTTGGCCGTATGCAAGGCATCTTTCTCTGGCTCGTCAATAATACCATGCGCATGATACAAAGCCGTGTCGTGCAACAGCTTTAAACCCCTTACCAAATGAGGTACATCGAGTGGGCAGGCAAATTCCAACAAATCGTGTTGGGCTTGGGTAAGTCTACAGCAATTTTCCTCATTTTTTCTGCTGCTTTTGCAATTTGGACAATTTTGACCTTTCTGTATTGACATAAAAAAACTAATTAAATGTGAATAAAAAGGGAAGGTCACCGTCAACACATTCTAAGCACTGCTTAGATTGGTCTCGGGACTTGCACCCGTATGCCTTCCCAGGTTTCAAAATTTAAACCGAAATTGAAATTGAAGCATTGCGAGGAAAATAGAATGTGTTGACAGAACGAAGATATGGTTTTTGTGCTAACTGGTCTTAGCTTAATAGGTACTAGTGCTTTTGGAGTGTTTTCTAAATAGTTAAGATTACACAACTATGATTACCTATCTTTTTTCTATTATTTTATCACTGCCAACTAGTTATTCATGGAATTTGAACCTCCAATAAAAGAAAGAAGCAATAAAGAGCTTTTAGAAATCATTGAAAATAAAGACGCTTGGGAACCCGAAGCCTTTAAACAGGCTGAAGCATTTCGCTTTCGACCCAAAATAATAGGAGGCGTAGTAAGAAAAAGTTTCAATCACGGGTTAGTAAAATGAAAGCTGCTTCTAAATACTCAACCTTGGAAATGGTCCTGCTGGTTTTGATTGGTTTGCCAATTGGTCTATTGTTTTCAAATTTGGATTTATTTTGGCCGGGAGCGGGTTTTAAAACGAAAAATCGTCAAGGTTGGCTTGCTTTTTTTCTGAGCTTACTTGTTTGGGGAGGCATCCTTTATATTAGCGTGATTGTCTTTTAACTGCCTTAAAAAAATTAGAATCACCGTTCATAGTGACCTTATCTAAATCCTCATGAAAGGCAAAATCAAATACGAATTCCCCACCAAACTTTGGAAGCACAATGCGCCCGGAGGGTGGCACTTTGTATCCTTGCCCAAAGACTTTTCACAAGAAATCCGTAAAAACCTACAATGGCAGGAAGAAGGTTGGGGTCGTATGAAGGCCGTAGCTCAAATTAAAGCAGTGAAATGGGAAACTTCCATTTGGTTCGACTCCAAACAAGAACGCTATATTCTACCGGTAAAGGCTGAAATCCGAAAAAAGACCCAATTGGTGCTGGACCAAACCATCGAAATGACCCTTTGGGTATAGCTTTATATCAAATTGTGTATCTTAAGGCTTAGGTGTTAGCCTACCGTTTCTTAAATTCTTCGTTATGGAAAATATTGGAATGCTCATCTTGGTTGTAGCCCTTTTCGCTGGGCTTACTTTTCTATTTTATCACGCCTTTAAAGGGTACATTAAAAAAGAATCGAGCCCGCGCAAATGGAAACTGACTGGAGACCGCGTTTATTTTTGGCAAAGCGTGATTTTCTTTAGCGTTATGGGTACGGCGTTGGTTATTTTCATCCTTAAACAAGGAACAAGCTGGAACTTTTAGCAGATGTAGATGCAACAAAGCCCCAAAACGCATGGTAAATGCCAAAGATTGAATTGAAAACAAAGATAAACGCACCTCAAACACTTGTTTTTGACCTATCTCGCAGTATTGACCTTCACAAAATATCTACAGCTCAAACCAACGAAACCGCGATTGCAGGAAAAACCGGTGGCCTTTTAGGTCTCAACGAATGGGTAACCTGGCGGGCGAAGCATTTGGGGTTTTACCAAACCTTGACGTCCAAAATCACCGAGTTTGAATCCCCGAATTATTTTGTAGACGAAATGGTCAAAGGGGCCTTCAAAAGTTTTCGGCATGAGCATCACTTCAGAAGGGTTGATAATATTACGCAAATGACAGATATGTTCTGTTTTGAAGCTCCGTTTGGAATTTTTGGACGCTTAGCCAACGGGTTATTCCTTACCAATTACATGAAGAGACTTTTGAGCGTGAGAAATCAAGTCATAAAAGATGTTGCCGAATCCAATCGATGGAAAGAAATTATTCCTAAAGAGGTATAGAATGGTCGTTGGAAAGGTACACTAGGCTTTTATACGCCTCGTTCGTATCTTTGCCATGTGGAAAAGGATAGAAAACTAATATTGTTCGATGGGGTCTGCAACCTGTGTAATGGGGCGATTCAGTTTGTGATAAAGCGCGATAAAAAAGATACGTTCCGCTATGCGGCACTACAAAGCGATATTGGCCTCCAACTGATGCAAGAGCGCGGCATTGACCCTTCCAAAATGGATTCTATTATCTTGATTGAACCAGGTGTAGCCTACTTTACCAAATCCGATGCGGCCTTGCGCATAGGGCAAGACTTTGGTGGTCTTTGGAAAGCTATAGCGCTCTTAACTTGGATTCCAAGACCAATCCGTGATGGCATCTACGATATTATCGCCAAAAATCGCTACCGTTGGTTTGGTCGTAAAGATGCTTGTATGATTCCTACCCCTGAATTACAGGCGAAGTTTTTATAAACGCTTCCGTTGTAAACCATCTGAGGTAGCACTTCCCACTATTTCTGTTAATTAACTAAAATTTAGTCGTTTACCGCTGTTTTTCCATAGGATATGGCATTGATTTTGATGCGTTTTCAATGAGACTTCCTCATCCCATTGCTAACATTAAATCAGAAATTGATATGAAAAGAGTATTGCTACTGCCACTGTTGCTTCTCTCAATGCTTGTGAGTGCGCAACAGGGAGCCAACGACATCCTGTTTACCACCAAAGGTGAAATCATTCAAGGCAAAGTGACTAAGGTTACGGCCAACACCATCAGCTTTAGTTATCCTGGCGAGACCCTGGTCAATGAAATCGAAACTACTAACCTTGAAAAAATTGTTTTTTCAAGCGGTCGAACCCAAAATTTTGGCGGAAAAAAAACTGCGTCCGCAACTACATCGGGTGTGCCGGTGCAAACCACTCCAAAAGATACGGTGATGGTCCAGACCACCATTCCCAAAGAGGAAATATATTTAGGACCCGATGCCAAAGCCATTGACAACAATGTATTGGCGCTAGTACCCATGAGCTATTATGAAGATGGCACTTATTCCAGAGAGGTGTCGCGGCAGCTCTCGCAATTCGCAACGGAGTACTTGTCTACCCAAAACCAATCCTTGCCCATAGAGGTGCAAAGTTTAGACGCGACGATTGAAAAATTGATGAAGGCTAAAGTGAGTTTTCAAAAACTAAACGAAACCTCCGTGGAAGAATTGCAACGTGTTTTGGGTGCAGGATATTTGATTACTATGGAAGTGAAAACCACACAAACGGCCGAAACCAAAAAAGAAGGTGGTTTTTTTGGAGAAAGCCAAACAGAAACTGATAACAGTGGTTCCAAACGGTTTGATATGGAATTGGTGCTTTACGGTAAATCTGGCACGGAGACGTATTCCACTAAGTTTAGTGACGAGCGTTCTCATGCAGATGGAAAGGCCATGGCTGGCAAGACCAGTTGGAAAAAGTGCGCCCAATACGTCTTGGACCAAGTATTGAACCTTGATAGTTTATAAGAGAATAAGTGGAGCAACCATGGTTGACGCTATTCCTCAAATGAGATAGGCTGGGTAAGCATTTGAATGACTTCTTCGTCGCCTTCAAATTGCTTTTCCCAGTTGTAAACCACTTGTTTATAGGGATTGTACCCTAAAGTAACCAGCTTCTGGTTCCGCCAGTTTTCGACAAAACGACTTAGACGGTAAGGAGACATATCTGGATTTGCTTCCATAAAGGCTTTGAGGTTATCACCGATTTCTTCTCTCCAATTTAGAGCCGTAATCAAGTCTTTTCGAGTGATTTGGTCAAGGCCAGGTGCCTCCAAAAGTTGATTCAATCTGGCTCTTGAAAATATCATTTGCTGGTTCCAGATACTTGTGGTTGCTATGCCATTTGCTTTGAACTTTTCTTCAACCTCCGCGATGGATTCACCACCCAATGACCCATCCACCAAGGCTATAGAATCCGGGATAATGATTGTACGTTGCATCAATCCATACGCTTCGGAACCCTTGCGCTGTACAATGAAGGTCTTCTCGTCAAAGCGTTTGTGAATGAACATCGTATCAATACGGATGGCGTACTGGTCGGTGTCTTCACGTGTTTCCCAGGAAAGAAACATATCATTTATTTCCAAGACTACCCTCACGTCACCATAAGCATTCAATGCATATGCTTTTTCTGGGAAATCCTTTTCCACGGTCAAAACATTTTGGCTAATGCCTTCAAAACAAAAAAGAAGCATTACCGCGCTAAGAACAAAAAGCGGTTTTAAAAAAAGTCGGTACATATCCCTTGGTTATTTAAGATTGTTTAAAATAAAATCAAGCGTGGGATTGGTGTTCAGCTTTTGTGCGAATGAGAGGGTTTTGTGTGTAATTGGAACGGATAGGCCCAACTTGGCCAAATCGCGAATCATATCTTCGTGCTCTAGGGATACTTTACCGGTCAGAAGTAAATCCAAACTCTCTTCGCGTTTGTATTTGTTGTAAATCTTGCGTAAACCACTCAAATACAAGCGGTCCTTGGTAAAGCCTCCACCGCGGTGCGCACGGAGCGTGATAGAAAAAGCTTCATGACGATTCAATTTGTATTGCCCATGAATCAGGTCAAAAGTATCAGCAAAAGTATATCCCTTGATAAGGCTATCCACCGCAATAACGCGATAAGCCAACTCCTTCAAACGTTTCAAGGTCAAGGCCCCGCCCATATATTCGCTAAATACGGCCAAGCCTTCTTGAGTTTCTACATTTTTAGGGAACCCATTGGAGAAAATACGCAAAGGTTGTTGCAAACCATTATGGGTAGTTACCAAATGAACTCCAATCTCATGGTTACCCAAGGTAAGCAACTGATTTTTACTGAACTTGATATTTTTCTTGATAAGCAAAGCTTGTTGGCTATTACTTACCATAGCTTCAGCTGCCAAATTATTGGAAAACTTAATGTTTAATGGAAAGGCATACTGCTCGGCATATTTCTCAAAATACTCCTTGGCTTCATCAGGCGTATGGGTTTTTTCCATATCCGTTGATGCGGGCTCATCTGCAAAATGAAGAATAAAACGTGCGTTTTGAACATCCTTTTCCGTAGGGGTTCCATAAACTCTTAACGAATTGTAATAGAAGTGTTTACCGCGCCCTATCGTTTCAATACATTGAATCATATTGGCGTAGTAGTAAATCACTTCTTGGTAAAACTTTCGAATGGCTTCATCCTCAATACGTTCCAAACGTTGAGAGAAAAACAAGCGATGTAGCTTATACGGATTGAACTTTACTTTGGGATATTTGAAATTAGGTTCAACAGAATATTTGGAAGCAAAAAAACGATGCTTCTCCTTCTCAATATTCAAGGGGTTGATGTAACGCAACAGCTCAATGCGGTGCACCAAACGGTCCAGATTCGCATCAATTTCATATATATGATTAAACCGCTCATCTTGCGGCG
The DNA here is from genome assembly GCA_937899065.1 of uncultured Allomuricauda sp. Taxonomy (GTDB): domain Bacteria; phylum Bacteroidota; class Bacteroidia; order Flavobacteriales; family Flavobacteriaceae; genus Flagellimonas. The sequence continues at coordinate 10,171 of CALBPG010000065.1, forward strand.
GAGGTATGACTACAGTTTCCTTCATTTTACTTCTGCTTCAAACACTTCCACCATTTGGGGAATGAGTTGTTTGAATTGCGTTTCCACGGCATGTACCACCTCGGGGTAGATTTGGCCATCCAATTCATTGCAATACACTTTGGAAATTTCGGTGGCCAAAACCAAGGTATTCTTAAAATTCGCGCTAATGTACTTCAAAAAATATCCATTGCCTTGAAAGGTATCATTAATGCCTGATGTACTCTTGATATCGTTCGGTAATTTAATGTCTGCTAACATAGCAGACCATTGAGATGCTAAGGTACCAAAGCGGTCATTATCAATATTAGCCGTGCCTAAATTCCAAACAGGAACCTCACGGGTCCAACGTTTCCAATTGTAACTGTGCATGTCAATTACCAAAACATGCCCAAACTTACGCTCAAGCTTCGTTACCAAAGCATGAACCACTTGATAAAATGCCTTATGCTTTCGTAAACTTTCCTCCTTTTCATCAAAAGATAACGGTTGGTGCCAGAGGGTTTTGCCCCAAGCATCTTCATAAATGGCGGTTTCTGGGGCACGATTCAAATCGTATTCAAAGCGACTGTCGCAACCTGCAATAGTAATGGGAGCATGTTGTACCATTTGAAGCGTGCAAGGGTCTTCTTCATACCAACGTTCGTATTCAGAATGCGTACATTTCTCCCAGAGAGAACTCCGAAAATGATGCCCGTTGTGCACTGCCCCGCAGAAATACGGCGCGTATGATTCTATTTTTAAGGTAAAGGAATAATCTTGGGCTACTGCATGAAAACAGTCTCCCTTTTCGATACGTTGGACAATTTCATCTATCGATAATCTAAGCATTCTCTACTTCACTACGTAATCTGGAACGTCGGTCAAAAGCCTGGAGCTTGTCCACCACCTTGCTCTCTATGAAATCTATTACTTTGCACTGTACCTTGGTTTTGTACACTTTGTTGATATAGGTAATTCCTCCAGGGGACATCACGTTGACCTCAACTAACTTCCCTCCTATCACATCAATACCGACAAAGAATAATCCGTCGTTTACTAGTTTGGGACCAATCTGTTTACAAAGTGCTTTCTCTTGTTTGGTCAAACTATGTTTGGCAACCGAACCTCCCGCCGAAACGTTAGAACGGTGGTCATCACTCCCGGGAATCCGTCGCATGGCACCAATAGGCTCTCCGTTCAACAATAAAATCCGAACATCGCCTTGGTCAGCCCCTTCAATGTATTCTTGTAGGATGACATAGTTCGATGAACCATCAGAATTTGTAACATAAAAATCCAATAAAGAGTTGATGTTGGACATGGCAGACCTCTCAATCAGTATCACCCCTGAACCTCCAAAGCCATTTAGAGGTTTCAAAATCATTTTTTCTGCGGACGATTCCTTAATCTGATTTACCAAATACCTTTTATTCTTGGATACATGCGTCACCGGGATGATGTTGCTATGACTATCCCCAAAAGCCGCAGTATATAATTTGTTGTTGGCTTCCCGCAGTCCTTGAAGGGAGTTGACGATAAACACATCGTCTTTTACAGAATCCAAAAAGTTCAGCATGAGTGGGTCTAAAGGTGGATTGGCCCTCATAAATATCACATCAAAACCAGCTAAGGGCAACATTTCTTCCCGTACGCCCACTTGTTTGTAAAAGGTCCGTTGGCTACTGGGTACTTTTTCCATACGATTCAGTACCGTGCAAAAGGCACTGGTCACACTATTTCGAATCGTTAGGTTTGCTGGCGTGCAAATTGCTACACCGTGATTTCGTCGGGCACATTCGTGTATAAGCGCCAAACTGGTATCGTTTTCGGGCTGGATTTCATCCCACGCATACATCAAAAAGCAAATATTCATGGTGGTATTGGTTTTCTATAGCCTTAAATTACACTAAGTTCCTAAACTATACAATGCCCATAGCGGGCTTATTTCCTTTACTTTACTTCTTCGTAATGGTCGTCCCATTGTTTCGGTTCGGGTTTACCCAATTTTCCTAAGGACTTGGCCACCATCATGGACACAGTAGCATCTCCCGTTATGTTGATTACCGTTCGGAACATATCTAAAGGGCGGTCCACTGCAAATATCAACGCCAAACCAATGGCCAACTTATCCGAGGGGAAACCAACCGATTCCAACACAATCACCAACATCACCATTCCTGCACCTGGTACAGCGGCGGTTCCAATAGAAGCCAATAAGGCGGTGAGAATAATGGTTAATTGACCTGAAAGGGGTAAATCAAACGCCAGCGCCTGAGCAATAAATACGGCAGCAACGCCTTGGTACAGACTGGTTCCGTCCATATTAATAGTAGCACCAACGGGCAGAACGAAACTGGATACCTCTTGGTCCACTCCAATATGTTCTTCAACCCTTTCCATGGTTACGGGCAATGTAGCCGCGCTGGAACTGGTAGAAAAGGCTAACAATTGTGCCGGACTAATTTGCTTTAAAAACCAGAAAGGATTCTTTTTTACATAAATGGAAACCAGAATTGTATAGAAAATAAGCATCAAAAACAAACCAAGTACTACTACTCCAGCATACTTCAATAAGGCTAACAACAAATCTTTATCTCCTGACGATACCACTACACTTGCCAAAAGGGCAAAAACCGCATAGGGCGCAATGAGCATAATCAAATCCACCATTTTCAATACTACCTCGTTCAGGGAATCGAAAAAATTCTTGAGTGGTTTGGCCCGTTCTTCCCCTATCAACAACATGGAAACCCCTAAAAAGATGGTAAAGAAAATCACCTGAAGCATCAATCTATTGTTGCTCATAGCTGCAACGGCATTATCCGGAACCATCTCTTCCAAAAATGCCAAAGGGCCTTTTTGGTTCTGCGTTGAGGCATTTTTTTGAATCTTTTCTACATCTTCACCAGTAGCGTACGTTTGGGTCAACTTATCAATGGTCTCTTCAGAAATACCATCACCAGGCTGTATTACATTAACCAACACCAATCCTAAAATAATGGCCACTAAGGTGGTACACATATAAATCGCTATGGTGCGCAATCCCATATTACGGAACTTGGAAATATCTTTTAAATCAGAAATCCCTTTGACAAGGGAAGCCAAAATCAAGGGGATGGCAATAAGCTTCAAAAGCTTCACGAAGATGGTTCCCAATGGCTTTATCCAATCGGTTACCAAGCCTTCACCCCATGAAAATCCAGTCATCACCAATCCGAAGACGATACCCAGGACCATTCCGATAAGAATTTTCCAATGTAATGCGAGTTTGCCCATAGTATTATTTTGGGCGGTAAGATAGTGTTTTGCCGGAATCCTTTAAAAAGCGATTATAATTTATTCGTGCGGGCCAGTAATGTGTAATCTGCCAACACCAAAGCTAACATCGCTTCCACAATAGGCACTGCACGCGGCACTACACAAGGGTCATGTCTTCCCTTGCCTTGGGTGGTAACTGGGTTCCCTTCTTTGTCTATGGTTTCGTAAGATTGTAACACGGTCGCTACCGGTTTAAACGCTACATTAAAGTAGATGTCCATACCATTGGTGATGCCTCCTTGTATGCCCCCACTACGATTGGATTTAGTGGTTCCATCTGAATTGAATGCATCATTGTGTTCGCTTCCTTTCATGCGTACTCCAGCGAAACCACTTCCATACTCAAATCCCTTAACAGCATTGATGGATAGCATTGCAGCTCCGAGTTTGGCGTGCAGCTTATCAAAAACAGGCTCTCCCAAACCAACAGGTACATTTTGGGCCACGCCAGTGATAACACCCCCAATCGTATCACCTTGCTTTTTGATGGATTTGATATACTCTTCCATGGCTTGTGCTGTTTCAGCATCAGGGCATCGAACTGGATTAGAATCGATTTTACTAAAGTCCAATTCCGAATAGTGCTTGTGCAAAACAATATCACCAACTTGGGAAACAAAGGCATTGATTTTGATATCCGACAACATTTGTTTCGCTATGCCACCAGCAACTACACGACTCGCGGTCTCTCTTGCAGAACTACGTCCGCCACCACGATAATCCCGGAATCCATATTTTTTGTCATAGACATAGTCCGCATGCGACGGACGGTAAGAATCTTTTATGTGGGAGTAGTCTTTCGACTTTTGGTTCGTATTGTAAATAGCGAAACCGATTGGGGTTCCGGTCGTTTTTCCTTCAAATAGTCCAGATTGAAATTCAACCGTATCAGGTTCTTTTCGCTGGGTAACAATAGCAGACTGTCCCGGTTTTCTACGATTGAGTTCCTCCTGAACCTTATCCAAATCGAGTTCAATTCCGGCAGGACATCCATCGATAATACCGCCTATAGCTTTACCATGGGATTCACCAAAAGTAGTCACCCTAAAAAGCTCTCCGAACGTATTTGCTGCCATATGAAGTGTTAAAAACTTCAAAGTTAGGCCTTAACCTCATTAAAAAAAATTGTCTTGCCACTTAATGTTGAAATAACATACCTAATGGTTTCATGACATTTTTTTAACCCTTTGCTTATGAATTATTGAAATGGAATTGATTTACAGTTTATTCCTACGTTTTTACTTTGTAGTTAAACTACTCACGATTGAAAAAAAGGAAGATAGAGTTAGCCGTAATCTCAGATGTACATTTGGGAACTTATGGCTGTCATGCGGATGAACTTATTGCTTATCTCAACAGCATTCAGCCGAAAAAGTTGGTGTTAAATGGTGATATCATCGACATTTGGCAGTTCAGCAAGCGGTTTTTTCCAGGGTCACATTTAAAAGTGCTTAAGAAAGTTATTGGTATGGCTTCCAAGGGTACTGAGGTCTACTATATTACTGGAAATCATGACGAAATGCTTCGCAAGTTCAGTGACACTTCAATGGGTAATTTCAAAATTGCCAATAAACTAGTACTTAATTTGGACGGTAAAAAAGCTTGGATTTTTCATGGAGATGTATTTGATATTTCCATCCAGAACGCAAAGTGGCTAGCCAAGCTCGGCGGTTACGGGTACGACCTTTTAATCCTTCTCAATAGTGTAGTAAATTGGTGTTTGGTAAAGATGGGACGTGAAAAATATTCACTTTCCAAGCGCATTAAAAATAGCGTAAAAGGTGCAGTAAAGTACATCAATAACTTTGAGAAGACTGCAGCAGAACTAGCCATTGAAAACGATTATGATTATGTTATCTGCGGGCATATTCATCAACCCAAAAAAGAGATTTACGAAAATCGAAATGGAAGCTGCCTCTATCTTAATTCGGGGGATTGGGTCGAAAATCTTACCGCACTGGAATACTCTTTCAAACGCTGGCGTATTTATCACTACAACCATGATAAACTCTCCCCTTTCTTTGTAGACGAGGATTTGAAAGAAATAGACATGAACGAATTGATTGCGTCTATTACGGATAAAGAAGTGGAGGCAGAAGAAATCCAGAAACCAGAAGAAGCTCCTGATGGAACCCCTACTCCCTTAAACAACCAAGGCTTCTCGCAAGATTGATACTGGATGTTTGGCCACTCTTTGGGTTCCGTCAAATATTTGGTGGCGACAACTTGTCCCGTTTGCTGAAATAATCGTATTTGAGTCGCTTTTCCGAACCGCTGGAAACAATTTTAGCTCTCCAACTTGCATGCTGACTTCATAATGTTCTTTTTCGTACCCAAAAGAACCTGCCATTCCACAACATCCTGATGGTATGATGGTAACTGAATAATTCTCTGGAAGATTCAACACATCAAAAGTCACCTTTTGGTTTGATAGCGCTTTTTGATGGCAATGCCCATGGATTTTGACCTTACGTTCTTCCTTCGTGAACTTTTCTTTTCCAAGGTGTTCCTTTTGCACCTCTCCTGCCAGAAATTCTTCAACCAAAAAAACCTGATTTTTCAAACGCTGAGCCGAAGCATGCTCAGGAACAAGTCTCTGATACTCATCGCGGAAGGTTAATATAGCTGAAGGTTCCAAACCAAGTATTGGAAGTTCATGGGAAATATGCTCTTCAAGCTGTTTGATATTTTGTAGGGCCAATGTTTTCGCTTGGCGCAAAAACCCTTTGGAAATGTAGGTTCGGCCACTTTCTGCATAAAACAGTTCTATCTGATATCCCAAGCAAGTTAAGAGCCCAATGGCATCCTTACCTACCTCAACATCCATATAACGCGTAAACTCATCAATATAGAGTACTAGATTTTGACCCTTAGGCGTATACTGCGCCTTTTGTTCTTGAAGATAGCCGTCAAAATTAAATCGTTTTACATGAGGTAGATTCCGTTCTTTGGCAACACCGAAAGCACCTTTTAACAGGTTGCCCAAGGGTTTGGAATCATAAATGGCATTGGTCAAAGGCGCAACTGAACTGCCCAACCGATTGAGCTTGGTGTTGTGCGCGAAAAGCTTGCTCCGCAAACTATACCCATTGGTTTCTTGATATTGGTATTGGAATTCAGCCTTTAAGGTGGCTACATCTACATTACTGGGACATTCGCTCGCACAGGCTTTGCAACTCAAACAGAGGTCAAAAACGTTCTTCAGTTCTTGATGGTCAAATTGATTGGGTTTATCTGACTGGGTCAGAAACTCCCGCAAGGCATTAGCTCGAGCACGTGTAGTATCCTTTTCGTTTTTGGTGGCGTGATAACTGGGGCACATGCCCCCTTTCATTTCAGCACTTTTGCGGCAATCCCCGCTACCATTGCATTTTTCTGCGGCCCTAAGAATACCCTGACTATCCGAAAAGTCCATAAGCGTTTGCACCTCTGGTTCTTCACGGTCCACAGTATAGCGCAACGATTCATCCATCGGAAAGGCATCAACGATTTTTCCGGGATTGAAAATATTCTTTGGGTCGAAAGCCTTTTTGAGTTCTTTCAAAACCTCATAATTCTGCTCCCCTATCATCACGGGGATAAACTCAGCTCGAACAATGCCGTCACCATGCTCGCCACTAAAACTACCTTGATACTTTTTAGTGAGATGAGCCACCTCCGTGGTTATGGCACGAAACAGTTGTACGTCACTTGATTTTTTTAAATCCAATATGGGTCGAAGATGCAATTCTCCCGCACCGGCATGCGCGTAGTATACTGCGCTCTGTCCATAATCCTCCATGATTTTGGTGAATTCCCCTATGAACGATTTCAAGTCTTCCAAGGCTACCGCTGTATCTTCAATACAGGCGACCGCTTTTTTATCCCCAACCATATTACCCAATAAACCCAAACCAGCCTTACGGAGTTCTATGGCTTTGGCAATATCACCACCGTACAAAACTGGACTTGCATAGCTATTCCCCGATTTCTTTATCGTTTTCAATAAAGCTTCCACCTGAAGTTTCAGGTCGTCTTTGTCATGGGCCTTTACCTCCAACATTAAAATACCTGCAGGGTCACCATCTACGAAAAAGCGATTGGCCAGCTGGGCGCGGTTATTCTTTGTGCAATCCAGAATCACCTTGTCCATCATTTCACACGTATGCAAACTATGTTGCATTACCGGTGCCACATCAGACAGACACTTTTCCAGGGTTTCGTAGTGCGTACAAACCATAGCCGCATGTTTGGGTGGCAGTGCATCCAGTTGAAGCTTAATTTCGGTAGTAATCGCCAGGGTTCCTTCACTCCCTGAAAGCAATTCGCATAGATTTAGGGTTGACTCTTCTCCTCCAAAACCGGTAAACGTCAAAAGTTCATCTATAGCATAGCCCGTATTTCTTCTGTGAATTTGTGGTTTTGGGAATTCCTTTTTGATTTCCTCTTGAACTGATGTCTTCGAAAGGGTATCCTTTAAAAAACCATAAATAGCACCTTCTGCATCAGCCTGTCTTGTCTTTTCGGAAATACCCGCCTCATCCATGGTGCCAAAAACCACCTCCGAGGCATCTGACAATACACATCGCATGGAAACCACTTTATCTCGTGTCACCCCATATTGAATAGATGTGGTGCCGGAGGAATTGTTACCAACCATCCCACCTATCATACATCGGTTTGCGGTGGACGTATTCGGTCCAAAGAAAAGCCCATGCGGCTCGAGAAAACGGTTTAACTCATCCCGAACTACCCCAGGTTGAACAGTAACTTGCTTTTTTTCCACATCCAAATGAAGGATGGAATTCAAGTACCTACCCAAATCCATTACAATGCCATCACCTACACACTGTCCTGCTAAAGAGGTTCCCGCTGTACGCGGAATCAATCCGATATGATGTTGCATAGCAAATTGTACCAAGGTTTGAATGTCTTTTGTGCTTTTGGGAAGACATACGGCCAAAGGGGCTTTCCTGTAGACGGAAGCATCCGTGGCATAAAGGGTCTTGGTTAAGGCATCGAACTGCAATTCTCCTTCTAGCTTCTCCGCCAAGGACTTTAAGAAAGATTTATCCAAAATGGAACAATTTTTGGTCTTGGAAACAAGTTTACATTGCAAGTTACGCGCAAAAACTTTTTTACTCAACTTAAATTGGAAAACTTATGAAATTTGAAAAACCAGTCGGTATATTTATCTTTTTGATGAGCTTTGGCATTTATGCCCAGGACCTTTCTGACCATAGTATAGGTCTAAGGCTTGGCGATAGTGATGGTTTTGGAGCTGAAATCTCCTATCAAAAGTCGATAGGACGCTATAATCGGGCCGAGTTTAACCTAGGATGGCGGGATAGTCGTGACTTTGATGCCTTTAAACTTTCAGGAGTGTATCAATGGGTACATCAAATAGAAGGTGGTTTTAATTGGTATTACGGAGCTGGCGGAGGCGTTGGAAGTGTAGATTTTGAACCAGTACCCGATGAAGTTGAGGACAATGATGGTGTTTTTGTGTTCGTCGCTGGAAATTTAGGAGTCGAATATGATTTTGACATTCCGTTACTACTTTCGTTGGATGTTCGCCCGGAAATTGGAATCTTGGGCTATGATGGGTTTGACAATGGTTTTCTTTTTGATATTGCTCTGGGTATTCGCTATCAGTTTTAACAAGACATCGAATTAAAAACCCGAGCCCTTTTTTGAATTGATGGTATTGAATACCTTAGCTAAAAATAACGAGTAAATGAATAAAGTTTGGATTTGGGGAGTATTTGCTGCCCTTGTAGCGTCTTGTGCAGGTAAAGCCGATGGCTACAGCGTCGATGCCAAAGTTGAAGGCGAATTGGATAATGGCACCAAAGTATTTCTGAAGACCACGGACAGTTTGAACCAATTGGTTGATGTTGATACCACAACAGTAGAGAATGGGGTGTTTTCCTTTGAAGGAGTCCAAGAACAACCCAAACTACATTATTTAATGTTGGAAGATAGTCGAGGCAATCTTCCGTTTTTTCTGGAGAATGGTAAAATCTCTATAAAATTCCAGAAGGATAGTATGAACTATGCACGGGTCAAAGGAACTCCACAGAATGACATTTTTATGGATTTCTTGGGCGAATCTAGAAGAATGGGCGAGCGTGCTCGTTCCATGCAACAAGACATGCGCGCAGCATCCCAAAAACAACCGCAGGATACCGTAACAATGATGGCTTTGCGGGAAGAGTATATGGAACTTCAGGAAGATGTGAAGACATACAATGTTGATTTTGCCAAAAACAATCCTGATGCTTTGATTTCGGTTTTAATCATGGGGAATCTTTTGATGAGCAAAGCACTTCCAACATCAGAAATACAAGAAATGTTCGATGCCCTCTCGCCAGAAATGAAAGCTACTGAACCTGCGACCAAACTCAAAGAGCAGCTTGAAAAGCTAAAGACTACCGAAGTGGGCAGTGCAGCACCGGAGTTCTCCGCCCCTAACCCTGAAGGAGAAATGCTTGCTCTAAATGACATTAAAGGGAAATTGACTCTTGTTGATTTTTGGGCTGCTTGGTGCAGCCCGTGTCGCGCCGAAAATCCGAATATCGTATCCGTTTACTGGAAGTTCCATGATGAAGGATTTAACGTGATTGGGGTATCCTTGGACTCTCGCGCGGATGATTGGACCAATGCCATTGCCAAAGATGGTTTGGAATGGAATCATATTTCCAACCTAAAGCGTTTTCAAGACCCTATTGCGCAATTGTACAATGTAAATGCGATTCCCGCGGCATTTTTAATAGATGAAAACGGCGTAATCGTAGCAAAAAATCTAAGGGGTCCTGCTTTGGAACAAAAGGTAGCTGAGTATCTAAACTAGATACTAGATTTTTCCAGTTTTTTCGAGAATAAATAGAATGATGATGGGAACGGCCAATAATACGACAACCCAGGTGTCATTTATTAAAATATCTGGCCGAAAAAACAGGGTGGTCCCATATCCCCCGACCGCACCCCCAAAGTGCGCCGTGTGACCAATATTGTCCATTTTGCGTTTCATACCATAGATGGAATACAGCAGATAACCAATCCCTAAAACATATGCCGGTAAAGGGATGGGGATAAACATAATTGCCAATCGCATTTCCGGATACAGCAAAATAGCCGAGTACAAAATTCCAGTGACTGCGCCACTAGCCCCCACAGCACTATAAAAAGGTTCATCCTTATGGAAAAACAGCGCCAATAAACTCCCTGCTGCTAAACTCAATAGATACATCAACAAAAATTTCACTGGACCAAACGCAGATATCACCACATCAGCGAAAAAGTATAGCGTGAACATGTTGAAAAACAAATGGGCAATATCCACATGAAGAAATCCAGAGGTCATCATACGTTCTCGCTGACCAGACTTGATTCCGCCTATGCTAAACTTATAGCGTTCAAAAAAAGAATAGTCATTGAACCCTTTTATCGAGACCAAAACATTGGCTGCAATTATGGCAATGGTAGCCCAATGCAAATTGTACATACAAGAAAACCTTTGGTGATAAATATAGGTATATTTGTCCACAAGAATTGACCATGACATTCTTAGTTTACCTCCTTGTTTATCCCATTTTATGGTTGATTTCCCGTCTTCCTTTTCGGTTGCTTTATGCTTTGTCGGATGGCATCTTCTTTCTACTGTATTATGCCATAGGTTATCGAAAAACAGTAGTGCGCGAAAATTTGGCCTTGGTGTTTCCAGATAAGGCCGTTTCTGAGCGAATTCGAATTGAGAAAGCATTTTTCAAACATATGTGCGACATGTTTTTGGAAATGATAAAAACCATGGGGATTTCCCATGCACAATTGCAAAAACGTTTCACTTTCGAAAATCTAGAGGTATTGCACAAGCTGGAAGCCCAACAAAAATCTGTGATGGTTATGTATCCCCACTACGCGAGCTGGGAGTGGTCTATTGCCCTTAGCGCACATATTATGTCCAAAGGATATGGTATTTACCAAGTTCTGGAAAATAAATACTTTGACAATCTTGTGCGTAGCATACGCGAAAAGTTTGGGGCTACCCTTATCGGCACAACGAGAACAAGAGATGTTATTTCTAGAAACAAAAGAAACGGGCAATTGAGTATGTATGGTATTTTAAGTGACCAATCCCCAATGCCGCAGAAGGCACAGCTATGGGCAGAATTTATGGGTATAAGGGAGCCAGTTCATCCCGGGGCAGAAA
>CALBPG010000066.1 GCA_937899065.1 uncultured Allomuricauda sp.
GGAACTCACGGGCAACAATCCAAAGCCAACCCCCATGTTTCGAGCAACCGGAAAGCCAATCGCCAAATAGTCTAGGGTAGTTACCGAGGTGCGTTGTTCTTCAGTAAAATCCTTGAGACGATATTCGGTATGCCCTACAGCAGCGCTATACGTTGTCAGTCTTAATTTGGAAAAAGCAGCGGGGTTCCGAAGATTGAGGTGGATGCTGTCACCCAGCATGCTAATACCTCCCATGGAACGGTTATCTACCGTGCCTCGACCTCTAAGGTCACCAATTCCGAAAGTTGAATAAGGGGAGATTGTTCCGTTTTGTGCAAAAACACTATGTGCCGCGAAGCAGAACAGCGCGATCAAAAATTTCTTAACCATCTAGCTTTTGTTGTATTCCAACAGGTAATTGAGTCCTTCTACGAGAAATTTCGAGTTCGCAAATATGGAATTTTTTAATCGTTTGACAAAAAATTGCGAGTCGCCGCCTGTTAAAATAACTGTTAAATCTTGAAAACGAGCATGATACTGCGAAATCACTCCGTCCAACTCCAAGGTCAAACCATTGATAACCCCGCTATGCATACTGCTTGCGGTGGAATTTCCGACAAAATCCAAAAGCTCTTCGGGTTGTAGCAGCGGCAATTTATCCGTTTGAAGGTGCATTGCCTTGTAACGCATATTGAGTCCTGGGGATATGGCTCCCCCGCGATACTCCCCGGCATCGTTTACAAAATCGTAGGTGACGCAAGTACCCATATCGATGACCAGTACATTTTTTCTGGGGTATTGGTAAAAGGCAGAAGTAGCCAATGCAATGCGGTCCATTCCCAAAGTAGATGGCGAAGCGTAGCTGTTTTTAAAGGGCACTTTCGATGCATGAGACAGTACGTGCACCTTGCAAAAGAGGGCCATGATTTCCTTTTCCTTGTTTTGAAGGGGACCTACTGCGGATATCACTGCTCTTTGAATTTTGGGATAAGCCTCAAACAGCTGTTTGATTTGGGTAACGAAGATGGCAGACTCCGAAGTGTCGAAGTACACCAACTGACGGTTGTCAAATATGGCGTACTTGGTAAAGGAGTTTCCGATATCAATCACAAGGTTCACGAGGCAAAGGTCGCGATTTCTTAAAAACCCCTCCTTTTTTCTAGAATTTGTTTGTATATCCTATTTTTGAAATTATATTTGCACCCGCCTACGCAAAACCTAACGGTGTTGCTCCGGCGGACGGGCCCGAATAGGCTTGTGAGTTGTAAAACTCGGTACCTTAGCTCAGTTGGTAGAGCAACGGACTGAAAATCCGTGTGTCCCTGGTTCGATTCCTGGAGGTACCACATCAAGCACAAAACCCACTCAATGGAGTGGGTTTTTTTTATGGAAACAAGTGAAAAAGGCAACTTTTGAGGCGCAGTTTTCGTAAAAAAACGAACTACTGAAAGCAGTGCGGTTTTGTATTTGCATCAGAGGGTCAAAAGGAACATTTGCCTTAAGGCAAATGAACCCTGGAGGTACCACATCAAGCACAAAACCCACTCAATTGAGTGGGTTTTTTTATGGTAGCAACCTTATATGTTTGTAAGCATCTCTATAACACACACAAATGCCAATCCAGACTAGATGCAAGCCCATTTTAACTTTTATCGTACAATTATGCGAAGATTTATTTCCTCAATTTGCATTATGATGCTGGTGTACATTGGTTACGGATGCAATAATGACGATGACTTTTCGCCAAACTGCTACCAAGAAGACAATAGAGCAGTGATAGAAAGAATTACAAGAGTTACCGCAACCATATTAGGGCCGCAAAATCAAGATTGCTCAACCGACTTTGTTATTGAACCCAATGAAAACATAAACAACAACCCTTTGGGACTGTTGTCTCCATGTAATTTGGATAACTCCTTTAAAGTTGAAAACCTTTCGGTTGAGGTTAGTGGGTTTATCTATGAGTCATTTGCGACCGAAGATATTTGCGCAGACTTTTTTGAAATCACAGAAATACGAATCGCCCAATAAATTGGCAAGCTACTCTGATTGCCGCAACACCACAGCAACATCCCTAAGCGCGGCCACCACATTTTGAACCTGTTTACGCTCAAAAGCGTCTTCTTCAAGGTAAAACAGCATTTCGATGCCTTGGTCAAGGATTTTTGCAAGGTTCTTGTTGGTACCGTAGGCATCCCTAATTTTACTTGGAAAGTCATTGACTAGTTTATCTGTACCATTTTCATTCATGTTCAAATTTATCAAAATGTTTATAAATGTGGTAATTTAAATGATGTAATTTAAGAAATATCAAAACATCAGCTTTGTCTTTTTAGAGACGATTATGGCGAAGCAAAAGCAGAAAAACGTTGACAACCTTGACCCAAGAATCATGGCTATCGCGAAGAAATTGGAAAAAATGCGGGTAGCAAAAGGATACTCCAGTTATGAAAACTTTGCTATAGAATTTGGCATATCAAGAATGCAATACTGGCGCATGGAAAAAGGCACCAATTTTACTTTTACAAGTCTGCTTAAAATCTTAGATGCCCATGAGATAACTTTGGAAGCGTTTTTTGCTGAGGGTTGTGATTAAAACGTTGCAAACAATAAACCACAACAAAATTGCTGTGGCTTTCATTTTTAGAATTCATTGGTTACCCCGACCGGCAGGCAAAGACTCACTGTAACTAGGCCGGCAAGGCTTCAAAGTTCACTCTTCTCCTGTATAACCGAAGGTATTTAAATAGAAACTCAAGTATTCTTCACTTCCCGCGATAAGACTAACTTCTTTGGATTTATTAAAGATTGCTAATTGGTTGTTACCTAATTCGTCATTAGTGAACATATCATGATTGAAGCTAGCAACTTCTAAGATAGCCTCTAAAAAGCTTCCTGAGTTTTTGGCACAAATATCCATTACGAATTCTGGACTTTCCCAATCCAACATAACAATGTTTTCGTTTACCTTATCAATTCCAAGCAAGTCCGCATCTAAATTGCCAAAAATAATATATCTATCTGTTTCCTGTACCTCGCCAGCTGAGTTAAGTCGAATCAACCCCACATCGAAATTACTTACATCATAATTCAGAATCAGATTCAAGATTGGATCAGGGTGAAAATCCGAAACCTCTTTCTTTTCTAATGTGTAACTGTCCAAATATTCATCCAAGAATTCTTCGTCTAGTTCCATGGCTGATAAGGATTGTCTGGTCGGGGCTAAGGCTCCAAGTTTTTCTACGAATTCATGACTTTCCATTATCCTAAATTAAATTTTACTCTGGATTATTTCAAGGACTTGTTGAGCTTTTTCACCGGTGTATTGAGTTACCTCCGCTTTCTTAGATTCTCCAACACCTTCATATTCACCGGTTTCTTCATTATACGTATAATCACTATAAATAGTAACCGTTGCCGTGACGCTTTCGATTTCCCCGTTTTCATCCGTTTCAAAAGTTCTGTCACTTATACTGTAATACCCCCCATCTGTATTCTTGTACAATTTGCCTTCTTGAATGTTCCCTGAGGATTGATCAAAAAGATTGCCCATAGAATCGGGATTATCGCTAAATAAATCAAAAGCCGTAAGAGCAAAGGCAAAACCGTTAACGTATTTCATTGTTTGTCTAAAGAAGCCTCTAGCCTTAGAGCCTGTTCTAGCATGTAATTTTGAGTTAAGATTGTTATGAGCCTCCTCAGGAATACCAACGGCAAATCTTCCTTGATCTACATGGTGATGAACAAGCTTGCCTTTATAGGAGGCATGACTTGGATTAAATTCGGTCCACTTTGCATCTATCACGGGTGATTTTCCCGCCTTAATCAATGCTTTGTTCTTTGCACTAAACATTTCAGGATGTCTTGCTTTCATTTGATTCCAAAACCATCTCCCGTTTCTTGGAAACCCCTTGGCATTCAATTTGGAACTTTTTGGAGCGTTGGTCATGTCAATTTTCTTACCCGACATCAACTCTTTGATTGGGTCCACAATACCCATATTAGCTAGTACAGGAAAATTACCATCCTTATCTTCAAACATAACAGGGTTATTGAATGCATATGTATAGGGTGAATACTGTTTCATGACTTCGGTGGCGAGATCAATGACCATAAATCTAGCAATCATAGGGTCGTACATTCTCATACCATAGTCATACCAGTCCAACCCCAGTTCATTATTTAGCTCCTTTCCATTAAATTTATATTGTTTTGCCAGACTATTACCTTCAGAAGATATTGATTGGTTATAACCAATGTGTTTCATTCCAAAAGGATAGAAATTATTTTCTTCGATAATTTCTGTTGTGGGATCAATAGTTCCATCATGGTTACTATCAGCATAACTTACCCTTATATTCCCTAAGTGATCTGTATAGTTAAATACATAATCGTAGCCCCCATTATTGTCAGGAATAACATAGCCTTCAGAATGACCGAAAAACTGAAGCTCTCCATTTTCATATACATTACCGTTGAGATATTCTATTTCCCTAGTGGCTCCTGAAGTAGGAGCAATTATCTTTTTTAGTTTTACTCCATCACCGTCATACACGAACGAGATAGTACCCGGGTTACTTCCACCAACGACAATATTTAAAGGAAGATTTAGGTGATTGTAAGAAATCGTAGTAATGTCCTTGTTAGCATCCGAAGTCAGGTTTCCATTTAAATCATATTCGTAATCATCGCCTACGGTATTTCCATCAATAAAGCCTGCATCAACAAACCCAGTTTCATTTGCTAAGGGAGCCAAATCTTTAACCGATTTAAGTTTATTTCCTAAATCGTAAGTGTATTCTAAGTTGTCAATATTTCCTACATAATTTCCATCATCACTGTAACCATATCTGGCAAGCGTAAGTAAATTACCATTTTTATCATAGTTGATGTTATGAGTAAACCCTTGGTAATTATTAAACTGTGCACTTTTAACACGATTTAGCCCATCATACTGATAAACATAATTTCTTGGCAAAAAGAAGTTAGGGTCCTGACTATTGTAATATGTATTCCATTCAACCTTTCCGATATTACCATTGTAAACTGGATAACCCGCATCTTTATTGTAGAATAACTCTTGGGCAAAAAGATCTTCTTGGAGATTGTTTGGATTGTTTATTCGACTTAGCCATCCTCGTACATTATAAGAGTAATTTATGGTTTGTAGTGGGTTTGCCTTTTGATTACCAACTTTTTTCTCTATGAGTTGACCAATGGCATTATATTCATTGCTAGATATCAATTGCTGATCAAGACCATTAATGTTCATATTATGATCTAACATTCTTCCCATATGGTCGTATTGAAAAATGTTGTTTACCACTAAGTTATTATTTCCAGTCCTACTATGTGTCGACCTAGTTTCAAGTACTCTACCGGTAAAATCAAGTTTTTGTTCGATGATTTCTTCGGTTTGAAGAAAAGGATTCTTTGTATGGGTATATATCAGTCGTCCTTTATAATCATATCCAAAGACAGTAGTTATCCAAAAATTCGTTCCTAACACCCTGGTTTTATCAACGGTGCTTAAACCTTGTACATTATAGACAAGTTTTTGTCCAAAAAAATTATTTGTCGGGAGAAGTATTCCATCATTATCGACATAACTATCATAATATTTAACAGTATACAATTCAGCGATATCACCAATACCATTCAAAGTTGAATTGGAATAAAAAATTGTTCCATTACCAACGCTGGTAGAACTTGAAGTCCTTTCTTCAAACTGTTCCCCTGAAAAGCTATCTAGGTTCGTTCTTGTATAGGCTTTACCATAGTTTGCATATCGTTCACCTGTGTATATTATCCTGCCAAAAGCATCGTAAGAGGTGAATAACCATTTAAGCTGAGCTTCAAGATTTGAATCTTGGGTAAGGACTACTTGGTCAAGCTTGTTGTAAACTATATATTCCCTGCCCTTTCCAGGTAATTTCTTTTCGACAAGTCGGTTACGATTGTCGTATACATATTGAAATCCTAGCTCATCTAATTCAGATTGACTAATCCCATTATTTATATCCATTTTTGGAGAAAGCGTATAGGTGAGATTACCAACATCATCATAAATGTAATAGGTGTCGTGTGGAATATTAGCATTATACGTCCTCTTTAATATTACCCTACCGAGTTTGTCGATAAATTCCTCTGAAGTATGGTCATTAGGATAGTCACTTGAAGGGTTATCCAGCCAGTTTTCATCTCTGGTTATATTTTTATAAAGAGTTCCTTCTTCATAGTACTCTTGATTATCAACTAAAGCAGGAAGGTATATTTGGCCATTCAAAGTCAAGTCGACTGTAAAGTATCTAACCTCATTTTGTTCATTGTACTTATGATTCATGCGGAGACTATGTCCATTACCTACTTTCCAGTCCTCTCCCGGAAGTCCCTGTTCTAGTATTCGCCCCAACGGTGATGCTTCAAGTCTCTTTTCGGAAAAAGGATTCGGGTTATTTTGAGAAAAATCCAGAGGATAATTTGATTGATAATAGTTGGATAATTCTGTTTCAGGATTTACCCTAAAAACACCATTCTGTCCTGTGGACGGAAAGTGCATCCACTCTCTTATCTGTCTACCATAGGAATCATATTCAAACGGAGTTACCCAATCTTCATAATTTGATGAAGCCTTGAGCTGAACAGACTGAATAGCCCTCCCTAGTCCATCGTAATAAATAATACTTTCTATCACATCACCCTCCTTGGCAGAAGAAGAATCGAATGTAATTAGGGAATCCTGATAAACCCTTGTAAAAAAATAGTTTTCTGGACTTAATGTAATGTCAGCATATGGAATTTCAATATTCGGTGCATCTGTAATACGAGCGGTTATTGTATTTCCCACAGTCGGGCGCAACCAACTTTGGGGTTTAAATGTGATGCTAGAAGATGCCTCTATAATCGTATCGTTTTGAAAATCGTAATTTCCTTCAATAAGAATATCCTGAGGTATACTTTGAGCCATTGAAATACTAACTACGGTCAAAGTTAGAACACTGATAAGTTTCTCTTTTAAATTCATGTCCCTAGTTTTTGAAATTATACTGGTGTTCGGTCAAAAGATGATTGTTTGTGTCCCTAACATATCGAAGACGATTTTGACTATCATATTCATAGTAAGTAACATATCCCCTAGCATCAGTAATACTGGTAATTCCTACAAGAGGTTGATATGTATAAGTTGTAATCATGGTTTTGTTCATGATATTATTAGACCTTAAATTGTTTATCGATTCAATATCCGTCTCATCAAAGGCCTTTAGTTGGGAGACTTGAACTCCTAAGGCCGAGGCTATTTCTGAATAAGTAGCATTTTCGATTTTGGCTATAAGTCGAGATTTATTGTAGCCCCATATATAGGAGTTTACCGGTCCATTATCCCTAGAAGTTTCGAGTGGGTTTCCTTTTTCATCATAGCTTAGGTATTTCACTTGATTTTGAAAGGCATTGCTAGAACTAAAGCTACCCTTAAGCACAGCTTTGGAGGAAACTAAAGATAGATTGTTGCCAAAATTTTTAAAACTGGTTCTTGTTGTAATTGTATCTCCTCTGAAAATAGATTGCGTTTGCACCGGCTCCGCTATACGATGGTTTAGTCCAATTTTAAGTTCATCTATTTCAGTTTTTTCCGCAAAACTTAGACTTGGTAATCCTAGAGACTCGTTGGAATCCACGTCATCCGGATAGAATTTTTTGGTAATATGATTGTTACCATCACTAGCTACTACTACTTCCCTTGTCAATAATCCATGAATAGGATTTTCAAAGTAGAAATTTGTTGTTTTTGTGAGAGATTTAGAACTGTCCTCTATGTCATATACTTTTTCCACCTTGCTCGTCATGGTAGACCAGCTGGCTTGGGTCCAATAGGCGCCTATATCAAGTATGGATTGTTCAGATACTGTCCCACCACTATTCCAATAGGGCCGTATTGTGGTAATTCTCAAATTAAGGATGTTGTTTTCATTATCCTCGTTTTCAAATACAAGATTGATGCTCTCTCTATCATCGTAGTTGAATGTCGTTTCTTTGGACTTCTCGTAACCAGTCCCTTCCTTTCGGTAAACGATTTCTTCCAATAACTGCCCCCTAATCCAATTTTTGCTGGTTGGTGGTACAAAGGGCCAGGTCATCACATCTTCACCAGTATCTTTATAACTAGAGTACTTAAACACCGATTTTCCATTGGCTCCATCTACACCATCCAACACAGTTACATACTCATAACCCACATAACCTCCGTTAATAGTACTTACATTTGATATGTTATGACTGTGCCTTGTGAAATAGTCACAGAATCTCTCAACATAAAATGGAGGATTTATTTCCTCAAAAAAGCGCGATGAGAAGGTTGAGAAATGTTTGGTTTGATAACTTACAAATCCTGATGACCTCGATGTATTGGAAGGATTGGTATACACAAACTCCTTTATCACATTGCTCCCCTGTATGGGAACATCGGTCAAGGTTTTAATGCGGAGTCCCCCACCAATTCTGTTTTCTTGAACAGCAGTTGAGGTTTCTTCTATCCATTCGATTCGAAAGGTCCCGCTAAAACCATCAACTGATGCAAACAAGGTCATCGTATAGGTTCCAGGAGGTAGCACTATAGGGGTACTCAATCCATAGGGTGAAGGATTATATGGATAGTCATAAGCGATATCCACACCATTACCTACCGCCCTAGCAAACAATAAGTCCCCTGGAGGCACAGTTGCAGGGTCACAGAAAGATCCGCCACAAGCTAATGTAAAGGTG
>CALBPG010000067.1 GCA_937899065.1 uncultured Allomuricauda sp.
GAGTAGTAGAGTGAATGAATATAACAAAGGCTGATTTGTTTTTCAATCTTGCCAGTACCAGGTGATGCCCGAGGGTGGGGAACCACTACGCGTCAAGGTCGCGGTATCGCAATTGGTCCCGTTGGGGACCGTCGGGTCCGGTGGCCCGTCCGGTACGGTCTGGGCGACCGATACGGTCTTGTTGAGGAAATGGTTGTTGGCGAAGTTGTCGGTCATCTCCATATAGAGGGTCATCGTTCCGTTGCCGATAAAGGTGATGTTGGTCTCCGAAAGGGTCGGGGTGTTGATGCTCACCGCACTGGCGGGAAGCGCGCTCCATTGGGCGGAGGATATGCCCGTGTTGGGGCTGATGCTGTAGTTTTTGACGTCCCCCTGGTCCACCGAGCTGTCGCCCGATATGGAATAGGAAGAACCGCCACCACCGGGACCGCCGCCGCCGGGGCCCTGTGAGAACAAGGCCGTCGGTACGAGGGCCACAATCAATAGTATCGCGAGGTATATTTTTTGGGACATGGGTGCTAGATTATTCGGTTGTCTTTCTTTACGGTTTGGTCAGGTGCAGTTCCGGGTAGAGCAGGCTCGAGGCGCCCAGCTGCAGCCCCAGGGCATTGCCAGTGGCATAGGCCACATGGTACACCTGCTGTTGGCCGTTGGGCAGGGTAGCGGTGATGTCGTACCCATCGCTCGATAGGGACCAGGTGCCGTTCACGCTGCCACCGTTGGGCAGCAGGATGGTGAAATTGCCGTTGCTGGAGAAGGTGACCGTCCTGTTGGCGTAGGAGGTTTCCAGGGCCACCTTTTCGGCGGCGGGCAATCCGTTCAGATATGTAAGCCCGTCTGGGCTCATGCTCCCCTTGGTGAGGGCATAGTCGACCTGCCAGGTACCGGCAAGTTGGGCCGTTGTGGCCTGTGCGTTCGCGGAAGTGGCCGCAAAGAGCATGATGATCATTAGGCACCCAAGGGATACCCTGGCCCAAAAGTTCATATGGGCATTCGAATGTGTATGTGGGGTCTTCATTATTGTTGTCCTTTATAGTGGTAGAGATAGTCCTGTAGTTTGCGCAACTGTTCGTCGGCGATGGTTTCCAGACGGTTCTGGGCATCGTAACCGTAGTGCGTGGTATAGCCGCGCGGGTCGGTGACGCTGGTCACCCCGATGGGCACGTCATAGGTGAAGGTGGTCACCATGGCGTTGGGGAAGGCTTCCCTTAGGTCTTGAAGCTCATCTCTCAAGGTACCTTCTGTTGCTGAATCGACATCCAGATTGGAGGCTCCAACGGCATCGTTGATAGCGTTGGTTTGACCAGTAGTTAATCCAGTATAGCTGGCGTTCTCCAGCTTCGCGATGACCTGGGTACCGTTATAGCCCCAGATAAAGACCGTGCTCGGCCCGTCGGTCCTTCGGATTTCCAAGGGATTCTTCCGCCCATCGTAGTCCACGTAGACCAAACGCTCTTGGAGGTTGTCGTTTTCCTTGCGGGTATAGACCTTATCTGGCAGCACGCTATTTGAGCCGGTAATTTGGAAACGGGTCTGTACCGTGTTGAGCGGTTCGAAGTTTCCGGAACCTTTTTTACGGAAGACGCTGGTCTGCACCGGCTGGTAGACCATGTTGTACTGGTCTACCATCATATCGATAGCGGCATTCTGGGATGCGATATGGTCCGGGCTCGTCTTGGCGTTGAAGGCGTAGTACTCTTTGGTAAGGGTCTTGTCTCCCCAACTGTCCGTGGACTCGGTCTCGATGGGAATCATATGCAAAAGGGCCGTGTCGGAGTCTTCTTCATTGCGGTTGAGGGTCTCGGTATCGATGTTGCCGTTGTCGGTATACTGGGTCGCCTTGGAAGTCCAAGGTACCATATAGCCCGAGTGGATTTCATATTCCTTGATGTTGTCCACGGTCTGGCCGGATTGTGGGCCGGCGATGTTGACGCCTCCCACGATAAGTGATTTTACCTTTGGCAGCTGGCCGCCTTGATTGGGGTCATAAGAAAGCAATCTATAGGTGTTCTCCAACTTGGCGATGGTATCGTAACCAGTTCCATTGTAGCGGTAGTCCACTTGTTTCAAGAGCTTGCCTCGAAGGTACTCCCGTGAGTTTTCGGTTGGCACGGGCACGGTCTCTATGCTCACGGGACCCACTTGGAGAACCCCGCTGAAACCATCATGTTGGACAAAACTGAAATCCCTGTCGTTATAGTCCTTTGGTCCGGTAAAGTAGTACTCGCTCTTGCCTTGGGTACCGTCGTCACGGGTCACGGTGACCTTCGAATAGCCCACCACGTTTCCGGCGGTCTCCACCAAGGGATATTGTGAGGTGTTCGTCCTTACCGCTAGGGATAGGGGGCTTCGAACCGTATTGCCGTGGGGGCCGGGTGCTGAAAATGTATTCTCTAACCAGTACTTGGGCACGTTGACCACACTTCCAGATGATTGTCCGTCATCCCCATTGTAATCGAAGGTACGGTAGTGGGATACCCCAGCTCCCGCATGGTCCGTTATCTTGGCGATGCGCACCCCGCCCACGTTCTTGGTCGGGGAGTTGGATTCTTCCTCCCACAGTACATTGATCAAGATGCCCTCGTTGTTGGTACCCGGTCCGCAAATGCTATTTGGCCCTTGTAGCGTAAACGAGACTTCGTAGTTTCCCGCTGGAACAAAGACATTGGTTATCTCCAGTATAAGGGGGTCGCCTGCTGAAGGGTTCCCATCTGCAAAGGAACGAGATTCCTCAACCTGTCCCGTGTCCGTATTGAAGACGGTCACTATGGCAGTGCATCCAGCCGGTGGAGGTTGTATTTGCCTAAAGGTCATTACCGTTTCCTGCACATCTTCGGAATATAGGTTGACTGCTATCGGGTATGTCACGTCGGGCTGGTCCATGACCTGGCCATCCGATTCGGACAAAGCAGGAAGTTTATCGTCAATGGCCGTATTGCCCTCATACTCGAAGATGGTGAAGCCACCAGTTGGATAGTCCACTCGTTTCAATATCCCAGCTTGCGCATGGGCAGTACTCGGCTCTCGGTTCGCGGTTCCTATCAACCTTGTGTACCATCCGGCCCCACCGGATTTGTAGGGATCCCAATAGCTCACCAACTGCTTGGGTTGGAGTCTGGCATTGTTCTGGCCATTGTAGTAGCCCCAGTGGTCTTTCGAGTAACTGTCCGTTGCTGGTAGGTAGTGGTTGATGTCGTAGGTGAAGGTATGGGGCGGCTTGGCCTGTCCAGTTCTACCCACCTCCTCGATGCTGTTCATTACCAGGCGGTTGTTCTTGGAAACCGATAATCCAGGACTGTCGTCCACCAGATCATTGGCGGTAAGGTATTTGTAGTTGAAATGGTATTCCTTTATGGTATCCCCTGCGATATCCTTAATGAGGATATGGTCAAGGGGATAGTTTCCGGCCAGGTCCTTGCGCTCTGAAGTGGATGCGATAAACTCCACGGAACCTTGGCTGTGGGTAATCTTTTTAAGGCGTTTGGTGAGAAAGTAATCCTCAACGACACCCACGGTCTGGTTGTCCAACCCAACTACGGTGGGCACCATCCTGAAGTTGGAATAGTAGAACGCGTCATACTCGAAGTCTACCGACAGGGTACTGTTGTTGTCCTCTATCTTGGTCATTTGCCAAGTGGTCGGATAACATTGCGAGAGGTAGTAATTGCCCCCCACGTTTCGGGAGTTGCTGCGCTCCTTTTCCTCGAAATGGTACTTGAGGCCCTGTTCATCATGGATATAGAAACCATCCAAACCATTGGTGTTGGTGCAATCCTGCACGCTTCCATCGTCATAGGGCAGTACGACCGCTTGGTATGTGATGCGCTTGTCTGTAAATGGTTTTTGGTGTACTTCTCCTGTTTGGGTGTAGTCGAGAAAGAAGGAACCACTGCCTGATGGGGTGCTGTACATGAACTTGTCGAGCTCCCCGTCCTGGATGCCATTGGCAATGTCCGTGATGAATTGTGCATTGGTCGGATTGCCATTGCCATCAACAGTCTCACTTGGAATCTGTGTGTAGCTGAGGAATCCTCTTCCATTGATTGCTTCATCCGCCACCCCGCGCTTGGCGCGCGATACCGCGCCCCCTGCGTTCAGGGCCCAACCGAGGCCCACCCAACTGGCCTGTTCCTCCACCTTGATGCCATTGCCTCCGGTATAGTTCAGTACGATGGGCACTGTGATGTTGCCCTCCTGTATGGTATAGAGCGGGATGGATACGTCGACCGTCCCGGAATAATAGTTTACGGAGTTGTTGCCATAGCTGTGCAACGAGGCCGCTGTGGGCGTCGGTGGTGCTATGGTGGGGAAGTCAGGGTCTTCTTGCGCGAATAGCCCTGTTCCCGTCAATAGTGCTGCCATCAGGGTCAAGAGCCCTGAAATTTGTAGGTTTTTACTTTTCATCTTGCAACTGCTTTTCAAGGTTCTCGATACGGGTTTCCTGTTCCAAAATGTATAGGGTAAGCTCCTCTATCTTTTGCAACAGCAAACGGTCCATTTGCGCCAGGTCCGTTCCATTTTGCTCTGCCTCTTCCGCAGAAGGCATTTTTGGTAAATGGGAATATTCTGCTATGAACTCACGGACGGACTGAAGCGATGGCAGTTCATAATCCGATTCGAATACGAAGTCCGGCCAGGTATCCTGGTCCACACGTACCTCGCGGGCACGAACGTGTCCTTCAATAGCCAGTTTGTAACCACTGGGCACTGTGCTGCGGCCGATGGCCACTTCTCCAGAATAGCTGGCAGTTGTACCGTTCTCGCTCCATACTGAACCACCAGAGCTTGGTGGCCCTTGGCCATCTACGGTCACGTCCAAGGTCTCCGAGCATCCGGTAGCGGTGTTGGTGATGATGTATTGTCCGGCATCGGATACGGAAATGGATGCAATAATGTAATTGTCAGAATGAACCACACCCGCAGGGTCGGTCACTGTTACGGTCAGGGAGTTGGGTATGGCACTGAACCAAACCTCGTATCCTGAACTGAAGTCGACCGTACTGCCAGTGTACCATGCGTTTTGGTATTTCCATTCCGGGGTTAGCCCAGAACTGCATTGTGCTTGGGTTTTCGTAAAACAGGCGAATAGGACCAATAAAAGGCCCAATGAAAAATGCTTTTTCATCGTGAAAGGGTTAAATAAGATTTGTAAGGGTGTTGTTTGAAAATGTTGTTGTCCAAAATTGAGAACTGTATTTTGCAAGAAGTCATGGGATATGATTCTTTTGTTTTATTCTGGTTTTTGTATGGTCTTCGCGTTGGAGTGTTCTCCTTGTTTTTTCTTTTCCAAGCGCTTTTCGAGTGCTTCAACCCGGGCTTCTTGGTCAAGGATGTAAAGGGTGAGTTCCTCTACTTTTTGTAGCAGCAAACGGTCCATTTTAGCGAGGTCTGTTCCGTTTTGCTGGGCTTCTTTCGCCGAAGGTATTTCGGGCAAGTGGCCATGCTCACTGATGAAGTCCTGCACTTCTTTTAATGACAGCAAGTCATACTCAGAAGTAAAAACAAAGTCGGGCCAAGTATCCTGATCTACGCGAACCTCGCGTGCACGGACATGTCCTTCAACGGCCAGTTTGTAACCGCTTGGGACCGTACTTCGGCCGATAGCGACCTCTCCAGCGTAATCTGCAGTGGTTCCACTCTCATTCCAAACGGAAGTACCGTTGCCGTTTCCTCCCCCTGAAGGGTTCAGAAGGTCAGTAACGCTGTCGTCCCCACCTGTGACTTCTTCGATTCTTGGGTCGAAATAGTAGATTTTGTTGCTACTATCAGCAGAGTTTGAATTACTGCCGAAATGAAGGGACGTCGTACCGCTCGCGAAACGATGCCCATTGGTGCCCACATTGTTCACTAGGCCGGCCGTAGTGTTTACGGTTCCCGTGTACGAATTGGCATCTCCGTTTCCTTTGATAAACCCTACGTACAAATACCAAGTGCCCGAACCTGGTATGGCCCATCCTGTTTGCACATAGTAGTCGTTGGTAGTAGAGCCACTGGAAGTAATTATACCGTTTGTAGTCTCAATTTTTCCAGTGAAGGTGTAACTCGGAGTGTCGGAGGTTACCTTCGTCCAAAATGAAAACCGATATGATTTATTGGGGTCGATGGTTACGTTTTGAAACCGAAAACCAGTCCAACCTCCGTTGGGTGAAATTTCCAGAAGGCTTGATTGGTTGCCGAATGGGTCGGTGCCCGTCACCACCACTCGATATGAATTCTCATCGACGGATGTCCAGGTATAATTTGTCAAAGGGTCTTGACTATAAGAATCAAAAAAGCAAAATAGGGTCAATAGAAGACCCAGAGAAAAGTAATTTTTCATCGTGCAAACGTTTAATAAGATTTGTAAGGATGTTGTTTGGAAATGTAGTTGTCCTTTGGAGAGGAGCTTGGTTTGTAGGTAGCGCATTTGGGGTGCAAGGTGTTTGTTGGGTTAAACTTTTAAACCTTCACACAGCGTTCTCAATGCTTACACTAATATCAGACGTTGCTTTTAAAAATTATAAGAAAAATCTGTTTTTTCGATGTAATACATTCGTATTTAAATTGATAGTACTAATAATAATAGGTATAGGAAAAAAGCTGATTTTTATGTAAGCGTTATAAATTTTTTTAATCTTTTTTCCGAATGGGAGTTTGTAGTCTTCTGAATTTATTTTAGTAAAATCTTACAATATTTATGTGGTTTTAGTGTTATCAGTAGAGCCCAAACACTACAACTACCGATGAAATCGAAAAGACTTATGCACAGGGTTCCTGCCTTGAATCTACAGGAAACTTTGATTGTTTTGGCCATCATTGGAATCCTTCTTCTTTTGGCCCTTCCCAATTTGATGCCCCTTATTTCGAAAGCGAAAAGTATTGAAGCGCAAACCCAGCTCAAAGCACTCTACAACGCGCAAACTACCCATCGTTACATGTACAGCACCTACACGGCTGACATAAACCAATTGGATTTTGTGGCACCCAAAACCGTGAAGGAAAATGGAACTGCAAATTATACGTATTCCGTGGTTGCTGCGGATAACGGAACGTTCAAAGCTAGGGCGGAGGCCATCACCGATTTTGATGGCGATGGTGTAATGAATGTTTGGGAGATTGATGAGAATGGAAACCCAAAACAAATCGTAAATGATTGATATGCTACTAACACTACTCCTATGAATAGTATTTGGATGTATAGTCTATCAGGACTTTAAGGAACGCGCAGTAACTTGGTTTCTTTTCCCTTTGGTTGGTTTGCTGTTGTTTTTTCTGCACTTACAAAAGAATTCATTGGAAGCCATTTTATGGTTCAGTATGTACAATCTTCTTTTAGTGGGAATTCAAACGGGCATACTTTGGGGATATACCCGTTTCGTTGCGAAAAAGGATTTTTTAAACACGAGCTTTGGTCTGGGAGACCTTCTCTTTTTAGGTGCTTTTGCTTTCGGATTTCCTACAGCTACATTTCTAGTGTTGATGGTAAGTGGATTACTTTTTTCTTTACTTTTGCATTGGGTTTTATCTTACAAAAGAGAAGCTTCAACCATTCCCTTGGCTGGGATGTTAGGTATTTTCTTAAGCGGCATATTGCTTTGTTCCCTACTCCCTCAAACGCCATCTTTATATCAGTTGTAATATGGCGGAAGTTCCTTTTCAAATACCTGTCCATCTTCAACAACGTATCTCTGCGGAACAGGCACATCATTACCGTATTGTACCCGTAAAAGAGGAGGCAGACACCCTTGTTTTGAAGACGGATACCAGCGCCTTGGATACCTTGTTACAAGAACTCCAAATCGTTTTGGACGATACGGTCTCTCTGGAGTCGTGTGCGACGGATGAATTGGAACGTTATCTTTCTTCCAATTATCGGATGGCTTCCAATACCGCTTCAAAAGCTCTAGGCTATACGACAGATTTTTTGGAAAAGGTCATTGTACAGGCCAAAACCATTGGAAGCAGTGACATCCATTTTGAGCCCTATGAGGAACGGTGTCGTGTGCGTTTCCGTTTGGATGGAAAACTCATGGAATACTATGAGATTCCTATAAAGGATTATCCTGCTATCATCAATAAAATCAAGGTTCGCGCGCGATTGGATATTGCTGAAAAACGGCTTCCGCAAGACGGGAGAATTACCTTGACTACCCCAACCACCGAGTTTGATATACGGGTATCCTCCGTGCCTACTTTATACGGGGAAAAGCTGGTTCTTCGAATCCTAAGTAAAGATGCAGGAGCATTACAATTGGAGGATTTAGGTTTTACAACGGAAGAACTGGACACCTTTCGGGAAGGGGTAAAGCGCCCCAATGGAATTCTATTGATTTCCGGACCTACCGGTTCTGGAAAGACCACAACGCTCTACGCGACTTTAAAAGAACTGAATCAACCCCAAACCAATATTTTGACCATTGAGGACCCGATTGAATATACCCTGGAAGGCATCAATCAGGTACAACTCAAAGAAAATATTGGATTGGATTATTCCAGTGCACTACGAACATTTTTACGACAAGACCCAGACATCATCATGGTAGGTGAGATTCGAGATGTGAAAACAGCCAATATGGCTATTCGCGCAGCGCTGACGGGACATTTGGTTTTGTCTACCATACACACCAATTCATCTTGGGCTACGATATCAAGATTAATAGATATGGGGGTTCCGCCTTTTTTGATTGCCAGCACCATCAACTTGAGTGTAGCGCAACGTTTGGTGAGAAAACTATGCCCCAGTTGCAAGCAGAAGGTACCGCTAGAATCGCATCATTATCCCAATTTTGGTAAAAGTGTTTCGGATATCAATGAGCACTACATTCCTAAAGGCTGCAATGACTGCCACCATACTGGATACAAAGGTCGAAAGGCCATATACGAGATACTACCGATTACCAAGGCTTTGGAAAGCCCTATCAAAGAAGGACACACTGAAATTGAGGAACACTTGAATCAAAACCGAATCAAAACCCTTAAAATCAACGCCATTAATTTGGTGAAGCAGGGGGAAACTTCCATTGAGGAAGTGTATTCCCTTTTGCTATAGCAAGTATGAAACAATTTCTTACCGCTTTCTTATTGACCTGCATTTGTGGGTATGGCTTAGCGCAAACTGGAGATAGAATCCAAGAACTGGACAATCAACTTCAACGGTTTGCTCTAGAGTACCCCGAATATAGCGAGTCCATCAAATTGGAAATGGACGCCACAAATGTCACCTTACCCAACTTGTTGATGGGGCTGTCACAGGTACACCAACTGAATTTAAGTGTAGGTCAGGACGTAATGAACATTAACGTGATCAACAATTTCACTAACGTAACGGTATCCGAATTGCTACTGTTTTTGTGCAAAGAATATGGGCTGACCATTGATTTTACAGGAAGTATTTTATCTGTCAAAAAATATAATCCACCACCGCAATTGCCCGAGGTACGTGATATTGGTGTGCAATACAGTTTAAGCAACGATGCCATTTCATTGGATGTAGACAATGCTCCCTTGGAAAAAGTCTTCCGAAGGGTAATGGAAGCATCAGGTAAGAATCTGTTGTACTCGAATGCGCTTCGAAACCAGAACCTTTCGTTGTATTTGAACAATACCTCCTTCGACACCGCCATGGAAAAACTAGCAGCAGTCAATGGACTTCTGCATTCAAAATCCAGAGATGGTTTTTACCTTTTCAGTGCTTTGGAAGCACAAGGAAACCAAGGCGGAAATAACTCCATAGGAGTTCAACCAGGGATGTATTACGAGGTATTGGATTCTGTGAACCAAATACTGAACGTGAATTTCAACAATGCTTCCATTGCCAATATTATTGGCGCGTT
>CALBPG010000068.1 GCA_937899065.1 uncultured Allomuricauda sp.
TGATTCTAGGTTCGAATTGACCAAAATGGACCCCGTTTTATACAATCAAGTTAGAAACTTGAAAGACGAAGAGATTTCAAGGCCTATCAAAGAAGATGACCCTCGTGGTGGAGCGCCAAAGTATAAGATTATGAAGATATCCAACCGATACGATGAGCACAAGGCAGACTTTGCCAAGGATTACTTGAAAATTCAAGAACTGGCTCTTCGTGAAAAACAATTCAATACCATCAAAGAATGGATGAATGAACATATTGACGATACCTATATTCACGTGAACGAAGAAAACAGAACATGTGATTTCGCCAACAATTGGGTAAAGGAATAAGCATGTCTGACGTTACCGCTGTAGAAAATCTAGTACAAAAACATCAAGCGCTCAAAACTGAAATCGGTAAGGTTATTATCGGTCAAGAGAAGGTAATTGAGCAGATTTTACTTTCCATTTATACGGGAGGACATTCTCTTTTGGTTGGGGTTCCAGGTTTGGCCAAAACTTTAATGGTCAACACGATAGCCAAAACATTGGGGCTTGATTTCAAACGTATCCAATTTACACCAGACTTGATGCCCAGCGATATTTTGGGAAGTGAGGTATTGGACCAAAACCGGAATTTCAAGTTTATCAAAGGCCCCGTCTTCGGGAATATCATTTTGGCAGATGAAATCAACCGTACCCCGCCAAAAACACAAGCAGCGTTGTTGGAAGCCATGCAAGAGCGTGCGGTTACAATCGCCGGTAAACAGTTTAAATTGGATGAACCCTATTTCGTGTTGGCGACGCAAAACCCTATTGAGCAAGAGGGAACTTATCCGCTTCCTGAAGCCCAACTGGACCGGTTCATGTTTGCCATAGAGTTGACTTATCCCTCACTTGAAGAGGAAATTCAGGTGGTTAAAGTGACCACCAATGATGAAACCGCAACGGTGAATACCCTTTTCAGCAGTGATGAGATTTTGGCGGTACAGCACTTAATTCGCCGAATTCCTGTACCGGATAATGTGGTGCGGTATGCTGTGGAATTGGTGACTAAAACCAGACCTGGTATTCAAGGAAGCTTGGATTTCGTTAACAACTTTATAGATTGGGGTGCAGGCCCTCGAGCCTCTCAGAATTTGGTTTTGGGAGCGAAGGCCAACGCTGCAATTAGCGGTAAATTTTCGCCTGATATTGAGGATGTTCAAGCTGTGGCACCTGGTATTTTAAGACATCGGATTCTGAAAAACTACAAAGCCGAAGCTGAAGGCATTACTGAAGAGAAAATCATTCGAGAACTGCTTTAGCCCACAGTTACCTCATTTATTTAGGGCCATTCTAATTCTTAAATCCTAGGTATTTTAGTAATTTTACGGAATTACGTTAAACCTAAACACACTTCGATAATGGCATTTGACATTGAGATGATTAGAGGGGTTTATTCCGCCATGGGCGAACGCGTGGATAAAGCACGTGAATTGGTAGGAAAACCACTCACTTTAGCCGAAAAGATTCTGTATTCCCATTTATGGGAAGGTACACCTTCCGAAACCTATACCAGAGGTAAGGACTATGTAGATTTTGCTCCTGACCGTGTAGCCTGTCAAGACGCCACAGCACAAATGGCGTTGTTGCAATTTATGCACGCAGGAAAACCAAAAGTGGCAGTGCCTACTACGGTACACTGTGACCACCTCATTCAAGCAAAAGTTGGTGCCGAGGCAGATTTGAAAAGAGCCAACGAAACGAGCAATGAGGTTTTTGATTTTTTGGAATCTGTATCCAATAAATATGGTATCGGATTCTGGAAACCTGGCGCTGGAATCATCCACCAAGTAGTTCTCGAGAACTATGCTTTTCCCGGTGGAATGATGATAGGAACGGATTCCCACACCGTGAATGCAGGAGGATTGGGTATGGTAGCCATCGGAGTAGGAGGAGCAGATGCTGTAGATGTTATGGCCGGAATGGCTTGGGAGCTTAAATTCCCAAAATTGATAGGGGTGAAACTGAAAGGAAAACTTTCTGGATGGACCGCTCCAAAAGATGTAATCTTAAAAGTTGCTGATATTCTTACCGTGAAGGGTGGAACTGGAGCTATCATTGAATATTTTGGCGAAGGTGCAACTTCGATGTCTTGTACCGGTAAAGGAACCATTTGCAATATGGGAGCCGAAGTGGGTGCTACAACTTCAACCTTTGGATATGATGCATCCATGGACCGTTACCTACGAGCCACAGGAAGAGCTGATGTTGCAGACGCTGCTTTGGAGGTAAAAGAGCACCTAACAGCAGATGAAGAAGTATACGCAAACCCTGAACAGTATTTTGACCAAGTCATAGAGATTGATTTAAATACGCTGGAACCGCATTTGAACGGTCCCTTTACACCAGATTTGGCAACTCCTATTTCCAAAATGAGTGAAGCAGCCAAAGAAAATGATTGGCCTTTAAATGTTGAGGTGGGGCTTATTGGTTCTTGTACTAATTCCTCTTACGAAGATATTTCTAGAGCAGCCTCTTTGGCCAAACAGGTAGCAGAGAAAAATTTAAAGACCAAATCAAAGTTTACCATTACACCAGGTTCCGAACAAGTGCGTTTCACGATTGAACGAGATGGTTTCATCAATACCTTCAATAATATTGGAGCAACGGTGTTCGCTAATGCTTGCGGACCTTGTATAGGCATGTGGGACCGCTATGGAGACAAAGCTTCGGATGGTCCTCGCAATACCATTGTGCATTCCTTTAACCGAAACTTCGCCAAAAGAGCAGATGGAAATCCAAATACCTTGGCATTCGTCGGTTCCCCTGAATTGGTAACCGCAATTGCCATTTCAGGCAGATTGGATTTCAATCCACAGACCGATAAGCTCATTAATGAAGATGGCGAAGAGGTGATGTTGGAAGAGCCAAGGGGTTACGAATTGCCTCCAGAGGGTTTTGCTGTGGAAGATGCAGGGTACGTAGCGCCTATGGAAGATGGAAGTGGCGTTCAAGTAGTAGTGTCACCCACTTCAGAAAGACTTCAACTTTTAGAGCCTTTTACACCGATTACACCCGAAAGTTTGATGGGTGTAAAGCTTTTGATAAAGGCATTTGGCAAATGTACTACCGACCACATATCCATGGCAGGACCATGGTTGCGTTATCGTGGTCATTTAGATAATATTGCCAACAACACCTTAATTGGTGCGGTTAACGCATACAACAAGCAGACCAATTTTGTAAAGGACCAGCTTACCGGTGAGTACAGTGCTGTTCCTGATGCACAACGCAATTATAAGAAAGGGGGGATTCGAACCATCGTTGTGGGTGACCATAACTACGGAGAAGGTTCATCACGTGAGCATGCTGCGATGCAGCCTAGACATTTGGGCGTGGCGGCGGTATTGGTGAAGTCTTTTGCTAGAATTCATGAAACCAATCTCAAGAAACAAGGGATGTTGGCCTTGACCTTTGCCAATGAGTCCGATTACGACTTGATTCAAGAAGATGATACCTTCAACTTTGTGGACATTGCGGACTTTGCTCCGGGTAAGCCCATTACTTTAGAGGTGGTACATGCCGATGGTAGCACGGATACTATTATAGCAAACCACACCTATAATGATTCGCAGATTGCTTGGTTCAAGGAAGGTTCTGCCCTGAACATGATTAAAAAAGAAAATGCTTAACTAGAGCAAAACAGAACACAAAACTCCTGGTTGACCATCAGGAGTTTTTTGATTTTGACCAAAACCACCTTATGAAAGTCAGTAAAAAGACCATCCTTAATATTGTATTGATTCTGTTCATTTTATCTTTTTTCGTGACGCCCTTGGGATACTATGGCAAACTCTTTTTGAACAGACTTTTTGCTTTTGCCCCTGCACCCATTGAGAAAAGTGAACGGAGCCAAATCACTGATTATGATTGGCAGCTTAAAGATGAGGAGTGGAACTTTTTCAACTTTGAAAAAAGTAAAGGGAATGTGGTTTTCATCAATCTTTGGGCTTCTTGGCGTTTGCCTTGCGAAGCGGAGTTAAAGAGCGTACAGGAGTTTTATGATAAATACCACGAAACGGTAGACTTCTATATTATTACCAATGAAAACAGGCCACCCGTGGAAGCTTTCATGGAGGAGCATGAATTTTCGTTTCCGGTTACCTATCTGATTATTGGCGAAAAAATGCCCATTGACCCGGATATTGTACCCTCTTCTTATTTAATAGATAAATCGGGGGAAGTGGTTATTTATCAAGAGGGTATTGCGGATTGGAGCAACAGAAAGGTAGACAAAGTTTTGACAGAACTGCTTGAACAATAGCCTGTGTCGCAAGTCACTACCATCACACTTTTTCGATATGAGGGCGTACGACAAAAATTATGGGCCTTCGGAATGATGCAATTTGCGCATCGGTATTTGAAAAATGTGGAAGGTCTTGAATTCTATAAACTCTGGGGAAGTGGTAAAGCAAATTTCAACCCCGCTCCCGACTGGAACGTTTACGCTTTATTGCAGGTTTGGAAATCAGAACATGACGCAACGCACTTCTTTCAAACTTCACCATTGATGAAAAAGTACCACAAAAAAAGTGTGGAACTTTGGCGTCTCTTTCTAAAAAATCGCATTAGCCGAGGGGAATGGAGCGGAAGAAATCCCTTTGAGTTAAGTAAAAACCTTGATGAGTCAAATCCCTATGTGGTGGCCATCACCCGAGCTACCATAAAAACCAAGTTATTGTACACCTTTTGGAAGTATGTTCCGGTTTCACAAGGTGGTTTATACGATAATCCAGGCCTGCTCTACACCAAGGGTTTTGGGGAGGTCCCCATTAAACATATGGCGACCTTTAGCGTATGGGAAAGTCAAAAAGATTTGGATGCTTTCGCTTATCAAAATAAACCCCATGCCGGTGCCATTCGAAAAACACGCTCGTTAAAGTGGTATAGCGAGGAGCTATTTTCCCGCTTTCAACCATTTCGTTCAGAAGGACGTTGGAATGGAAAAAATCCACTTCCCGACCTAGACCCGAACAAAAGCGAAGTATAGGAAGAATACAAATTGGGCGGTATATAGATTCAAGGAAAAAATCTTATCTCCATCAACTTTATTCAACCATAGTAGTAGTTGCATGATGAACCCCAAAACAAACCACGTCACATAATTCTTTAACGGTACAGTTCCTTCAAATTCCCAAAAAGCAAAGTTTGGAGCGTTAAGTTCCATCAGATAGTCTAACAAAACCATTAGGACAGCACCAACGACCAATTTTACATAGTTATGGAAAGGAAGTTTTTGAGCGATGGTAAATGAAACGAATGCCAGTAAGGCCCAAAAGCAACCAATGAGCCAAGGAACACCATCCAACTGTGGCCCAAAATTGGCGCCATAGGTGTAGGTGCCAAAAAGAAGTTGATAATTTACCCCCAACCACTCAGCGAACATGCCCATGGCAAAGAAAAGAGCAAAAAGTAAGACCTTTTTGATAGAATCCATGGAGAACACCCAGAAGAACA
The DNA here is from genome assembly GCA_937899065.1 of uncultured Allomuricauda sp. GTDB lineage: Bacteria > Bacteroidota > Bacteroidia > Flavobacteriales > Flavobacteriaceae > Flagellimonas. Next base: position 5,480 of record CALBPG010000068.1, read on the forward strand.
AAAAGAGGGAAAGGGATAGATTCATTGGGGTTTTGGACAAAAACCAGTCCTTGTGCCCAATGGTTACCCCGATAATCGCTGAAACGTGAAAAAGCCATATCAGGAATATGGCCAAAGGACGTTTCATTTCGTTGAGCTGTTTCATAAAGTCAATCGACAAGGTCACCTACAATCTTGGCAGACATCAAACAAAGCGGAATACCGCCACCCGGATGGACCGAACCGCCACAAAAATAAAGGTTTCGAATCTTACGATTAAAATTAGGGTGCCGTAAAAAAGCAGCATATTTAGAATTGCTGGCAGCTCCATAAAGGGCTCCGCGATATGAGCTTGTAGCGGACTCAATTCCAGCAGGGTCTAGCGTAAACTCTGTGACAATTAGTGGTTCGATATCCACTCCTAAACTGCGATTGATTTTTTGGATGATATGTCGGCGTGCTTCTTTTTTGAGCGTTTCCCAATCTTGACCATATTGTCCGGGGGCATTAATCATCACAAACCAATTCTCATGACCTTCGGGAGCATCCTTAGGTTCTTCCTTGCTGCTAATATTGATATATACCGTTGGGTCATCGAACAAGGTCTTCTTTTCAAAAATGTGTTCGAACTCTGCGGGGTAGTCCTCACTGAAGAAAATGTTGTGTAAATCCAATTCCGGGAAAGTTTTTGAAACCCCCCAATAAAAAATCAACGCAGAGCTTGAGCGTTCTTGCTGCAGCACTTTCTCTGGTTGTTTTTCTTTTTTTAAAAGCTTGTGGTATGTCGGAAACACATCCATATTGGAAACCACGAGTGCTGCTTCCAGGGTTTTCCGGTCAGTGACCACGCCTGTTGTTTGTCCTTTCTGGACCAAAATTTGTGCTACGCGCTCGTTAAACTGAAATTGAACTCCCACGTCTTGCGCCAATTGAAACAAAGCTTGGGTGATTTGATTCATTCCACCTTTAGGGAAATACGTACCGAAATGCATCTCCAAATGCGGAATCATGGACATGATACCCGGAGTTTGATAAGGGGAAGAACCGTTATAAGTGGCATATCGATTGAAAAGTTGAATCAGTTTCGGGTTCTTAAAATGTTTGGTGTTGGTCTGGTTCAATGAAGTGTTGACATCCAACTTCGCCAATTGCAAGATGGCGCGAACCGTGTCCTTAGAGAGATAGGTTCCCATCTTGTGCAAGGACTTTTCCAAGAAAAGCGTAGCGGTCAAATCGTATTTTGCCCTACTTTTTTTGAGATACTTTTCTAGGCTGGATTCAGATTCTTCGAAGGCTGTGGCGGCTTCCTGGACAAAGGTATCCGGGTCAGCGTTAACGATAAAACGGCTGCCATCTTCCCAAAAGTAATTGCAGACTTTTTTTTTTCGAATGTAATCTAAGTAGTCTCTGGGATTTTTACTATGCAACAGAATTAACTCATCCACGAATTGCGGCATGGTAAATAGGGAAGGCCCTAAGTCAAATCGAAAACCATCGGAAGTTTGGGTGTGTAGTTTACCGCCTGGGTAGGCATTTGCCTCAATTACCGTTACCTCGTAAGCTTTGTGTGCCAAACGTATGGCCGTGGCCAACCCGCCAATTCCCGCGCCAACAATAATGGCTTTCGGCATGAATTACTTTTTGAAGTATTTAAAGGGCACCATCAGCATTCCGAAACATTCCCCATCTTCTTTACCTAGGTGCTTATGATGGATTTTATGGGCTCTCCGCACACCACGCGCATACCAATTGTTGGCTTTGCGAAACATTTTGAAGCGCTGGTGGATAAAAATATCATGAACCATAAAATATGCGATACCATACGCCAAAATACCAAAACCGATGGGCCATCCGTACCAAAATCCAGTGTTGTCACCAATCATGATACAAGCCATGCTTACCACGGCGTAGAATATGAAAAAGGTATCGTTGCGTTCAAACCAAGAATCGTGGTCTTTGCGATGGTGGTCTTTATGTAAGCTCCATAAAAAACCATGCATAACATATTTATGCGTGAACCATGCCATAAATTCCATGATGCAAAAGGTTCCTAAAAAAACCAGGACCCAAAGGGCTATTTTCATCTATACCAGTTGTAGTTTGTAATTTACGTATGACTGGGCCAAAAGTCCAAATTTTTGGTAATTCGGCACACGAATTCTGGTATTTTTTATTTCCAATGGCGGGGTGCTTTGTAGTTTTTGCAACAGTTTTCTGTAGTATTTGTAAGCAGTGTAAACCCCAAACTTTGCTTCCTGCGGCAGCCTAGAAATACCTTCCATCCCTTTGGCAAAATCTGCTTTGATTTCGTCAACGATTCGTTTTTTGGAGGCTTCATCCAACTCCAACAAATTCGTATCTGGAAAATAGGTGCGTTCCAATTCTTCGAAATCTGCTTTTAAATCCCTTAAAAAATTAACCTTTTGAAAGGCAGAACCCAGCGCCATTGCCGAATCTTTTAACGATTCATATTTTTCAGCGTCCCCATTTACAAAAACACAAAGGCACATCAAACCAACCACATCAGCGCTGCCGTAGATGTATTCTTTATATTCTGATATGGTGCTGTACTTCTTTTTAGACAGGTCCATGCGCATACTTTTCATAAAGGAATCAACCAAATGTTTGGGAATACTGTACTTATGATAGGTGTGCTGAAAGGAATTGAGAATTGGGTTTAAACTTATTTTTTGCTCCAAAGCTTGTTCGAGCTCCTGTTCGAAATTCTCAAACAAGCTAGTTTTATCATAATCATGAAAGGTGTCCACAATTTCATCAGCAAACCTCACGAAACCATAGATATTATAGATATCCCCTCGTATAGAGGTTGCCAACATCTTAGTGGCCAATGCAAAAGAAGTACTATATGATTCTGTTACGATTTTGCTGCACGAATAGGATACGTTGTCAAAAATGGATTTCATGATGTTGGTTTTTTAGAGATTAAGCTGGAAACTAGTTTTCCAGATATCAGTGAGGGTGGCACACCTGGACCGGGAACGGTCAGTTGCCCTGAAAAGTAAAGATTTTGAACTTTTTTGCTTTTCAGGTTGGGTCGTAAAAAGGCAGTTTGCCTTAGGGTATTGGCCATACCGTATGCATTGCCTTTATAACTATTGTACTGCTCAACAAAATCGTTTACGCAGAAGCTTTCTTTGAATTGAATGGCATCTTTTACGGATTGTCCGGTACGTTTTTCAAAACGGTCAATAATCAGGTCAAAGTACTGTTCTCGTAGTTCGGGTGTATCTTCCAAACCAGGAGCAATGGGGACCAAGAAAAAACCAGTCTCACATCCTTCAGGGGCCATGGTCGCGTCCGTAGCTGATGGAAAATTCACATAAAACAACGGTTCGGATGGCCATTGGGGTTCATCATAAATCTCCTCAGCATGCCTTTCAAAATCTGTGTCAAAAAATAGATTGTGATGTTCGATGCGGTCTAATTTTTTGGTGAAGCCTACGTAAAAGAGTAGGGAAGAAGGCGCATAAGTTTTCTTTTCCCAATAGGTTTCCGTGTATTGACGGTATTTGGAATCTAACAGACTTTCGGAGTGGTGATAATCTGCCCCGCTGATGACATAATCTGACGAATAATCTGTTCCGTTGGCTTGCAAGCCTTTTACAGTCCCATTTTCCACGAGGATTTTCTCTACAGGTGAATTGGTGTGAAAGACCACGCCAAGTTCTTCTGCCAAAGCTCTCATGGCTTTGATGATTTCGTACATGCCTCCTCTGGGATGCCAGGTGCCTAGTCCGAAGTCTGCAAAGTTCATGAAGTTGTAAAAACTTGGCGTTTTACTTGGTTTGGCGCCTAGAAATAAAACAGGGAACTCTAGCGTAGAAACTAACTTCGGGTTCTTGAAGCGTTTGCGCACTTCATGGCTGATACTTTTGAAAAACTGGTCCACACGGACCACAGTCTCTTTGGTAACTAATTCCAAGGGTGACAGGCCAGGCCTTAAAACCACCTTGTTGATGGCGATATCATAATTTTCTTGCGCTTTATGGATAAACTTGCGCAAATGCACGCTGCTTCCTGATTCGATGCGTTCAAATTCTTCACAAATTTTGTCCATAGTATCCCCTATGGTAATCACATCATCACTAAAAAAAATCTTGTACGCAGGACTTAATTTATCCAGTTGGTAGTAATCGGATGTTTTTTTACCGAAATCAGCGAAGAATTTATCAAAAATATCGGGCATCCAGTACCAGCTAGGTCCAATATCAAAGGTGTAACCGTCTTTTATGAATTGACGGGCTCGGCCTCCAACGGTATCATTTTTTTCAAAAACTTCTACGGTGTAACCTGCTTTTGCCAAATAACAAGAGGCAGAAAGGGAGGAAAAACCGGAACCAACGATATTGACCTTCTTCATTCAAAAAGGGGTTATAACATGGAAATCAAGTGTTCAATTGAATTGAACGCCTGAATATTTGCGGGTAGTGAATCTTGCGCTATATTTTGGATTTGATGTCCAAGTACCCAAAGTTTCGAGTTGCCTGCAGCATTTAAGCTGACAGCAAACTTTTCAAAGTAAGTACCAAGTTCATCTTTGGTAGGGGAAACCGTGAAATAAGAGACAAAGTGCAGGTTGTCGTAATATTTCAATAGGTCTTGCAGACTTTCAATTGGCATGGTTTGCCCCAGATAAATTGATTTATATCCGCGGAGTGTTATTTCGTAGTTGAGATAGAGCAGCCCTATTTCGTGGATTTCGTTTTCGGGTAAGAAAAGCGCGAAAACCTTGTTGGTTTTGGTAGGCTCAACCAATTGTAATTTTTCCGTATTCAGATAAATCTTCTGCTTTATCAAATGCGTCATAAAGTGTTCATGGGACGGACTAATGGTATCCGTTTGCCACAATAAACCCAATTCATTCAACAACGGAATAAAAACTTCATTGAAAATGTCCCGGAAGGAACGCTCTGCCAAAAGACTATTATAGGTGTTGAGAAATAAGGTTTGGTCAAAGTTTACCATGGCCAACTTGAACGCATTGATGGCATGGTTCTTCTCACTGTTGCTGGCTACGATTTCACGAACGATAACCGGAATATGCGATTCATCGAGCTTCGCAATTTTCGAAATTTTGTAGCCGTTATTGTAAAGAAGGGTTATGTTGAGAAGTTTTTGGAGACTGGCCAGACTGTAAGAACGAATGTTGGTGCTGGTACGTTCCGGGGTAAAAAGGTTATATCTTTTTTCCCAGATTCGGATGGTATGGGCCTTAATCCCGGAAAGGTTTTCCATATCCCGAATACTAAAAGATTTTTTTACATTGTTCATCTTTTTGATGTATTCATTAAACAAATTTACAATTTAATTGACGCCAACCTAATCTGAAATCTTAAAATTTGGTTATTTGTTTAAGAAAATACGATTTGTCGTGCAGAAAAAGCGAAAGTAGCTAAACAAAAAAACCGCAAAGAATGCGGTTTTGAGTGCCCACGACTGGAGTCGAACCAGCACGTCCGTAAGGACACTACCCCCTCAAGGTAGCGTGTCTACCAATTCCACCACGTGGGCCGATGTGTATTGGGCTGCAAAAATAGCCAAAAATCATTATTGACCCTATGAACGGGCTTTTATTTGAACTTTTCTGAACAAGTTATTTGGGTTTTGAAATCGAGTATCCCTGAATTCCGGGTATCACCAAAGGGCTTTGTACCGTACTTTTACCACCATAAATTCAATTAAACCACATTATGAAAACCAAGATAAAGGGTTCCCTGTATTTCTTTCTTTCCTTTTTGAGTCTGTTGTTCGTTATAGAACGAGTGACCGCTCAGAATGATACCATCTTTTATGATGATCAATGGAAAAAGTCTGAAAAGCAGCTAGCGGCCTATTTTCGAGTAGCGACCCAAGAAGCAGAAGGAAGGTACCTCGTCAAGGATTATTTTATCACTGGTGAATTGCAAATGGAGGGGGTTTCACGCTATCCAGACAGAGATTATTGGGAAGGAAAAGTAACCTGGTACAACAAAGATGGCAGTTTGCTACAAATAGGAAACTTTGCCCAAGGCCGCTTAAATGGTGACTTTGAAAGTTATATCGATGGCAAAAAACTTATGGCGGTATATAAAAATGGCCGTTTGCTATCGGGGAAAACCAATTCGCTATACCGTAATTATCGCTTCTACTCAGAAATTCGAAATGATACCTTGTTTGAAATTTCGCATTTGGGAAGTTTGGAAGGTCCACGTAATGAACGTTATCTGGTAATGGATGATTTTGGCACGTATCAAACCATGCGAAGTATTTCTTATGATAGTAAAAACAAGGTCATAGCGGAAGCCGAATATCGAAATGGAGGTATTTACAATGGTTCCGAAATGAGTTTTTATGATTTCGACAAAAGCGGAAAAACCGTTTCGCACTACGAAAATGGCAAATACCTCAATGCATCGTATTACGACAAATCAGGAATCCTTCGCATAGCATTCAAGAGCAAGCCCAAATATCGCAATATTTTTTACGACGCTTCTGGTAAGGTCTTAGACAGTGTTACGTATTACTGGAGGAATGGTTATCTCGCACCTTTCGAGGGAAGAAATTATGTTCAAGCCCCAGGGTTTTATACCACCAAACAGGTGAAGTTCAATCGTATCCAAGCCTATAAGGGCGGTGAGATGGAATGGGAAAAGGAGTTTCGTGATGACCGCCTCTTTTCCTATGTGCAGTATGGTTTGAAAGGGAAGCGAGAACGAATACTGTATTATGATGCTTCTGGAAAAGTGAATGATTCCTTGGTGTACAAAAACTATAATCCTTGGGTTGGGACCGAGTATGGAGCAGATTTAATGCGTAAATACCAAGAAGGTAAAGTGGTCAAGGAAATTCAATATTACAAAGATTCCAAGAATATTTTCAAAGACAGAACGGGACCCCTTGAGATTTTTTACGATGAAAAAGGAAAGGAACTGGGACGTATGACCCTAGAGGCCGATAATTATTACACTCCCTTGGACGGGAAACAGTTTTATAAGGATGGCCAGGGACGTTTGAACACCATTTATGAGTACAAAAACGGAGCTAAAACCAAAGAAACCTTCATCAATTACGCTTACGAGAGTCAAAAACCCTACAAGGAGGAAACCTTTTATGATGCTAGCGGATACAACTACGTGAAAAAGGTGAAGTACTTCAGTAACGGCAAAAAACAGTCTGATATAGATTACCAGCGCTACAAGGAAATCAAGGGCAGTTTTTATGATTTTGAAGGGAATTTGGTTAGCACCTATGATTATGCCGCGAAGGATGGCGAGTTTTTTGAGTATTTCTACGCGTCAGATTCGCTTTCACGCCACGAAAAATGGAGTGATGGTACCTTAGAACGCTTGCTTCGCTATGAGGAAAAATACCTAACGGGTAATGAGAAAACCGTGGTGCTTGTAGAGGACATCGACGTAAACAATGTCTCAAAAATATATACACGAGATGGCGTTCTGCTTTCCGAACTGCAATACAAAGACAAAAAGCCCTTTGAAGGCACGTTCTATGATTACAAAACCCGAGAAAAAGTAACGTATGCCAAGGGCGTATTGGAAGGGAAGTATCAAAAGTTCAGATATGACCAGTTTCCCGAAGAAGAAGGAATGTTTGCCAATGGAGAAAAGAATGGTAAGTTCACGTTCTATGATTCTAGTGCCAATGTGACCCATTTCATCAACTATGTCGATGGCAAAAAAGAAGGGGAGGCCACTTATTATGGAAAGAATGGTGAAGCCGTTTCAACCATGATTTTCAAAGATGATAATCCATATGAAGGCAAACAGATTATCAAAAAGTACAAAAGCCGTTCGGAAGAGGTTTACACCAAAGGCCAACTGGTTAGCACAATGGAATATTTGCCCACGGGAAATGTATTCCGGGAATTCAATGCTACCACAAATGACCAAGTGAAAATCTATCACCCTGATAGTGAAGAATTGAAATACGATTTTGAACTTAAAAAAGATGCGTTGGATGGCGTGGTAAAACGATTTGATACCGAGGGAAAGGAAATCCATTCGGCAAGTTTTGCGGATGGAAAGTTTCAAAGTGGTACCCTATGGATTCGTCCTATTTACGACTATGACAAGGTGCAAGAGAAAATAATCTGTACCAAATCAGAGGAAGCCGTTGAAATGGCTGTCATCTCGCTTGAAGGGAAAACCATTTTCAAGGCTATGGAGCTTGTGAACGATAAATCATACCAATCGTATTTACAAAAGCTCAACTTGAATTTGGATTATGTGAATTATCTGGATTTGTATTAAACGAATACCATGTAAACAAAAAAAACACCGCATTGCGGTGTTTTTTTGTTTGCTGTAATTCTTGAGATTATTCCATTAATTTGGGCAAGATATATTTTTCCAAAATCTTTTCAGGCTGTCTTAGCAATTGACCCTTTCGATAGTTTCCTGATGTGATAGCCACTACGGTATTTAACTCGGGAATAACAAAAACGTACTGTCCGCCGTTGCCGCGTGCTTCAATAGAGGCAATTGTTTTTCCGTTTACTTTGTAGTCTTGGTGCCACCAGAAATACCCATATTCATTTTTGTCCGATACGTTTTCCAGTTGGGTGTGCTTTTCAAGAGAAGCATTTACCCATGCTTTGGATAAAATCCTTTTACTGTTCCAAGTGCCTTTGTTGAGATAGACCTGTCCAAACTTTAGCATATCACGCGGAGTCAGGTACAATCCACCGCCAAAGTAGGGTATACCTGTGTCGTCCGTATTGAGGATATAATTGGTGATATCCAATGGAGCAAAGAAGTTTTCTTGCATGTACTGTTCCAGCGGTATTTGTAGTCTTTCATTGAGATAGATGCCTGTTAAGAAAGGGTCAGCTGATTTGTAGTTAGTACGGCTGCCAGGGGATTGTTTTAAGGGTGGTTCCAAAACGGTTTTCAACCAATTGTCGGAATCTTGGTATTGTCCTTCTCCAACCCCAATGCCTGAACACATGGTCAATAACTGCTCCAAGGTGATTTTAGATTTTTCTTCGTCTTTTGTGTATTGAAAAGCTTCGGGAAGATGCTCGTAAACCTTTACCGCGGTGTTTTCTATAATACCATCATCCATAGCAAGTCCAATAATGGCTGAACCGATACTTTTTGCTGAGGAACGCATGTCGTGTGGCGTTTGTGCATGGTACCCAGCAAAATATTTTTCATAAACAATTTCACCGTTTTTCGCGATTACCACCCCCTCGGTACCTTCCAAAGTGTCCCGTTCAACATCCTTTTCCAATTTTGGTAAGGTTAGGGGATTGGAAGCGATTTTCCAGCCATCATCTAGCGAATGATTCTCGAGATTATTAACCGTTTCTCCAGGTTTTAGCCTTTTATAGGTTATAGAGGTGATGGGATGCTTTCCAAAACTTGCTTCCAATGCAATGGTCGAGGGTTTCAGGATTCCTTTAAAGTCTATACCGGTTTTGTAATCATAAAATGAAACATTATCGCTGGTTTTTTTGAAATCCATACACCAGAAGGTTCCAAACATGGGATAGGCTGCGTACTCTTCCTCAGAATTTACCTTTTGAATAGTTAAATGCAGGTTTTGGGGTTGTAGGTAATGAAGCATGGATAGCTTCCATGAACCTTTATAAGCGTTTCCTTTCTTTTTGAGCTGAACGGGATACAAGTCTTTGTTCAAACGCATAAACCCCGAGATGGATGAATCAGAAGTATCAGCGCTACCCAAAAACACTAGTCTTTCCGTTAAGTCGATATTCAATTTTTGGGATAACGAAAAGGTTTTACTGAGAATTTCGTGGTCATTTGAAAGGGTAAATGTTGCTAAACCTTCATCTTTCTGGGTAATGGTAATGGTGAAATCAAAGGCGGATTCGTTAGGAGTGGTTCCTATCCACTCTCCCGCATAATCTCCCATGTTTTTTTGCGCGAAGCTGGTAGAGGCAAACAGCAAAAAAAACGATAGGAGGAAAAAGTTCTTATACATGTTTTGGTTTTTTAGTACAGCCTAAAGAACCCATTTTTCAATTTTTGTTAC
>CALBPG010000069.1 GCA_937899065.1 uncultured Allomuricauda sp.
AAAACACAAAATCAATCGTCAAAAACGAACTGTTTAGATGAACACATATATAAAAGTAATGCTCGTATTGATTTCGTTTTGGTCTTTTGGCCAGAATGATGATAACCCTGCGGTCTGGTCACATGCTGTAAAAAAGCTATCACCTCAGGAATACGAATTGACTTTTGAAGCCAAAATCGCCCCGGGATGGCATATCTACTCTCAATATACCGCTGAGGGCGGCTCCATGCCTAGTGAATTTACTTTTGAAGGCGCGGAGCAACAATATGAATTGGTCGGTAAGACCGAGGAAAGCAAAACCATCACGGAATACAGCGATATTTTTGAGGTTGACGAAACCTTTTTCAAGAATGTAGCGGTCTTCACCCAGCGCATCAAACTTTTGGATGAAGATATAAATCAATTTCAGGTTAATCTTTTTTACCAAATCTGTAAGGAAGTTTGCATTCCCAAAGATGAGCAGTTCAACATTAGTTTGGATGGAACCGCATTCAGGCAAGAAGCAAAGGAAGTTTCTGTTGGAAGTCTAGAAAAAACATCAGAACTCCTTTTGGATTTATCTGGAAAGGAAAAGCTGAACGAAACCCTTGACGGAGAAGACAAACAGAAATCCAGTCTTTGGATGATATTTGGATTAGGATTTTTAGGTGGGCTTTTGGCCTTATTGACCCCTTGTGTCTTCCCAATGATTCCTTTAACGGTCTCTTTTTTCACAAAACAATCGGGCAACAAAGGAAGAGGCATCTTTAACGCCTTGCTATACGGTTTTTTCATCGTATTGATTTATGTATTGCTGAGTTTGCCCTTTCACATATTTGACTCTGTGGATTCCCAAATTTTGAATACCATAGCCTCGAATATTTGGTTGAACCTGCTTTTCTTTATCATTTTTGTGTTTTTCGCCTTTTCCTTTTTTGGATTTTATGAATTGACCCTACCTACGGCTTGGGCCAACAGAATGGATGCAGCATCAAATAAAGTTGGTGGTGGTCTTGGAATTTTCTTCATGGCCTTGACCTTGGCCATCGTTTCCTTTTCTTGTACTGGTCCTATTTTAGGTGGTTTGTTGGGGAGTACCACCTTGGCAGAGGGTAATGTAGCCTTGAACCTTTCCATGGGGATGTTTGGCTTTGGTTTGGCCTTAGCCTTACCGTTTGCTCTTTTCGCTTTATTTCCTGCTTGGTTGAGTTCTTTGCCTAAATCTGGGGGATGGATGACCACCGTTAAAGTCGTTTTGGGATTTTTGGAACTGGCGTTAGCGTTTAAGTTTTTGTCAAACGCAGACCTTGTCGGGCATTGGGGACTTTTGAAACGGGAAATCTTCATTGGGATTTGGATTTTAATATTCGTTCTGATGACCTTGTACCTTTTTGGAGTCTTCCGTTTTCCTCATGATGGTCAATCTTCCAAATTGAGCCCTTTGAAAAAAACACTTGGGGTAATTTCGGCGGCTTGTGCAGTGTATTTGATTCTGGGAATCACCAATGTCGTGGATTTGCGAATACTCAGTGGTTTTCCACCGCCTGACTTCTACAGCCTTCAAGCGAAAGAAACAGATTGTCCATTAGGATTGGATTGTTTTAAGGATTTTGATGAGGGCTTGGCACATGCGAAGGAACAAAACAAACCTATCTTATTGGATTTCACGGGATGGACTTGCGTGAATTGCCGTAGGATGGAAGAAAACGTATGGAGTCAACCGGAGATTTATCAAATGCTTAAGGAACAATATGTTTTGATTTCCTTGTACGTTGATGAGAGTGAGGTGCTTCCCAAAAGCGAGCAGTTTGATTTTGAGTTCGAAAGTGGTTTAATTAAACCTATTCAAACTATTGGTCAAAAGTGGGGTACTTTCCAAACATTGAATTTTAATAGTACTTCGCTTCCCTATTATGTTTTGCTATCTCCAGATTTGGAAGTTTTGAACCCTCCAGTGAACATGGTGGACAAGGAAGTATACCAAGCCTGGTTGCAGTCTGGTTTGGAACAGCATCAATTTTTTGCGAAGCGTTAAATGCCACTTAGCATTTTCTGAAAAAAGCTATCTTCGTCGCACTAATATATTCCTACCGACATTTTGAAGATACTTAAGAAGATTCTCTTGGTTTTAGGGCTTGTTTTGGCCTTGGTATTACTTGGCACGTGGCTTTTTGTCAATAGTTTGAAGCCAAACTACAGCGGAAAAGAGACCCTAGCGAACTTAAATGAAGATGTAAACGTATTCTATGATGAATACGGAATACCCCATATTTATGCGGAAAATGAAGAAGATGCCTTCCGAAGTTTAGGGTATGTGCATGCGCAAGACCGTTTATGGCAAATGGAACTCATCCGTAGAATTGCCAAAGGGCGGCTTTCTGAGGTTTTTGGAAAGGATTTAATCGAAACAGATAAGTTTTTCCTTTCGCTTGGCATTGATGAACACACTAAAAAAACAGTATCTCAGCTTGATACAAATCTTCCCATGGTGAAGTTATCCCAGGCGTATTTGGATGGGATAAATGCTTTCGTGGAAAATGGTCCAAAACCGGTTGAATTCTATTTGACGGGAATAGAAACCGCTCCTTTTGAGATGGAAGATATCTACAATACGGTAGGCTACATGGCCTTTAGCTTTGCCATGGGCCATCGCACAGACCCTTTGTTGACTTCGATAAAAAATGACCTTGGTGAAGACTATCTCGCCGACCTTGCCATCATGTCGGATTCGTCTACTACATGGATAAAGACCTTTAAAAATTTGGAAAAGGACAGTGTGGTAACCACCTTGGGTCTTTCCGCAATAAAAGCTTTGGACAAACTCCCGGTCCCACAGTTTATTGGTAGTAATAGTTGGGTGCTTGGCCCGGAGAAAACCAGTTCAGGCGAAGTAATTTTGGCTAATGACCCGCATATCAGCTTTGCCCAACCTTCAGTGTGGTATGAAGCCCATGTGGTTACGCCAACCTATGAAAAGTATGGATATCATTTGGCGGGTGTGCCTTTTCCCTTATTGGCCCATGATAGGAATTTGGCTTTTGGACTTACGATGTTTCAAAATGATGATATTGATTTTTACTACGAAACCCTAAATCCCAAGAATACCTCAGAATACAAAACTGAGGAGGGTTGGAAATCTTTTGAAACCATACAAAAACAAATAATGGTAAAGGATTCCACACCAGTGGATTTTCAATACAAAGTATCGCGTCACGGTCCCATTATGAATGGTTTGGCAAAAGGCATTGATGGGGAAACCCCTATAGCTGCCTCTTGGCTGTATACCCAGCGCGAGAATCGCGTTATGCATGGTCTTTTCAATATGAATTGGGCGAGAAATATAGAAGATTTTCAACAAGCTTTGCCTGATATTCATGCCCCCGGTTTGAATATTATGTACGGTGATGCCGAAGGCAATGTAGGATGGTGGGCTACGGCTCAGCTTTACAGTATGCCCGATAGTGTATCAACCAAGTTTATTCTGGATGGCGCTTCAGGCAAAAATGAAAAACAATCCTTTTTGGACTTCTCCCAGAATCCCAGTGCCGTAAATCCACCGTGGAATTATGTGTATTCTGCGAACAATCAACCCGAATCTTCTACTTCAGGTGGTCCATTGGTTACGGGATATTATTTACCCGAAAACCGTGCGAAGCGCATTGTATCCCTTTTGGAGCCAAAAAATGATTGGGATGTAACCGCCACACAAGAAATGATTTTGGATGTTACTTCATCGGTCAATCCAGACTTGATACGAGAGCTGATTAAAAACATGGACGTTTCTATTTTGGAAAAAGACCAATTGATGGTCATGGATAAACTACGCCAATGGGATGGGACCTATTCCTTGGATAGTCAAAGCGCTTTGGTATATCATCGTTGCGCATATCATATCATCAAAAACACTTTTGCCGATGAGTTAGGACCAGAACGATTTGAGCAGTTTCTATCAACACATCTTTTGAAAAGACAAATTGCCTGGGGAGCAAAAATGCAAATAGGCAGATGGTGGGACAATGTGAATACGCCTGACAAAAAAGAGACGCGAAATGATATTGTATTGAAGTCTTTTCGCGATACATGGATTTCTTTGGTCAATGATTTTGGGGACAATCCCGACGATTGGACTTGGGATAAGGTGCATACTTTGGAGCACGAGCATCCTTTTGGAAAAGTAGCGTCGCTTCGCAAGTATTTTAATGTCGGTCCATTTCCAGTTAGCGGTAGTAGGGAGGTAATCAACAATTTAATGTTTGTGTATGACGATTCCGGTTATTACCCAGTTACGGGCGGTCCATCAACAAGGCGCATTATCGACTTTTCCGACATCGAAAATAGTGTGAGTATCCTCCCCACAGGTCAATCAGGGAATCCGCTAAGCGAACATTACGATGACCAGGCAGAGATGTACGTAAACGGAGAGTTTCGAAAGATGATGATGAACAAATCCGAAATTGAGGCGAAAGCTAAATCAAAACTTACCTTTCAACCCAAACGCTGATTTTATAAGATTTTTCTGTATTGGTCAATTGAAATAACCTATTGGTCAAAATACATCACTACACTTTTTTTAGCACCGTTATCTTTTCGCATTTGAAGAAAAGATATGTTGACTAAAGTCTATGGCAGCGCGCTCTTTGGAGTAGAAGCTACCACGGTTTCCATTGAGGTTAATGTAGATAAAGGCATCGGCTATCATCTGGTGGGTTTGCCCGATAATGCCATTAAAGAAAGTCAATATCGTATCGCTGCCGCTTTACAAAACAATGGCTACAAGATTCCGGGAAAAAAAGTAACCATCAACATGGCCCCAGCAGACCTCCGTAAAGAAGGTTCTGCGTATGATTTACCATTAAGTTTGGGAATTCTATCCGCCTCAGGTCAAGTGCAAGCCAATTCCTTGGAAGCCTATGTCATTATGGGAGAACTAGCATTGGATGGCTCCCTTCGTCCCATCAAAGGTGCATTGTCCATAGCTCTTCAGGCAAAAAAGGAAGGTTTTAAAGGATTTGTACTGCCGGAACAGAATGCGCAAGAGGCAGCTATGGTGAACGATTTTGATGTGTATGGCGTTAGGAGTTTGGAAGAGGTCATTACTTTTTTTAAAGACCAACAATTACAACCAACTCAGGTTGACATACTGGACAAATTTTCCAACGGCCAATCCGATTTGGAGCATGACTTTGCTGATGTAAAAGGGCAGGAGAGTATCAAAAGAGCCATGGAGATTGCAGCAGCTGGAGGCCATAACCTGATTTTGATAGGTCCGCCTGGGGCAGGAAAAACGATGTTGGCCAAGCGATTGCCCTCAATTTTGCCGCCATTGACTTTGGAAGAAGCTTTGGAAACCACTAAAATACATAGTGTCATTGGAAAAGTGGGGGATAAAGGTTTGGTACATTCCCGGCCGTATCGAAGTCCACACCATACCATCAGCAGTGTGGCTTTAGTTGGAGGCGGAAGCTATCCCCAACCAGGAGAAATTTCCCTTGCGCACAACGGGGTTCTTTTTTTGGATGAATTGCCCGAGTTTGAAAGAAGAGTACTGGAGGTAATGCGGCAACCTATGGAAGACCGAGAAGTCACGATTTCAAGGGCAAGGTTTTCCGTAACATACCCCAGTAGTTTTATGCTGATTGCCAGCATGAATCCGAGTCCAAGCGGCTATTTCAATGGTGGAAACAACTTGTTGTCTAGTTCTCCAGCTGAAATGCAAAGGTATTTAGGTAGGATTTCGGGTCCATTGCTGGACCGTATTGATATCCATATTGAAGTAAATCCTGTCCCCTTTGATAAATTATCCGAAGAAACGAGAGGGGAATCCAGCATTGAAATACGAAAACGTGTTATAGCGGCAAGGAACTTGCAAAACAAGCGCTTTTCCATCTCCCCAGGAATGCACTATAACGCCCAAATGACCTCAAAACTAATAAGACAGTTTTGTGCTATGGATAAGACCTCAAAGGAGATATTGAAAACCGCAATGGAACGTTTGGGTCTATCAGCCCGGGCCTATGACCGAATCCTAAAAGTATCCCGAACCATTGCTGATTTAGCGGGAGAAACCACCATTACGACGATTCATGTTTCAGAAGCCATTCAATTCCGAACCTTGGACAGGGAAGGTTGGTTGGGTTAAATAACCTTCATATTGATTTTTAGGTCTGCCACGATGCCGAGAATGTTGTCAATAGCATCTTCCAGATAGTACTTTATTGTCAAGTGAGGAATACGAATGGTAGTAAAACCGCTTTTGGAGCAGGATATTAATGCTATTTTATGTTAAAGCCCTTACGGATTGGAATGGGTCAATCCGTATTTTCGTCAATTAAATCTGAGACATTAGATATTGCCATTTTGGTGTAGTAAGCTTTTTCCAATAAACTTCTTCGAAACAGAAGAATGGCCCAAAAAATAACCAGACCGATAAACAAAAGAACTAATGCAATAATAATTTCAAATAGGACCCCAGTAAAATAAACTGTCAAAGCCGTCAAGGTAAAAGTACATGCCTCTATGGTTTGGATAAGACACTTGTATTTGAAATATTCAAAATATTGTTCATCCTCTATCAGTTCTTTCAGGATTTGTTTGCGTCCCTCTTTGTAGATTATTCTTAATTTCTTTATTCCTCTGTTTGCACGACCGTAGAGATTTAGCAACACTAGTAGCAAAGCACCGCCTATTGCACTAAGAACTATAATACCGCCAATGGTTTCCTTCAAAAGATGTTCAATGCTGTTCCAATCCATATCCATATTTCAAACTTTAAAGATTTTTGATATAGGCTTATTAAGAGTTTAACATCTCGAAATTACCACAGTAATGATTACTCCGATTGATACTCCTATTGCCGCGGCGAGTATGTTGCTGCTGCCTCGCTTGCTCCAAGTTCGATTGAGTCAAGAGGGATTCAATACGAGTTAAACACTTGCTTACGAAAGGGCGGATGATTAAAAAAAAGCCTCTGTAATTGATTACAAAGGTCAGATATATAATTCAACTATCGTTTTGAATAACCCGCACGTATACCCGATTACTTGATTTGTACAAGTAACTTTCGTTGGTTTAGTTAGTTCTACAAATCATTTCTTTCTGATAATATCTACTATCAAACCAGAAATGACACCCAACAAAACTACACCTAGTGCAGTATTAGTTAGGATAGAATTAAAAAAATCCATATACTAAAATTATATCTAGAACTTATTATTTACAAGTTTGGATACCCACAGTTATTCACAACCCTTTAACAACAAGTCGAAATTTAAAAATGAAACGAAGCATTTTTGTATTAGTCTTTTTCCTGACCATTTATTTTCTTCTGAATTTTGGATAACAGTTCTTCTATGTCAAATTCAAATAGGTTCGGATTGAGGAACTCATCCCAAACAGAATGCTAACTATTCGGGTCGCTTCTCGAATCTCCAGCAAACAGCATATAGAGCTCATCATTATCATGAATGTATTTTTTGGCTCGGTCGTTGACCAATTGCATAGCCCTGTTGCGTTCTTCCTTTTGCTTTTTGTTCTTAGCCCTAGCGAGTTCTATTCGCTTGATTTGATAATCCTCTAGCAGGTTTGCTATTTCTTGATGTGCTTCTTTCCAGTCCATGGGCAAAGAACGACTATATTATATAATTAGTATTTTTCTTACAGGATTGTCCTCAAACCCCAATACTGTTCGGCAGTTTGTGAAATGGACAAGACATAGGGTATGGTAGTAAAAGGGTTGGTAAACAGAAGAAAATCAGAGGTTAAGGTTTATGGAAGATAGTCGTTGTCTACTACAATCTGTACAAAGAAACTTACGGCTTATACATAATTACCTACATCTTTTTGTTTAATGCAATAATTTGTAAGAAACAAAAACAACAACCATGAGAAAACTATTGGGAATACTTATTTTTTCTGCAATCCTAGTTGGTTGCAACGACACTAGTCTTGAGAAAGAGAGAGAAAACGAACTTTTGGCCAAAATCGATAGTCTACAAGCAGTTGCAGACAAAATGGAGAAAAAAGGTAGGATGGTTGCCAAAGCCTTTAAGGATGTTAATATTGGTTCTTCTGTGCTTTCGGACTTATATAATAGCAATGTCTTTTGGAAGGACTTTAATGAAACAGGTTTCAATGAATGCAGTTCGGGTTGTGCCGAGACTAGTAAAGCCGCAAGAGAAAGGTGTGACGCCTTAACAAACCCAGAGGAAAAAGCAAGATGTCATGAAATCAGAGAAAGAGCAAAGATAACTTGTGATAGCACTTGTGTACAGCAATTTATGACAAAACCCTTACCATAGGCACTTAAAGAAGAAATAATTCTAAAGCCCCATTTAAGGGGCTTTTTTCATTAGAATGGGTATTCAGTTATTAAAAAATATACGCCAGCTACAAATACTGCGACGAACGTAGCGACAAATAGCCAGAACAAAAATCCGCTGTAATTCCTTTTACGACGAAAAGTCTTTCTACAATTTATATCTATTGGCAATTGTCCATTGAATCGAGAATTTCTCTTATCAAATATCTTGGATATGATACGTTTGAATAGTAGGAGACACTTTATAAAAGGCGTCGTTGTTGTTACTATGATACCTACAGCGGATTTAAACTTTTCTCATTACTAATAAGAAGAAAATTGTTGCCTAAATAACCTTCATGTTGATTTTTAGGTCTGCCACGATGCCAAGAATGTTGTCAATGGTATCTTCCAAATAGTACTTTACGGTTAGGTGCGGTATACGAATTGTGGTAAAACCATTTTTGAAAGAATGCATTCCGTCCTCTAAATCTTTAAGGGCTTGTTCGTGGGTGATAAGATTGTACTCCGTATCGATTTCGATGTTCAGTTTTACGCGGGAGAAGGCAATATCAACCGATTTTTTACCATCCCACCATTCTAACATGGGTTGTGCACCACGGTCTTTTAAGCCATAGAACAATTGAATGGCCTCTAGCGGGGTGTTATTGTTTAAAATAATCCGTTTGATGAGTCGGGTATGCCTCGCGCAGAGGGGAACACCAAGTGCGTCTAAAGACGCCTCTTTTTCGTGTTCGTCCAATAATTTGCCACAGTCCTTGCAGGTCATAGGTGTCGGTCAAGTTTAAGTCAATAATAAGATTTGGGACTATTATAACTCGACTAATTTCCGAATCGTATACCCATAGTTCCGATTCGGGGTGATTTTTAGACGAAATGCAATTTTTTGGACGAAATGCATCTTTTGCTTCAAAAGATTTACCTTTCAACGGAAGTTCAAAAATTCATGTTCAAAAAGATTGGTCCAGGTGTTTTTATTGCGGCAGCATTTGTTGGTCCTGGTACGCTTACCGTTTGTACAGTTGCTGGGGTGAAATTTGGCTTTGCCTTGTTGTGGACTTTACTTATTTCCACCATCGCAACGATTGTTTTACAGGAAATGTCGGGTAGAGTGGGGATGGTTTCCCAGACCGGACTCGTTGAAGCAGTGCGGTCTTCAATCCAAATAAAATGGATTAGAACCCTCTTGGTTTTTTTGGTTTTGATGGGCATATTGCTAGGGAACGCAGCATATGAAGCAGGAAATATCGGAGGAGCTGTTCTTGGAATTTCTGGTATTATAAACAACGAAACCGTAACGACTTGGTCTCCTTGGCTTGTTGGTGTAATCGCCTTTGCATTACTTTGGTTTGGAAACTATCGTTTTTTGGAACGAGTTTTTGTAGTTCTTGTGGCCCTAATGGGTCTTTGCTTCATCATCACAGCGATTATTACCAAACCTAACTTGCTGGATTGGTTAAGTGGGGCGTTTACATTTTCTTCTCCAGAGGGCAGCATTTGGACCATTCTAGGATTGGTTGGAACTACCGTTGTCCCATACAATCTTTTTTTACATGCCTCTCTTGTGAGTGAAAAATGGAGTTCAAAATCAAATCACAAAGCGATGCGTTGGGATACCATTATTTCTATCGGATTGGGCGGATTGGTCTCCATGGCAATTATTACCGCCGCTGCTGCGACGCCACTAAACGAAGTAAATGGAGTGATGGATATGGCAATTGGACTTGAACCATTATTAGGATCATGGGCTCGATTGGTAATGGCTTTAGGTTTATTGGCTGCCGGAATAACCTCGGCTATCACAGCACCATTGGCAGCGTCCTATGTTGCACAAAGCTGTTTTGGTTGGGAAAAGAATACAAAAGGGAAAAAGTTTCGAATGGTTTGGATGCTTGTACTGGCCACTGGAGTTGTTTTTCTCTCCATTGGAGTTGAACCGGTTTGGGTCATCCAAATTGCGCAGGTTGCGAATGCTGCGCTTTTGCCATTGATGGCCATTTTGTTGTTGTGGACAGTAAATCAAAAACAGATTATGGCCGAACATAAAAATTCAAGGTTTCAAAATGTGTTTGGATTTCTAATTGTTGGTTTTGCCCTGTTTTTAGGGATTAAGAGTTTTTTAGATGTATTCTCATTAATATGAAGATGGTTCATCTTGATATCAATTGTGATGTAGGAGAAGGTTTGGTTGATGAAAGCCCACTGTATCCTTACATTTCATCCTGTAGTATTGCGACCGGAGGGCACGCTGGGGACGCCAATTCCATGAAGCAGGCGATGTTGCTAGCAAGGAGTCATAATGTACGCATTGGTGCACACCCATCATATCCCGACAAAGCAAATTTTGGAAGAAAATCAATGAATATTGCTTTAGTAAGACTTGAGCAGAGTCTTGAAAAGCAATTATTGGAGTTTAAAGCCTTGGCTTCCCGGCTTAATTTGAATGTTCATCACATCAAACCGCATGGGGCTTTGTATAACGAACTGGTCCATGATGCGGAAAAAGCCAGGATGATGGTTGCAGTTATTCAAAAAACACAATTGTGCGACACTGTATATATGCCTCATAATGCCGTTTTTGGAGATATCGCCCTTTCAAATGGATTAAAGGTTATATATGAAGCCTTTGGAGATAGAGCATATGACGCCCAAGGAAGATTGGTTAATAGAAGTATTGAAAATGCTGTAATTGTAGACCCGAAAAAGGTTTTGGAGCAAGTGGTTGAAATAGCGAAAAAGGGTATGATACGTACTACTTCTGGGCAAAGGCGGAAAATGGTGGCAGAAACCATTTGTATCCATAGCGATACACCCAAAGCATTGGAAATATTGATGTATCTTAAACAACAATTAATAAAGCACGGAATATCCCCCACGCAGTGAATACATTTGACCTCCAAATTTCTCGTTTTGGCGAAATGGCAATTTTGTTGCAATGGCCGCAAGAAGTAAACGAATTGATTTTAGCGGATATTCTTGCTTTTGTGGAGGCTTTAAAGTCGCAAGACCGTTCCGATTGGGAATATGTCCCTTCATATAATTCAGTCACACTGATTTCGAAATCAAAATTTGATTTCGAACAAGAAAAAAAGCTTCTTTTGGACGCCTATTCCAAAAGAGATGGTCATCAAAATACTACAGAACGCCACTGCTGGCAGCTCCCAGTTTGTTATGATTCAGAATTTGCCCTGGATTTACCCATGGTCTCTGAAAAATCTGGATTATCCGAGGAAGAAGTCATCCGACTGCACACCTCAGAGGACTATCTGGTATATGGAATCGGTTTTTTGCCCGGTTTCTTGTATCTGGGCGGGTTACCTCAATCATTGGAGATTCCCAGACGAGATGACCCAAGGTTGGAAGTGTCTCCAGGTGCCGTAGGTTTGGCTGGGAAACAAACAGGTATCTACCCGCAAAACTCTCCTGGAGGATGGAATATCATAGGGAATTGCCCCATTCCATTGTTTAATCCAAAATTGGAACCACCCTGTTTTGTGAAGGTGGGGGACCGGATTCGATTTCACGCGATTACTAAAGCGGAACACAAGCTCCGCAAAATCGAAAGTGAAGTAGGGATTTATAATCTAAACAAAACCCTAATCGATGCTTAAAGTTTTAAAACCAGGGTTTTTCTCAACCATTCAAGATTTAGGAAGATTTGGATACCGGAGTATGGGAGTGCCAGTTTCAGGGGGTATGGATGCTTTAGCGGTACGTAAAGCGAATCTTCTATTGGAAAATCAGCCCAATGATGCTGTGATGGAAATTACCATGACAGGGCCGACCTTGCTTTTTGAAACACCCACATATATCTGTTTAACAGGTGCTGAGATGGCAGCAACCTTGAACAATGAACCCATTAAAAATCATAATGTGGTTCAAGTGAAAGCAGGAGATATTCTGTCTTATGGTAAGTTGGAGTCGGGTTTCAGGTCATATTTAGCAGTAAAAGGTGGGTTTTTAACCGAAGAAGTTTTGGGGAGTCGGTCTCAGTATTTCCCAGTAACCGCAGGGAAAAAGCTATTGGAAAGGAATGAAATTTCATATTTTGAAACCAAACGGTATGATGCCCTTATCAGCGACCCTATCTTGGAAAATCATTTTAATAGCAACTATCTAGAGGTTGAAAAAGGTCCTGAATTCATGATTCTGGGGGATGCCCAATTGGCAGAACTTTTTGCACAAGAATTCACCGTTTCGGAAAAAAACAATCGTATGGCTTATCAGATTGCCGAGAAAATAGTGGGGCATCAACATACGATAATCACTTCGGGAACATTGCCTGGTACAGTACAACTAACTCCCGGGGGAAAGTTGCTCATTTTAATGAAGGATGGGCAGACTACCGGGGGCTACCCACGCATACTTCAACTTACCGAAGCTTCTATCTGTACGCTCGCTCAAAAAAGGGCAGGGGATACCGTTCAGTTCAAATTGGTTTAGTCAATCTTCCTTCTTCCCTATATCCGATAAGGCGGATAGTTAGATTTCTTGCATCTCGCATCCTTGATTTTTATCTTCCGATGACCATCCAAAACCTGTTGAATATGGTATTTTTTGTACCCTAAACTATTGTTTGTGAATGAGATAGCAAATGATTCTGTTGAATGAGTTTAAACGGTTTAAAAATGTTAAAAAGATTGGGTTTTGTAAAGATATATCTTTGAGGGCTAAGATAAATTCACCTAAAAAGTACATTTCAAATAAATCCGTCAATGGAATTGAACAAGTACAGTAAAAACGTTACCCAAGCCCCTACACAACCCGCAGCACAAGCCATGCTACACGCTATTGGTTTGACGCGAGAGGATATGAAAAAACCATTAATCGGGATTGCTAGTACGGGATATGAAGGAAACCCTTGCAATATGCATTTAAATGACCTTTCAGTTCACGTAAAAGAGGGGACGAAAGAAGGTGACGTAGTGGGATTGATTTTCAACACTATTGGGGTTAGTGACGGAATTTCCATGGGAACCTATGGGATGCGGTATTCGTTACCTTCTCGTGACATCATTGCAGATTCTATGGAAACCGTGGTACAAGCAATGAACTACGACGGTCTGGTCACAGTAGTGGGATGTGATAAGAACATGCCTGGTGCCTTAATGGCTATGATACGGCTAAATCGTCCTTCTTTGATGCTCTACGGGGGTACTATCGCTCCAGGATGTCATAAGGATAAAAAGTTGGATATTGTTTCTGCTTTCGAGGCGTGGGGTGAAAAGGTAGCAGGAACTATTGATGAAACCGAATATCAAAATGTAATTCAGAATGCATGTCCCGGTGCGGGTGCTTGCGGAGGCATGTATACCGCGAATACCATGGCCTCAGCCATTGAGGCTTTGGGAATGTCTTTGCCATATAGTTCTTCCAATCCTGCGGTTGGAGAGCACAAAACAAATGATGCCTTTAGGGCGGGTAACGCAATGCGAAGTCTATTGGAGAAGGACATTAAGCCTTTGGATATCGTAACTAAGAAATCCTTGGAAAATGCCGTTAGGCTAATAGCTGTCCTTGGAGGTTCAACCAATGCGGTGCTGCATTTTTTAGCCATTGCCAATGCTGCAGAAGTATCTTTTACCTTGGATGATTTCCAAAGAGTTAGTGACATGACACCCTTTCTTGCAGATTTAAAACCTAGCGGAAAATATTTAATGGAAGACCTTCATAATGTGGGTGGTATACCAGCTGTAATGAAGTTTATGTTGAAGCATGAAATGTTGCATGGAGACTGTTTGACGGTTACTGGAAAAACGGTTGCAGAGAATCTGGAATCACTTCCAGGGTTGAATGAAGGACAACGAATCGTAATGGATTTGGATAAGCCAATCAAACCTACGGGACATTTGCGCATTTTGTATGGGAATCTTGCCGAAGAAGGAGCGGTGGCAAAAATAACAGGGAAAGAAGGTGTGTATTTTTCTGGACCTGCAAAAGTGTTCAACGGGGAATTTGAGGCCAATGACGGTATCAAAAACGGTCTGGTTAATAAGGGCGATGTAGTGGTCATTCGTTACGAAGGACCAAAAGGAGGTCCGGGCATGCCTGAAATGCTGAAACCTACAGCTGCTATTATGGGTGCTGGACTTGGAAAAGATGTCGCATTGATAACCGACGGACGTTTTTCTGGGGGTACACATGGATTTGTTGTAGGGCATATTGCTCCTGAGGCACAAGATGGCGGAGTGATTGGTCTGGTTGAAGATGGCGATGTCATCACCATAGATGCAGAGAAAAATAGTATTTCCGTGGCTTTAACCGATACGGAAATCGCCAATAGAAAAGAAAAATGGTCAGCACCGCCCTTAAAGGTATCTAAGGGGAGTCTTTACAAATACGCTAAAACAGTATCATCGGCGTCTTTGGGTTGCGTGACCGATATGTTGTAATAATACTAACGAGGTAAAGAAACGCTTATGGAAACGATGAAGGTTCAAAAAACCGAATCCAAAAGCTCAAAAAAATTGAAAGTAACAGGAGCTGAGGCCATCATTCACTGTCTTAT
This sequence comes from uncultured Allomuricauda sp., assembly GCA_937899065.1. Lineage (GTDB taxonomy): Bacteria > Bacteroidota > Bacteroidia > Flavobacteriales > Flavobacteriaceae > Flagellimonas. The sequence continues at coordinate 14,805 of CALBPG010000069.1, forward strand.
TGCCGAGGGTGTCGATTTGATTTACGGATACCCTGGAGGGGCAATTATGCCAGTTTATGATGAGTTATATAAGTTCCAAGATAGGTTAACGCACATTCTTGCGAGACATGAGCAAGGGGCAACGCACGCTGCTCAAGGTTATGCTCGTGTTTCGGGTAAGGTTGGGGTGGCAATAGCTACATCCGGCCCTGGGGCTACGAACTTGGTTACAGGGCTGGCAGATGCGCAAATAGATTCTACGCCAATAGTCTGCATCACAGGACAAGTACCTAGACATTTATTAGGTTCTGATGCGTTTCAAGAAACCGACATAGTTGGGATTTCAACTCCAGTGACCAAGTGGAATTACCAAATCACTAAAGCTTCTGAAATTCCAGAAATTTTCGCGAAAGCAATATATATCGCTAAAGCAGGAAGGCCCGGCCCTGTACTGATTGATATCACGAAGAACGCCCAATTCGATGAAGTAGAGTTCGAATATCACAAGTGCACCGCGGTACGCAGTTATCAAGCCGTACCCGAGCCAGAACCAAGTGCCATCGAAGCCGCTGCGGCACTCATTAATGCTGCAAAACGTCCCTACATCGTGTATGGACAAGGGGTAATACTTGGCGAGGCCGAAGAACAACTTAAAGCGCTAGTAGAGAAATCAGGAATTCCGGCGGCATGGACCATTTTGGGGCTTTCCGCGATTGATACCGC
>CALBPG010000070.1 GCA_937899065.1 uncultured Allomuricauda sp.
GGACTTAAATGGTTCTGGAATATTGAGGGCTACACCTACTAAGCCGAAATCCTTGATTACCTGTTCCACCAAAGGTTCAAAAAGCTGTTTGCTTTGCGCATGTTGAAGCAATTCTTCCGTAGTATCGAATTGCATTTCCTGAATTTAGTTGGGTTGTTGGTAGACTTTTCCATCCTTCATCACGAAACCGACGGATTCCAAGATGTTGATTTCTTCCAAAGGATTGCCTTCTACAGCGACAATGTCCGCAAGAAAACCTTTTTTCAGTTGTCCTAAGTCTTTTTCCATGCCCAACAAATTTGCATTGGTCAGCGTAGCGGACTGAATGGCTTCCAAGGCAGGCATTCCAGCTTCAACCATATATTTGAACTCCCTTGCATTTTCACCATGCGGAAAAACTCCCGCATCTGTTCCAAAAGCGATAGGTACTCCTTTTCTGTAGGCTTTTCCAAACGTATTTTGGACTTTAGGACCAATTTCACTAGCCTTTTGCGCTACCACTTTTGGAAAATATCCCGGAATCTTAGCTTTCTCCGTGACTTGTTTCCCTGCTGTGATTGTGGGCACCAAATATGTATCATACTGCACCATCAAATCCATGGTTTTTTCACTCATCAAAGTTCCGTGCTCAATGGTTTTGATACCACCTATCACAGCACGTTGCATCCCTTCGTCTCCGTGGGCGTGGGCCGCGGTTAGCATGTTGTAATCTTTGGCCGTCTCAGTTATCGCCTTGTTTTCTTCAACTGTGAACTGTGGATTCTGTCCACTTTTGGCAACGCTGCGCACACCTCCCGTAGCCGTTATTTTGATAGCATCCGCACCATCTTTATAGCGCTGACGCACGGCTTTAATACCATCTTCAGGCGAGTTGACCACGCCTTCTTTTGGACCGGGGTCTCCTTTTAGGTCATTTCGCATGCCGTTGGTTGGGTCCGCATGGCCTCCAGTACTGGCAATGGCCTTTCCAGCGGTAAAAACCCGTGGACCGATTACCGTACCTCTATCAATGGCTTTGCGTAAAGCAATATTTACCCCACTGCCTCCCAAATCCCGAACGGTGGTAAAGCCAGCCATCAAGGTTTTTTTAGCATACAAACTCGAAAGGAAAGCGACATCCGCCTCGTTCAAGGTGAATCGTTGAATATAGCTTTGGGGATTGGACTCCCCTTCTAGATGCACGTGCATATCAATAAACCCAGGCAACACCGTCATGTTTTTGAGGTCGATGACTTGATCTTCACTTTCGGTGGGAGAAATGTAGCCTGATTGAACTTCTGAAATGGTATTACCGGTTATGATCAAGGTTTGTGCTTTGAGCATCTTTCCAGATTTTACATCTAGCACTTGTCCGCAATGCAGATAGGTTTTCTGACCAAAAACCAGAGCAGAAAACATCAGGAAAAGTAGGGTTAGCCTTTGTTTCATTTTCAAAAATACGTTAGTCGTTAGTGAGCTTAAGGTAAGCTACTTTTGGCAAATAAAAAACCCGCCGTGATGGCGGGTTGTTTTCTTTTACTGTCGAACTTTCTGTTCCCAGTCCCAAGCCGATTGCATGGCTTGGTCGAGATTGGATTGAGCTTTCCAGCCCAAAACTTCGTTAGCTTTTGCCGTGTCAGCGTAGGCCTGAATCACATCTCCAGGTCGACGGTCTACAATTTTATAATTGAGTGAACTCTCCGAAACGCGTTCAAAGCTTTCGATAACTTCCAATACAGAACTTCCTTTTCCGGTACCCAAATTGAATACCTCGTAGTTCTTTTCATTTTTATTTTGAAGCAGACGTTGTAGGGCCACCACGTGGGCTTTGGCCACATCCACTACAAGAATATAATCTCGGAT
>CALBPG010000071.1 GCA_937899065.1 uncultured Allomuricauda sp.
ATGTTGCTAAACGTATTACTTCCCAAAACGTTTGTTTTTTCGAAATATCAACCACTTATGAATTTGTCATTTAAAAAACTGCGTCTGTTCCAAACAGGCTGTTTTACGCTGTTCTTGTCGTTTTGTTTTCTGGGGAATGCCCAAAATTCACAAAATAATGTTTACCAAACTTTCGATTACTTAATTGGAATTGAAAATTCTGGGATTTTCAAGGGGACCGTTAATCTTCCCTATCCTAACCTCAGTCCAGAGAACCATCCCTTTTATCAAACCGTAGACTATCAGCAAATGAACATAGTCTATAAACAGCAAACCTACTCCAATATTTCAGGTCGTTACGATTTGATACGAAACTCATTGGAAATACTTCCCCAAAAACAAACCAACCTTCCGTCTATCACATTGGCTCCAGAGCTTTTGCAAGGTTTTACTATAGATGGTACCGTTTTCGAAAAACATCTTCTTCCTAAATCAGAAGAAGTTTCATTCTTTGAAGTATTGCTGTCTAATGCACAATTCAAACTACTTCAAAAGCACGAGAAGCAAGGAAAAGAACGCATCCGAAACCGAAACCAGATTTACGTTCAATATGTGGAAACCACCGAATTGTTCATAAAGACACAAGACCAAATGTATCCGATAAAAGGAAAAAAGGATGTTTTCAAAGTCTTTCCCGAAGCTAAAGAACAACTCAGCCAATACTTTAAGGAGTCCCGCAAAGACAAAAAAGGCGATGAAGCTATTATAGATGTACTTAACCAATGGGATGCCTCAATCAATGAAAAAAACAACTAGCATGACCAAAAATTACTTCATCCTCATCACGCTTATATGCATTACCACAAATCTCTTTGGTCAACAAGAAGCTACCGTAAACTTGCAAGTAGAGAAAAACACCCTTGCCGATATACTCGCCAAGGTTGAACAACAGTCTGGGGTACGATTTTACTACCTCAACAATTGGCTTCCTAAAGATAGTTTGACGAAAAACTATCAAAACACAAAACTGACGGAGGTTTTGACAGACCTTTTTAAGGAAACCGACTTACAATATTTTAAATATGCAGACAATCGTATTTACCTTACTAGAGGGAGGTTGATTCACGATTATCTCCCTGATGGTTTCTTCCCTGCTCCGGTTGATACCACCGCCACAGAACCGGAGTATTATTCAGACGAAAATATTTCCGTTGTAATCAACGAGCAAAGAAGTGATATTCGGAGACGTAAACGCTCCATACAAATCGGGAAACAGCGCTCGGGAGCATCTGCTTCAGAATTTACGCTAAATGGGAAGGTTGTGAATGCCCAATCAGGCAGACCGGTTTCAGGGGTTTTGTTAAGCACGGGCTCTGGTCTTACCGCGCTAACGGACGCTGCTGGAAACTATACCTTCACATTACCTTATGGGGAAAACACCTTATTTGCCGACGCGTTGGGTTTGGAACGTTTGGAACAACCCATCATCGTTTACGGAGATGGGAACCTAGAAATCGTGCTCTCGGAAAGCGTGGAACAATTGGACGAAGTTGTAGTAGAAGCAGACAGCCGTTCCATTATTGAAGCAACTACCACAGGAAAAAACACAATTGATGCAGAAGAGTCCAAAACGATTCCAGTCGTTTTAGGGGAACGCGACCTGTTGAAAATCGCCACTACATTACCGGGAATTACCACTTCCGGGGAAGGTTCGGCCGGGTTCAACGTCCGTGGGGGCAAAACGGACCAGAATCTTGTGTTACTAGACAATTCCGTGATTTATAACCCATCCCACTTTTTTGGAATTTTTCAAGCGCTAAACCCTTTTACAGTAGAAACCATAGATATCTACAAAGGGAATATTCCTGCGGAATACGGAGGTAGGCTTTCTTCTGTTTTCAAGATTACGACAAAAGTTCCCGATTCAGAAAAAATTTCTGGTGAAGCCTCCATAGGTCCTGTTACTGGAAATGTAAAGTTGGATATTCCTATAGTCAAGGAGAAAGCCGGATTAACATTGGCCGGAAGAGGAACTTATTCGGATTGGATTTTGGGCACTTTGGACAACGAAGACCTTCAAGGTAGAAGCGCATATTTCTTTGATGTATTGGCCAAATACCATCACAAAATCAACGAAAACAACACCATCCAAGCACAAGGATATTACAGTCAAGACGCTTTTAGCATTACCCAAGACTCGCTTTACTCCTATGACAATACACTGGCTTCTCTGCAATGGGACCATAAGTTTTCCGAGAAGAGTCAAGCCGCGGTTTCACTTACGCACAGTGATTATTTCTTTGAAATTGATTTTGAAGGTCGCCCCCAAACTGCCTTCAATTACAACTTCAATATTCGAGAAACTGAGTTCAAATTTAAAATGGACTACGTACCCAACACAACGCACTCGCTTACTTATGGCGTTTCCAGCAAACTGTATGGGCTTGAACCAGGAAGCATCCGCGGTTTGGGTGGAGAAAGTCAAGTACAAAGTCGTGATGTAGATGAAGAACAAGGCCTGGAATCAGCGGTTTTCATTGCAGACAACATTACCTTCTCAGAAAAGTTTCAACTCGAACTGGGGCTTCGCTATTCCATTTTCAACGCCATAGGCCCTGGAGAACAAAGAATTTATGCGGATAACGCCCCACGAAATGAAACTTCGCTCCAAGAAACCCAGGAAATAGAAAGTGGTGAGTTTTTTGAAACCTATGCCTTTCCTGAATTCAGGGTTGGAGCACGGTACTCTTTAAATCGGGATTTGTCTATCAAAGCCAGTTATAGCAGTGCTACGCAGTATATCCATTCACTTTCGAACAATACCACCGTCTCACCTATCGATACCTGGAAATTATCCGATAACAATATTGAACCACAAAGAGCTTCTATTTTTTCAGCAGGGGTATACAAATTCTTTGATGATGGCCTGTATGAGGTCAGCGTTGAAGGATTCTATAAAATACAAGACAACATTTTGGATTTTAAAGTCGGTGCCGATATCATTTTGAATGAAGCCATCGAGCAAGAAACCCTTCAGGGTGAGGGTAAGTCGTATGGCGGAGAGTTATTGATACGTAAAAATCGTGGTAAGCTTACGGGATGGTTGGGTTATACCTACTCTAGGGCTTTCTTTAAACTGGACAGTGAGTTTCCCGAAGAGCTGGTAAGTAATGGAGAATTCTTCCCGGCGAATTTTGATAAACCTCATGACGTTAGTCTTGTTGCCAACTATGCAATTACCAAAAGATTGAGTTTTTCAACCAACTTTACCTATCAAACCGGAAGACCTGTAACCTTCCCAACCGGAACTTTCTTTTTCAATGGTGAGCAGCAGGTATTGTATAGTCAACGAAATAGTTTCCGTATTCCAGATTACTACCGTTTGGACATAGGGCTCAATCTTGAAGGCAACCATAAGAAAAATAAGCTGGCCCACAGCTTTTGGAGCCTTTCCATTTACAATGTATTGGGAAGAAACAATCCGTATTCGGTATTCTTTGTGACAGAAAATGCAGAGGTTAAGGCCTTTCAGAGTTCCATTTTCAACATCCCGATTCCTTCAATTACCTACAACATCAGATTCTAAAGCTCCATGAAAAATCAAAAAAGACAAGTTGTTTCAATTCTTGCGTGGTCCTTATTGTTTTTCGCCTGGGGATGTGTAGACCCATTTCCAATTCCAACAGACGAGGGCTTTAATAATGTTTTGATTGTAGAAGGCACCTTGACCAATATCGAATCCACACAAGAAATATCTTTAACACGAACAGCTCCTTTAGGTACTGCCGAAGTGGTGGGAGAACAAAACGCTAGTGTAACCGTGCGTTTAGGGAACGGAAACTCGTTTGCTTTTCAGGAGGTAGCGCCAGGTCGATATCAATCGGTGGAAACCTTCGCAGCCACGGAGGGCAATACGTACACCTTGGAAGTCATTTCCGCAGATGGAAATACATATACTTCTACCGCCCAGACATTACCGCCAACGGCACCCTTAGACGAAGTTGTAGCCCGCAGAATAGTTAATGACGACGATATAGAAGGGGTAGAAATAATAGTCAATACTACAGACCCTTCAGGGCAAGCCAACTTCTTTAGGTATACGTTTGAAGAAACCTACAAAATCATTGCACCCCAATGGAACCAATTCGAGGCGTTCATTGTATCCGAAGACCCGCCACAAGTTGACATTCGTCTTCGATCACAAGAAGAATTAATCTGTTTTGGAACCAACTCGTCCCAAAGCGGAACTTTTTTCGAGACAACCGAACTTTCAAGTAACGAGGTACAAGAATTTCCAGTGCATTTCTTGGAAAAGGACAATTTCTTCATTGCCCATCGTTACAGCATTTTGGTAAAACAAGAAGTACAATCAGAAGAGGCATTTACCTTCTATCGTAAACTTAGGGAACTCTCTGGTCAAGAAAATGTGTTTACACAGCAACAACCAGGTTTTTTGACCGGTAATATTCTGGTCAATGGAAATTCCACCCCAGAGGTAACTGGGTACTTTGAAGTAGTCTCCCAAAGTGAAAGAAGGATTTTCTTCAATTTTGAGGATTTCTTTGAACCAGAAGGATTACCCGCCTTTGCCGTAGGTTGCGGAGAACCTCAAACCCCCAGTTTGCCAGTTGATCGTTTTGGAAACTCAGAATTACTGAATGCCATTCGAAATGAAAGCTTGGAATTCTTTAATGATAATATTGGTGGAACAGGTCCAGGTGGTGCAAACCCTGACCCCAATGCTCCTTTTAAAATGGTACCTAGAATCTGCGGAGATTGCACGGTTTTGGGTAGTAATGTTACCCCTGATTTTTGGATAGAGTAAGAATACATATCAACGATTGGTTATCGGCCCGAAGAGCGATGTTAAGCTTTTTTGCTTTGGGTATGGTTTCATGCGTTGAGTCTTTTGAAATTCCAACAAACACCGAATTTGATAACGTGCTAATCATCGAGGGTTCCATCACTAATGCTATGGAGACGCAACGCATTAGCCTAACCAGAACCAGTCCCCTGGGCACCACAGAGGTAACGCCTGAGCAAAATGCCACCGTACAGATACTGGCTAGTAATGGGAGTACTTTCAGCTTTCAGGAATCGCAACCAGGAATTTATGAATCCAATGATGCTTTTGCTGCCACCGAAGGCGTTTCATATTCTTTAAGTATTGCATCAACTGATGGGAATGTGTATACCTCTACCCCGCAGACAATTTCAGGTACTGCCGAGTTGGAAGAAGTGGTGGCTCGTAGTATTATCAATGATGACAATATCGAAGGAGTTGAAATTGTGGTGAATGCGTCGGACCCTTCTGGTCAAGCCAAGTTTTTTCGATATTCCTTCGATGAGACTTTTCTGATTATCGCTCCTTTTTGGAGACCTCTCGAAGCCTTTGTAGTATCAGAAAATCCTCCAGAGGTTGATCTTAGACCAAGAAGTCAAGAAGAGCAATTTTGTTATGGCACCAATGTTTCTCAAACCAGTATTTTGTTTTCCACCACTGACCTCGAAGAAACGCGAGTTTCGCAACTACCTATTCATTTTTTAGCGAAAGACGACTACTTTATTGCTAATCGTTATAGTATACTGGTAAAACAAAATGTGCAATCGGAAGAAGCCTTTCAATACTATCAAACCCTAAGGGAGCTATCTGGACAAGAGAACCTGTTGAGTCAACAGCAACCTGGGTTTTTAGCTGGGAATATTTTGGTTAATGGAAATTCATCTCGACTAGCCACAGGGTATTTTGAAGTAGTATCACAAACCGAAAAAAGAATCTTTTTTGATTTTGAGGATTTCTTTGCACCTGTAGGAACACCAGCTTACCCAGTTGGATGTGATAATATTTTCAAGCCCTTGTTACCCTATGATAATTTTGGAAATTCAGAACTGATTTCAGGTATACAAAATGAAAACTTGGAGTATATAAGCGATAACGTCTTAAATCCTTTTGATCCCCCAGACCCAAACCGTCCTTTTGAAATGGTTCCTAGAATTTGCGGGGACTGTACGGTTTTAGGAAGTAACATTAAACCTGATTTTTGGATAGACTAAAGCGACATATCATCCGTTGGTTTTTACCCTTGTTAAAAGGCGCAACAGCAGCTTTTATCATTTTAGGTATGGTTTCCTGCGTGGAGTCTTTTGACATCCCCACGAATACGGAATTTGATGATGTTCTCATTGTGGAAGGTACATTAACGGATGTTTCCAGTATCCAAACCATTGACCTAAGTAGAACTGGCACGCTGGGTGATGATAATATTGTTCCAGAACAAAACGCTCAGGTTCGTGTCAATTTAGGAAATGGAAGCGCTATCGACTTCTTTGAAGTCTCCCCCGGAAAATACGAATCAGCAGAGGCTTTTGCGGCAACCAATGAGAATACCTATACCTTAAGTATTATTTCCACAGACGGTAATACCTATACCTCAACGGAAGAAACCCTTCCTCCATCGGCGACTTTGGATGAAGTGATTGCCAGACGAATCGTAAATGAAAATAATATTGAAGGCGTTGAAATAGTTGTAAACAGTTCTAGTCCCTCAGGCGAAGCACAATTCTTTCGATATACCTTTCAGGAAGATTTTGAAGTAGTAGCACCCCTTTGGAACCAGTTTGAAGCTATTGTGGTTTCTGAAGACCCGCCAGAAGTTGATATCCAGCTAAGACCGCAAGAAGAACTTTTCTGCTTTGGAACCAATAGTTCCAACCGCGGTACTTTGTTCTCAACAGCAGGACTCAATACCGCTGTAGTTTCGGAATTGCCGGTTCATTTTTTGGAACGGGATAACTATTTTATTGCGCGTAGGTATAGCATTTTGGTAAAACAGATGGTTCAAACGGAAGAAGCATTTACCTTCTATCAAAAACTTCGAGAATTATCTGGTCAAGAAAATTTGCTCACGCAACAACAACCTGGTTTCTTGTCCGGAAATATGTTGGTAAATGATGCCCCGTCTAGAGAAGTAACCGGTTATTTTGATGTGGTGTCTATTTCTGAAAAAAGAATCTTTTTCAATCATGAAGACTTTTTTGATAGGGTCGGCCTTCCTGCTTATGCGGTAAATTGTAATGACAACAGTTTCTCTGCTCCACGTTTGAGCTTGGACCGTTTCGGGAATTCTGAACTTATCTTGGCTATACAAAATGAAAGACTGGAATATTTTACCGACAACTCAGAAGGTTTAGGAATGGGAGCAGGTCCAGACCCTGACAGACCCTTTAAAATGGTCCCCAGAATTTGTGGGGATTGCACCAGATTGGGCAGCAATGTAAAACCTGATTTTTGGATAGATTGAAGCAGATTAAGAAACATATCACCTGTTGCCAAATCTGGTTCAAGACCATATTGTTTCTGCCGCTTGGGCTTCAATCTTGCATAGAATCTTTTGAGATTCCCAACAACACAGCGTTTGACAATGTGCTTATTATAGAAGCTTCCATTACTGATGTTATGGGGACCCAACGCATTAGCTTAACCCGTACAAGCCCCCTCGGTGCTACCGAAATAGTTCCAGAGCAGAATGGAATCGTACAGGTACAAGCTAGTGATGGAAATACGTTTGCCTTTCAAGAAACAGCTCCCGGAATTAATGACTACGAGGATGAATTTGCAGCCGTAGAAGGAATCTCGTACTCGCTAAATATCGCCTCTACCGACGGAAACACTTATTCTTCCACTTCAGAAGCCTTGGCAGGTTCAGCGGAATTGGAAGAGGTCATCGCGCGCCGAATTATTAATGATGACAATATTGAGGGAATTGAAATTGTAGTTAATGCCTTAGACCCAACAGGTCAAGCCAAGTTCTTTCGCTATTCCTTCGAAGAGACTTTTTTGCTTATTACACCTTGGTGGAATCAGTTTGAAGCCTACGTGATTTCCCAAAACCCACCGTTGGCAGACATTCGGCCCAGAAGACAAGAAGAGCAATTTTGTTATGGAAGTAGTTCGTCACAAACCAGTGTTTTGTTTTCGACTACGGCACTTGATGATACACGCGTCACGGAATTACCCATTCATTTTTTAGCCGAAGACGACTATTTCATCGCGCATCGCTACAGCATTTTAGTCAAACAGAATGTGCAATCGGAAGAAGCTTTTCGTTACTTTCAAACGCTTCGTGAATTGTCCGGGCAAGAGAATGTTTTGAGTCAACAACAACCAGGGTTTTTAGCAGGAAACATTCTCGTTAACGGAAGTTCCTCACGGCAAGCAACAGGCTACTTTGAAGTGGTTTCCCAAACCGAAAAACGTATTTTTTTCAATTATGAAGACTTTTTCGTTCTAGAAGGACTTCCCGCATGGGCCGTTGGGTGCGATAATTTTTTCACGCCGCGTTTACCCTTAGACCGATTTGGGAATTCAGAAGTAATCCTAGCCATAGAAAACGAGAGTCTTGAGTTTTACTCCGACAACCCTGCTATGACGCCTGGAGAACCATTTCTCATGGTACCCAGAATCTGCGGAGATTGCACCGTTCTGGGCAGTAACATTAAACCTGATTTTTGGATAGATTAACACATATGAACATGCAAATAAAAACTATACTCCTAATCGTTATCTTGTTTTTGGCAGCAGCACCTTTCACCGTTGCCCAAAAAACACCATCCATGGAAGTTCCCATGGAAAAGGTATACCTCCATACCAGCACAGCACTGCTCTTTCCTGGAGATTACCTATACTACAAAGCCTATGTGCGTGAGGCACAAACAAAAAAGCTTTCCTATATAAGCAAGGTGGCCTAAGTAGTTTTGGTCGATAGCGAAGGTACCGTTCATTTTGAGCACAAGCTCTTTTTAAAAGATGGTATGGGCTATGGAGATTACTTCGTTCGAGAAAATCTGGAATCAGGCATGTACAAACTGTTAGCCTACACGAATTGGATGAAAAATGTGGGAGAACCCGCCTTTTTTCAGACCGATATCGCCATTATAAACCCCTACACCAATAATCAGAGCAAGGTTTTAGGGGAAACCGTACAAACCATGGTTAAAACCTCTGCAAACACCTCAAGTGCTTCAGTAGATTTAAGCGTTCCTCAAAAAGAGTTTGCGTCACGTGAAAAAGCGAGCTTCTCATTGGAATTTAAAGATGAGGATGCAAAGCAAGGTCACTATTCCCTATCCGTGTACCGTAAAAATCCTTTTTCGCTGAAGGCTATTGCCACAGCCCATGAAGCAGAACAGAAAAATACATTTCTGCAACCCGTAACGTTAAATGCTGATTCCTTTTTACCTGAATTGAGAGGAGAATTGATACAAGCGCGTGTCTTGGATAAAGCATCCAACCCTGTTTCGGATGTTTCCATTGCCTTCTCTGCGTTAGGGCAATACGAACATTTTGATATCGCGCAGAGCAATGGTGATGGTGCTTTTTTTGTAAATCTGTCTCAAGATTACGAGACTACCCCCATTTTCATGGAACCTATTACCGATGCGGCTTACACGATTGAATTTGTGCCCAAAACTTCCGTAGATGTAAGCCAACTTGATTTCCCTGAATTCAAGTTTGATGAGACGGTAAAGGATTTCATTTTACAGAAAAGCATCCATAATCAGTTAGAAAACGCATATGCGGGAGCAAAGCCCGATTCCATTCTTCCACCTGCGAAAGCGCAAAGCTTAAAATCATTGGAAGATGTGAACTATCAACTCGATGATTATACACGTTTCCCGACCCTACGTGAAACTATACGCGAAGTGGTAACGGTAGTCGGCGTTCGGGATAAACAAGCTTTTGTTTGGACCGATAAATCCTTGGCTTTTGAAAGTCTTCCAGCCTTGGTGCTGGTTGATGGCGCTTTCGTGAAAGACCATTCTTTACTTTGGGACTTGGACGCGAGAAAAATCAAGGAAATTTCAGTAGTTCGTAAAAACTTGATGTTCAACGCCAAAACCTTTCGTGGTGCCATATTGATAACAACTGAAGACATGGATTTTCAAGCCATTCAGTTGGTGGGCAAACGGAACTATTCCACTTTTTTACCCGCCCCACAAAAACAAAAAACATACTTTTTTACGGACCATAGCCAAGCCCAAAATGAAAAACTCCCAGACTTTCGCTACCAGTTGCTTTGGAAGCCGGTTTTGGAAGTAGGTGCTTCAAAAGAGGATATGTTCTTTTACACTTCTGACGTCACGGGAACCTTCGAAATACGCTTGGAAGGCTTCACTAAATCAGGAAAACCCGTTTCTTTGCGTTCAGAAATAGAAGTGAAGTAAACAAACTGTGTCAAAAGAGAACAAAATATACGGGATACGAGCCGTAATCGAAGCCGTGGAAGCGGGTCAAGCCATCAATAAAGTATACCTTCAGAAAGGATTGGGTGGAGACCTCTATCAAGAGTTGGAAGCCTTATTACGGAAGAAAGGAATAAGCACCTCCTACGTCCCTGTGGAACGTTTGAATCGTTTTACCCAAAATAATCACCAAGGCGCTGTAGCGGATATTGCCCCCGTGGATTTCCACCATTTTGAAACTCTGATGGAACAAGTGCTATCTGACGAATCCAAAAAACCTTTATTCTTACTACTAGATCAGGTAAGCGACGTTCGAAATTTTGGTGCGATTATCCGAACGGCAGAATGTTGTGGGGTATCAGGTATCATTATTCCTCGAAGTGGCTCTGCTCCCTTAAATCAAGACACCGTGAAAACCTCTGCCGGAGGTGTGTTCAATGTCCCCATCGCGAAAGTCAACCATCTTAAAGATGCACTGTTCTATATGCAATCCAGCGGTGTACATGTTGTCGCGGCGACCGAGAAAGCTGAAAAAAGCATTTACGAATCCCAAATGTCAGAAGCTTGCGCCATTGTTATGGGAGCAGAAGACAAAGGCATCACCCCTTCCATTTTAAAATTGGTTGATGAATCAGTAAATCTCCCTCTTTTGGGAGAAATTGGCTCATTAAATGTTTCTGTAGCCTGTGGGGTATTCTTGTATGAGGCCGTGCGCCAAAGAGGGCTATATTGAATCGTTTTTCTTATTCTTTTTGTACTCGTAATTGATAGTCCACTCATCCTGGGAATTCTCAATTTCTGGTGGCTTTTCAATGAAATTACCATCTTCATCAAAATGTTGTAAAAACATATCATTTTCATCATCATAATCCTGTGCCTCCCAATCATAACGCTTTTCCTTGGGCTGTTCCACCTTCAAGAACACGGCCAAAAGCAATCCTGTGATGAATCCACCCAAATGGCCTTCCCAAGAGATGCCATCTTTAATGGGAAAAACATACCAAATCAAACTTCCATAAATAAACACCACGATAAGCGAGAGCGCTATCCAACGGTAGTATTTTGAAAAAATACCCTTGAAGAAAATAAAACTTGCCAAAACATAGATTATCCCGCTGGCTCCAATGTGATAGCTTGAACGACCAATGCCCCAGGTAATCAAACCAGATAAAAGCATGCCAAGCAACAGGACTTTAAAGGATACATTTCGATAAAAATGGAATAAGAAGGCGGTTAAGACCACAATGGGAATACTATTATTGAAGAGGTGTTCTACAGAACCATGGATAAAAGGACTAAACAAAATACCACGTAACCCTTCCAAATTCCTTGGGTAGATGCCCAAGGTGTTCAAATTCAGACCAAAACGTACCTCAACCCAATACACCGTCCAAAGAATCAAGACGAATACCAGTGGGTACAGCAATACTTGGTTGGAAAGTGGAACTTCTTGCTTCATATTACCTCTGTATCAAAAATACCTCCAAAAGCCAAAACGAGGCAAAATGACAGGCTTTGTTCATGAAATTTCCAAGTCCAACCTAGCATGGCTCTAAAAAAGAACTAGTTTTATGCTTCCATAGTTTTCTTTTGATGAATCAACCCTTAGCGGAGCGGATACGGCCCCAAACCCTTGAAGATTACATCAGCCAAACCCATTTGGTTGGGGAAGAGGGTGCTTTGGGTACACAAATCAAAAAAGGGACCATTCCATCCTTGATTTTATGGGGGCCTCCGGGAACAGGAAAAACCACTTTAGCCCAAATTATTGCGGAAGAAAGCAAAAGACCTTTTTATACACTGAGTGCCATTAGTAGTGGTGTAAAAGAGGTTAGGGAGGTGATTGCCAAAGCCAAAATGAATGACGGCTTGTTTACCAATAAGAATCCGATTTTGTTCATTGACGAAATCCATCGGTTTAGTAAATCACAACAAGATTCCCTTTTGGGTGCAGTGGAAAAAGGCTGGGTAACCTTAGTCGGAGCAACCACCGAAAACCCCAGTTTTGAAGTGATTCCCGCCCTTTTGTCTAGGTGTCAGGTATATGTACTGAACCCCTTTAGCAGAGAGGATTTGGAAGCCCTTCTTCATAGGGCAATTGCCACTGATGCTGTCCTCAAAAAGAAAAATATCACGCTAAAGGAAACCGAAGCGCTCCTGCGTCTTTCAGGGGGAGATGCTCGTAAACTGTTGAATATTTTTGAATTGCTCATCAATTCAGAAGGTTCTGAAAAGGTTGTTATCACCAATGACCTCGTACTACAAAAAGTGCAAAAAAATACGGTGTTGTACGACAAAACCGGAGAACAACACTACGATATTATTTCGGCTTTTATCAAATCCATTCGGGGAAGTGACCCCAATGGAGCAGTGTATTGGCTTGCCCGGATGATTGAAGGTGGGGAAGACGTCAAATTCATTGCACGTCGCATGGTCATTTTGGCTTCGGAGGATATCGGCAACGCCAACCCTACTGCTTTGGTATTGGCCAACACCACTTTTCAAGCAGTTAACACCATTGGTTATCCGGAAGCAAGAATCATCCTAAGTCAGTGTGCTACCTATTTGGCGAGTTCTGCGAAAAGCAACGCTAGTTATGTTGCTATCAAAAAGGCGCAACAAACCGTAAAAGAAACAGGTGACTTATCCGTTCCCCTGCCCTTACGGAATGCACCTACCAAATTAATGAAAGAACTGGGCTATGGGAAGGGCTATCAATATGCCCATGACTATGAGGAAAACTTTGTTGACTCAGATTTTTTACCCGAGGCAATTAGCGGAAAAGTGCTCTATGAACCTGGACAAAATCCCCGGGAAAATGCTATTCGAGAAGCACTCAAAAAACGATGGAAAGGAAAATACGGTTACTAAAACTTGATTTGCAAAGGGGTACTTTTCTTTATCCCTTTTTCAGCTGTTTCCAAATACCATTGCCCTTCTTTTTCAAAAACGACTCCATTTAAGCCATTTCCGTCCAATAGATAAACATTCTCTAAAGAAGTGGCTACCAATTTAAATACAACTTGTGGGGTATTGTCAACCAATTGGTATCCTCCCTCCATGGGTTGAGCATATAATACCCCCATGGCATTACCAGCAGTTTCTTGCACCAAATTTGAATCTTTGATTTCGACTGCCTTGTAAACCTGTTCTTCGGTGGTATTCTTTTGCTCTACAACCATTTCTTGTTTCTTTTCCTCCGACAATTGCTTTACATCATCCTTAAAATTAAG
>CALBPG010000072.1 GCA_937899065.1 uncultured Allomuricauda sp.
ACGACCCAGAACCTCCTTTTGAAGGTGGCCACCCGGATAAAGCTGACCGATTGGTTACGGCCATGCTCGTAAAAATGTTTGATGAAGGACTCGAACCGTATTTGGAAAACAAATAATTTTGATAAAAATCATACGAATGAAAAATGTAATTGCAATACTTTTCCTTGTAGCAGTTTTTTGTATAGGATGCAAAGACGCCAAAAAAGAGGAAGAACTCACTCAAATGGAACAAGTTATGGCCATTCATGACGAGGTAATGCCCAAAATGGGACGTTTGGGAGAATTGGTTGGCCAGCTCAAAGAAAAAGTCGATACGACGGAAGCAGGCAAACAATATCAAGCGGCGATGTTAGATCTTCAAAAGGCCAATGAAGATATGATGCAATGGATGATGGGTTTCGGTGACCGTTTTGATTCTGAAGAAATTCTGGAAGGAAAACCCCTATCAGATGAGAAAAAAGCCTGGCTGGATGAAGAAGAAGTCAAAGTACAGGAGGTCAAGAAAAGTATAAATTCAAGCATTGAAAAGGCGGAAGCCCTGCTTGGGGAGAAGTAACTTTCTAATCCCAGCGGATGCTTTCCATGAGCCTGCGAATGTCTTTCTGCAAATACACCGCAGCAGGAAGAATAGAATCGTAATTGGGTTTGGCATAGAAATACAGGGAGCCCGTCACAAAGTGACGGGTACTGTCCGTAACATAAAATTGTGATTGCGAGGCCGCATTACCGCTAACCTCATAAAACATTCCATAAACTTGGTCAGTATCATTTACGAAGGGCTGTTCCAAAATGTTGTCTGCCTTCACTACATGTTCGTAAGATAATCTTTGGGCATCAATCAAAAGGGTATCCAAATTGTTCTCTACCGGCTTATAAGTCAAATAAATAGACCCTTTCATATTAGGGAAGTCCTAAATGAGCGAACAATCCTTGTTTTCTTGAATGTTGGCTGCCAAGTTTTTATCAAACACATATGTGCAACCCAAATCGGTTTGAGCATATTCGGCTTGATTGTATTCCAGTCGAAGAAAAGCTTTGGGCTTGGGCAAAACCTCATCTTTACAGGCGGTGGCCAATCCTATAATACAAACCAACAAGAACACACTATGCTTCATGGGGCAATGTCACTTTAATTTGTTTCAATCGCTTTTTATCCAAGCTTTCCACTACAAAACTATAGTTATCGAACATGACTTTTTCGCCTCGTTTGGGAAAACTACCTGAAATCTCCAAAACAAAACCCGCAATGGTTTCGGATTCGCCTTTCTGATTCTCAAAATCTTCTTCGTCTTCAATCTTAACGACCCGATAAAAATCTTTTAAGGCGGTTTTACCGTCGAAAACGTAATTGTAATCATCAAGTTTGGAATAAATCAAGTCTTCATCATCAAACTCGTCACTGATGTCCCCTACAATTTCTTCAATGATATCTTCTAATGTGACGATTCCGGAAGTACCGCCGTATTCGTCCACCACGACCGCCAAATGAATCTTCTTCTCTTGGAATTCCAATAACAAATCATCCAATTTTTTGTTCTCTGGCACAAAATAGGGTTCACGCACCAAAGACATCCAAGCGAAGTTTTTTCGGTCGAGGTAAGGCAACAAATCTTTGATATACAGCACGCCCAAAACATTGTCCACATTCTCTGAAAAGACGGGAATACGAGAATAACCGTTCTTCTGAATTTCATCCAGAATTTCCGGAAACTTCATCTCTTCGTTCAGTGCGAAAATATCAATACGAGGTCGCATCACCTGCTTAGTATCCGTGTTTCCAAAAGAAACGATTCCTTCCAATATCTTTTGTTCTTCTTTGGTTGTATCCCCTTCTGAGGCCAATTCCAACGCTTGGGACAAATGGTCTACACTCAAGTTGGATTTTTGTCGCCCCAGACGCTCTTGCAAAAAAATAGTGGAGTGTCTCATGGGAGCGCTTAACGGGGTAAGCAGCGTATTCAAAACGCTAATTGGCGATACCATAAAGAGCGAAAACTCTTTTTGATTCCGATTGGCATACACCTTGGGCAAAATTTCACCAAACATCAAAATCAAAAAGGTGGCAAGTACCACTTCCAATACAAAACGTACGGAAATGAATCCAAAAAGGGTCTGATTGATATTGGAAAACAACGTGTCTCCTATTGAACTGAATAGCAAAACAATACCAATATTGATGGCGTTGTTGGTGATGAGGATAGTCGCCAATAGTTTTTTGGGTTTGTCCAAAAGTGCATTCAAAACCGCTCCTTTAGGCGCGTTGGTCTCTTCCAAATCGTTGAGATCTGTTGGGGATAAACCAAAAAGGGCGACTTCAGCTCCGGAAATCAAGGCAGAGCACAAAAGCAATAACAAAAACACAATGATTTTTAGCGAAAAAAAGCTACTGGATTCGGCCAAAAGTAAAACCAAACTATGGGGCTCAGGGTCCAAATCAGAGAGGTTTAGGTTTAAAATGGTAAATCGTCATCCGCTTCTTCCTGCGGCATCTCAGTGGTGGGATTGGATGCGGTTGGAACTGGAGTGCTTCCCGTATTCATCGGCGCAGGCGAATTTTGGCCAGGCATTCCATCTTTTTTTGTAGAAAGAAATGTAAAATCCTGTACATGTACCTCGGTTGTGTATCGGGTATTGCCGTCTTCTCCCTGCCATTGCCGGTTTTTAAGCCTTCCTTCGACATAAACCTTATCGCCTTTGGACAAGTATTTTTCGCAAATTTCGGCAGCTTTGTTTCGAACCACCACATTGTGCCAATCTGTGTTCGTCACTTTTTCACCAGTTTGCCTATTGGTATAGGTCTCATTGGTCGCTAGGGGAAATCGTGCGATACAGTTACCCCCTTCGAAATAATGGATTTTAACCTCATCTCCGAGATGCCCAATCAACATGACTTTATTTAATGTTCCGCTCATACGCTTCTAATTGGGCAAAGGTACTAAATTTTGAAAGCCGTGAGGAAGTCGGATATCAAAACCGGAACGGGATAGTCCTCTACCGTTTTCCAAGGAATTCCTTGGTCAAGGCTCTCTTCAGTTTCAACAATCCAAAAGCGGGTATTTAAATGTTGATGAGATAGTTTGTGCACTACAGGTTTCTCATTGTACAAAGAGATACTCTGTATTTTGGGAAGCGAGGGTAAACCTTGTATTTGTTCCCGCATTGTATCCAGTGTCTCAACTTTTTTTCCTTCAATCAATGGAAACTGATACAATTTATACCAGATTCCTTTTTGGGTTCGTTGCTCCAGAACCGTGTTTTTTTCTGAATCCAAGAGTACCAAATAATCGAAAAAACGCTGTTTCACCTTGGTTTTGTTCAACTTTTTAGGTAAAACCGAAACCTGATTGGTGTTGAGGGCAACACAATGCGATTGTATGGGGCAAACCAAACAATAGGGTTTTTTTGGAGCGCATTGTATCGCCCCAAACTCCATAATCCCTTGATTGTAATCACAGATGTTTTTAGTATCCATGACCTCTCTGGCCAAAGTTTTGAAATATTTTACTCCTTCTGGCGAATTAATGGCCAAGTCTACCCCAAAATAGCGAGCCAAAACGCGATAGACATTACCATCCACCACGGGTTCAGGCAAATCAAAACTTATGGAAGCAATGGCACTAGCGGTATAATCCCCAACACCTATAAGTTGTATTAAGCCTTCGTAAGTATTTGGAAATTCACCTTCAAACTCTTCTGAAACCATTTTGGCTGTGGCATGAAGATTTCTTGCTCGGGAGTAATAACCCAATCCTTGCCAAAGTTTCAATACCTTTTCTTCACTAGCCTGTGCTAAATCATGAACGGTTGGGAAGGCTTCTACAAATTTGTGATAGTATGGGGTACCCTGTACCACACGAGTCTGTTGCAAAATGATTTCAGACAACCAAATATGGTAGGGATCTTTAGTCGAACGCCAAGGTAAATCCCGTTGATGTTCTCGATACCATTCCAGAATTTTTTGGGAAAAGTCTGCTTTGACCATACTAAAAAATAAATGTAGTGGTTTATATACTTAAAATTAAAGGCATTAAACAAAAGATTAATTTTAATTTTTATATTTGCAAGCCTAAAAAATCAGAAAATAAATACGAAATGACGAAAGCGGATATTGTAACTAAAATCTCAGAAAAATTAGGGATGGAAAAAGGAGACGTCCAAGCGACTGTTGAATCTTTTATGGAGGAGGTCAAATCGTCTTTAGAGAACGGTGATAATGTATACCTAAGAGGTTTTGGGAGCTTTATTATCAAAACAAGAGCTGAAAAAACAGGTCGAAACATTTCGAAGAACACTACTATCAAAATTCCTGCGCACAATATTCCTGCATTCAAACCTGCCAAAGTGTTTGTAGAGGGAGTCAAAAGCAACGTTCAAGTAAAATAATACTAACAACTCAAAAGCAAGAGCTCTATGCCGAGTGGTAAAAAAAGAAAAAGACACAAGGTGGCGACGCACAAGCGCAAAAAGCGTAGACGTGCCAACCGACACAAGAAAAAGTAGTTGTTCTAACTACTTTTTCCTTTTACATCCATACGTTCTTTGACATCCTGGAAAATCCAAAAAAATTTATAATTCATCGGCTATCGCCGATACCCTATAATGTTTAATCCAGTATGGGCTATTGTCCCATACCACAAAATCGATTCAGGTGAATAGAGAATTAATTGTAAGATCTAACACTGAAGCAGTCGATTTTGCCTTACTAAAAGATGGAAAACTTATTGAACTTCACAAAGATGAAGATGACAACAACTTTTCGGTAGGAGATATATTTTTGGCCAAAATCAGAAAACCCGTTACGGGGCTGAACGCAGCCTTTGTCAACGTAGGATATGAAAAAGATGCTTTTCTGCATTATCATGACCTAGGGCCACAGTTATCTTCCATGTTAAAATTCATCAAAAAGGTGAGAACAGGAAAGTTGAAAGACTACACCTTGAAGAATTTTCCATTTGAAAAAGATATTGACAAGAATGGCAGCATCAACGATGTAATCAAAGCCAATCAGTCACTTTTGGTACAAATTGTAAAAGAACCCATCTCCACAAAAGGTCCGCGTATAAGCTCTGAGCTTTCCATTGCGGGTCGTTATTTGGTTATGGTTCCCTTTTCAGAACGTGTATCCGTATCACAAAAAATCGGTACTAAAGAAGAAAAAGACCGCCTCATTCGGTTGGTCAAAAGCATCAAACCCAAAGGTTTTGGTGTCATCATTCGTACCGTTGCAGAAGGCAAAAAAGTTGCTGAACTGGACAAAGATCTCCAGAACCTGCTGACCAAATGGTCGGCGTTGTGCAAAAAATTACAACATGCACCACATCCATCCAAAGTATTGATAGAGCTCAATAGGGCTTCATCAATTTTACGGGATGTATTCAACGATTCATTTACCGGTATTCATGTAGATGATGGTACCCTTCACGATCAGATAAAGGACTATCTTCTTGAAATCGCGCCCCAAAAAGCTTCTATTGTGAAGCAATACAACGGGTCTGCGCCCATTTTTGAGAAATTTGGCATAGAACGCCAAATCAAAACCTCATTTGGCCGCACGGCTTCAATGAGCAAAGGGGCTTACTTGGTCATCGAACATACCGAAGCGCTTCATGTAATTGACGTGAACAGTGGTAATCGTTCCAATAAAGCCAAAAATCAAGAAGACACCGCCTTAGAAGTCAATCTGCTTGCAGCCTCTGAAATTGCAAGACAATTGCGCCTTCGTGATATGGGTGGAATCATCGTCGTCGACTTTATTGATATGACTCGCGGAGAGCATCGAAAAAAATTGTTCGACCATCTTCGAGAAGAAATGAAAGACGACAGGGCCAAACACAAGATTTTACCACCCAGTAAATTCGGTCTGGTTCAAATTACCAGACAACGTGTGCGCCCCGAGATGAATATTAAAACGAGTGAGGAAAACCCCAACGGTGGGGGCAACGAAGTAGAAGCACCTATTGTGATTATTGATAAAATCCAAGCAGACTTGGAAAAAATCATTAAGAACAAAAGAGGTGATAATGGTATCATCCTCAACTTGCATCCGTTCATTGCAGCTTATTTAACCAAAGGCAGGCCCTCGCCACGTTTTAAATGGTGGCTCGACTACCGCAAATGGATAAAAATTCAACCGCGAGATGCTTATACGTATCTCGAATACCGTTTTAAAAACAAGGATGGAAAAACCATCTATTAATCAAAGCGACCCTCAAAAGGGGTCGCTTTTTTGTTTTTGTACATTTACCCATATGAAGGTCCGACAACATTTTACCGTAGCGGAAGCCACCCAAAAACTTCAAAGGTATTGTGCCTACCAAGAACGCTGTCACAAAGAAGTGAAAAGCAAACTTCAAGAAATGGGAATGATTCCGCTTGTCATTGACACCATCGTTACCCAATTAATTGAAGACAACTTTTTGAACGAAACACGCTTCGCGGAAAACTTTGTCCGAGGGAAATTTAACCAAAAAAAATGGGGGAAAGTTCGTCTGGTTCGCGAATTAAAAGCTCGTGATATTTCCGAGTTCAACATTAAGGTTGCGCTGAAGCAAATTGATGCTTCAGACTATACTGCAACCCTCAATGCCCTAGCACAAAAACGGGCGGCCCAGCTTCCACCCATCCATCCCCAAAAAAAACGCAAAAAACTAGCAGACTATCTCCTTTACCGAGGTTGGGAGTCACATCTCGTTTTTGAAAAAGTAAATGAGTTGATTTAAGATTGCTGCTGTGGCGAAAACTGATGCGTGCGCTTAATGGCTTCACGATTTTTCCAGTCAATCCACTTTTGCCCCTTCCAACGGCGCATGATATTGTCGAAGTAGCGCATAAACACAATATTGTATACCGCCTTTCCAAAGTTTTTAGGTCTTCTTGCAATGGCACGCAAGCTCATGGAAAACCCTGGGGTAATGTATTTCATATGATGCCAGTACCCTTCAGGAATGTAGAGTACGTTGCCATGTTCTAGCTGCGCTATAAAACCTTCCGCATTTTTTAGGGCTGGCCACTTCTCCAAATTCGGATTGGAAAAATCAATATCCTCTCTTGTAATCAGAGAGTGGGGCACTTTGTATAAATACGGAGTTTCTGATTGCGGGAATAGAATGCACTGTTTCTGCCCTTCAAAATGAAAGTGGAAAATGTTGGCCAAGTCAATATCGTAGTGCATGAAAGTGTGGGAATTGCTTCCACCAAAAAAGAGCATGGGGAGACCTTTCATCAAGCGTAAACCAAAATCGGGATACTTAAAGTCCTTTTGGAGCTTTGGCACTTCTTTCAACAAGTTCCATAAAAAGATGCGGTATTTGGTCGGTTTGCTTTTGAGCAAATCAATATATTCCCGCATTTGCATCTTTGCATGTGGCTCATTGAACCCCTCATCATGCTTAACGGGACGATCATCATACAAAGGAACTTCCTTATCCCCGGCAACGTTCTTGAAATACTCCAAGTTCCATTTGGAATAGGCAGGCCAATCCTCAATGAACCTTTCGATAACAACTGGTTTTTGAGGTTTGAAGTATTTCTCAAGGAAAACCTTCTTGGAAATTGTTTTTTCCCTGGGGATTTGTTTCAGGTTAAGTTTCAAAATTTCAAGGATTTTGAAACAACTAAATTACTAAAAGGTTTTTAAATCAATTCTGGAATACTATTCCTTCGGAGCCAATTTAGAACGTTCCTTGGCCAATTCATTGCGTTCGATTTTATGGCCAGGTCTGGACCATCTCGGTTTTTCACCCATGGTACCATACTTCGAGTCTAAAGCCTCGATAGTTTCAGGTTGTGGTGCTTTTACAAAAGGTTTTTGCGGATTCAACCCCAGCTGACGGAACATTTCCATGTCTTGGTTTACATCAGGATTCGGTGTGGTTAGCAATTTATCCCCAGCAAAAATAGAATTCGCGCCTGCGAAGAAACACATGGCTTGTCCTTCCCTTGACATCTCGGTTCGGCCAGCAGAAAGTCTCACTTGGGTTTTGGGCATCACGATTCGCGCTGTAGCCACCATACGTATCATTTCCCAGATTTCCACTGGTTTCTCATCCTCCATTGGCGTCCCTTCAACAGCTACCAAAGCGTTAATTGGCACGGATTCCGGTTGTGGGTCTAAGGTAGAAAGCGCGACCAACATTCCTGCACGGTCTTCTTTGGATTCTCCCATACCAATGATTCCGCCGCTACAAACCGTAACATTCGTTTTTCGCACATTTTCGATAGTTTCCAAACGGTCCTCGTAGCCCCGGGTAGAAATGACTTCTTTGTAATACTCCTCAGAAGTATCCAAATTATGGTTATACGCATATAGCCCCGCTTCGGCTAACCTTTGCGCTTGATTTTCAGTGACCATGCCCAAGGTACAGCACACCTCCATATCCAATTTGTTGATGGTTCGCACCATTTCCAAAACTTGGGCGAACTCAGGACCATCTTTTACATTTCGCCATGCTGCACCCATACAGACCCGCGAACTGCCAGAAGCTTTAGCGCGAAGCGCTTGCGCCTTGACATGTTGAACCGACATCAAATCATTCCCCTCAATATCGGTGTGGTAGCGTGCTGCTTGTGGACAATAGCCGCAATCTTCAGGACAACCTCCAGTTTTAATAGACAGCAAAGTCGAAACCTGTACCGTGTTCGGATCATGGTGCATTCTGTGTACCGTTGCAGCTTCGTACAACAACTCCATCAGCGGATTGTAATAGATGGCAACAATATCTTCTTTGGTCCAGTAATGTCGGATTGTATAGTTCATGTAGTGTGATATGGATATGGAAACAAAAATAGGCGTTCTCGGGAAATAACCATCCTTAATACCCAGGAATACAAAAACCCCTGGATATTCCAGAGGTTTTTAAATTTAATTGTTTTATTTATTCTTCAGAATCAGGTTTCTTTTTTTCTGGTGAGTCCTTAGGAGCTTCTTCAATATCCTTTCCTTTGAGATACTCCGGAAGCTGCATCCCTGCCATATTAAACATTTCCTGAAGGGGTGGCACAGATTTATACATTCCAGATATGAAGTTAGCGGTACTGTTTTTTCCATCTTCCGTTTTTCCACCAGAATCCCAAACCGTTACCTTATCAATTTTGATATTCTTAATAGCTTCGGCTTGTTTTTCAACCAACTCGGGAAGTTTGTCAGCAATTAGCAAAAGAACGGCGTCTTTCGGGTCATTCCCAGCAGCTTTTACGATTTGGTCCAAACCTTCCGCCTGCTTGGTCAGTACTTCAAAAATACCTTTTGCTTCGGCTTCGGCTTTAAAGAGGATGGCATCTGCTTCACCTTTGGCTCTTCTACGAATCATTTCCGCTTCGGCTTCAGCTTCAATCTCCACTTTTTGCTTATCGATTTCAGCAGGAACTACAACATCAGCCATTTGGGAGCTTCTTTCACGTTCTGCCCTGGCTATCTCAGCATCTTTTTCCGCGGCATACGACTCTTCCAAAGCTTTTGCTGCTTGCACTTTTTCAGAAGCAGCAGCGGTTCTTTCAGCCTCCGCTTCTCGTTGTCTTCGCAAGGAATCGGAGTTTGCAACGTTGATTTTCGCTACGTTTTCGCCTTCTACTGCTTTTGCATTGGCTGCTGCAACTTGGGTACGTTCATCTTGCAAGGCATTTGCTTCACCAATAGAACCATCTCGGTTTTTTTCCGCAACTGATTTACGAGCAGCGTTAATGGCATGGGCTGCGGCTTCTTTACCCAGTGCTTCTATATAGCCTGATTCGTCAACGATATCAGTAATGTTTACGTTGATAAGTTTTAGACCTACTTTTTTCAACTCTGACTCCACACTTTGCGAAATATTCGTTAGAAACTTGTCGCGGTCTGAGTTGATTTCCTCAATATCCATGGAAGCAACCACTAAACGCAGTTGTCCAAAAATGATTTCCTTGGCAAGCTCTTGAACTTCTGTCATTCCCAATCCCAAGAGTCTTTCCGCTGCATTTTGCATAACTCCAGGTTCGGTAGAAATACCAATGGTGAATCGAGAAGGAACATTCACACGAATATTCTGTCTACTCAATGCATTAGTCAAATCCACCTCAATGGATATGGGTGTAAGGTCCAAGAACTCATAATCTTGAATGACGGGCCAAATAAAGGCGGCCCCACCATGAATACATTTGGCTGAGTTTCCAGAGCCTACTTTTCCATACACCACCAAGATTCGGTCCGATGGACACCTTTTATAGCGTCGGATAAACGATATAATGATGATAAAGAAAAAGAGGATGGCAAAGCCAATGGCGAGAAGGGACGCTCCACCGCCAAACTGTAAGGGTATTAGCATATGGTTATTTATTTAAAAGGTTAACAATTAGAATTCCATTATCGGTCACATCCTTTACTTTGATGACATTTCCTTGTTTCAAGTCAACTTCTTCATCAGTAAGGGCTTCCAACTCACGAAGAGTTCCTTGCACATTTACACTAACTTTTCCGATACTAGAGCGCTTGGCGCCGACGGTTAAGTAGACCTCGCCAATTTGACCCATAGCATTCTTTAGTTTCAAGGTTCCACTACTTTGGAGTTTGCTCAAATAGTAGAATAGGGCAGCCATGGCAAACATCATCAACAACCCGCAAAACAGAGATATTACCAAGGTGGGGCCAGTAGATAGTCCATTATCCATACAGGCAATTCCTGACCACCCAAAGATGGTAAAGAATCCCATCAGATTCTTAAAAGAAAGAAACTGGAAACCTATGCCCGTATCGCCATCTACATCCACGTCAACATCTCCGCTAAGGTCTTCCACATCACCACCCACGAAGGTGAGAATGATTAGGATAGTCAAAATGACCGACCCTACGATGGCAACAATCCAGTAGATTTTTTCAAAAAGGGTAAGCGCTGTAAACCAGTCTTCCATAGTAATACGGTTTTAGTTGATGATACAAATGGTAAGTTAAGGGAAAACCAAAAACTACCTGATGTTAAATTGAAAGAAGGATAGAAACTGCATTTCCCCCAAATCCTACGGCATTTACCAATACGTTTTGTATTGAGGATGCTGGCAAATGGTGCTCCGTAAAGGGTACTTTGAAATATTCTTGGTGGCGCATCATTAAGATGGCCATCTCCAAACTTAAGGCGCCTGAAGTTCCGAAGGTGTGACCTACTTTCCACTTATTGGTAGTCAAAAAAGGAATTTTGTTACAAAAAACCGTTTTTATCGCCTCATATTCGGCTTTATCGCCCTTAACCGTGCCAGGTGCGTGTAAGACAATGGCATCAACTTCGGAAGGTGATGTATCGCCCAATGCCATCGCCATGGATGTTTGGAAACAAGCGGCATCGGTAGAGATGGAAACGTTATGGGTAAGCGGTTCAGTGGCGTATCCAATACCAATAATTTTGGCTATTGAATTTTGTTGGCCTTCTTTTTCCAAACAAAGCGCAGCAGCACCTTCGCCGAGAATCATGGAGTTTTTCGTTTTTTCGAAATCCAAAGCACGTGAAGGGTATTCGTCTTGCGCTCGCGAGTAAATTTTTAAGGCCTGTATTTGCCGAATCGTAAAGGGCGTCAATGGTGCTTCGCTTCCGCCAACCAAAAATCTATCGGTCAAGCCGGATTGAATCCAGGCAACCCCATTTAAAACTGCGTGCAAGGCTGTTGAGCAGGTTATGGAATGTGAAATCGTTGGTCCCT
>CALBPG010000073.1 GCA_937899065.1 uncultured Allomuricauda sp.
ACTTTATTGATGCCTATCGAAAATTAGGTGGAGCTAGAGTATTTACACGTGTATTAGCTAGAGTTCATGAAGCACCTAGAATTTATCAATTGATCAACGAATGGTTGGGTCAAATTGATTTGGATGGGGAGTTTTACAGCAAGCCTGTTGAAAAAGATGGTAAAGGATTTGGCGCTACAGAGGCGGCAAGAGGTGCTTTGGCACATTGGATTGAAGTGGAGAATGGCGTTATCAAAAACTATCAGGTGATGGCACCTACGACATGGAATGTTGGTCCAAATGATGGCAATGATAATCCAGGCCCGATTGAAGCTGCCTTGGAAGGGACCGATATCGAGGATGTAAAAGATCCTGTTGAAGTGGGTATGGTAGCCCGTTCCTTTGATTCCTGCTTGGTATGTACCGTACATGCACATGATGAAAAGAGCGGTGTTGAACTTTCAAAATTCAAGATTTAGAAAGAGGAACGTTAAACAAAACCAATACAATTTGAGACCTGTCGGACCTATTTTGGTCTGGCAGGTCTCACTTTTCAAAAACCAAAAAGAAGACGGAAATATGAAAACGGCCATAATGGGTTTTGGAAATCCAGTGAGAAGCGATGATGCTATCGGGATTTATGTGATTGAGGAACTTCGCAAAAGCATTGACGATACTGACGCGGTGAGCCTTTTTGATATGGGGACTGCAGCCTTTGAGGTCTTGTTTGGTTTAAAGGGGCATGACAAAATCATCCTGGTAGACGCCGTAATCAATACGAATGAGCCCATTGGCACTTTGTTTAAGGTTCCAGCCGAAGAAGTATTGCGTGCTCCACAAGAAGACCCCATGGTTTTTCTACATGGAATGAAATGGGACCAAGCCCTTTCCTACGCCAAAAAGATTATGGGGGATGCTTACCCAGAGGATATCACTGTATACCTCATTGCCATAGACAATACAAAATTAGAGGTCGACCTAAGCCCTACTGTAAAAGAAGCGGGGGATAAGGTGGTTCATCATATTTTGGAAGAACTCAAAACCCTAAAGGTATCATGAATTCTGAAGTGGTTTTGCGGTCATCCCACGTGCTGTTAAAGGCTGAACTGGTTCAAAAGGTTTTTCAGCAAATTCATTATGCCTACGTGACGTATGTAAAAGATAAGAAACACCTCTTGGTCACTCCAGTAAGCAGTCAATGGTTTGTAAAAATGTACGAACCGACGCAGTTCTTATTAAAGGACCGAAACCTAAAAGGGGATAAAGTACTCGCCGTACGAGAAATATTTATTGACAATGATTTGGACGGTTCTGACCGGGAGTTGAGTTATGAGTGGATTGAAAAAACCAATCTTTTGAAAATTTCGGTATGAAGGAAATGGAAAAGGATGATGATGCTTGGTTGCAAGATGCCGAAGTTCAAACGCGAATTGAAAAAGAAAGGGGAAGATGGGTGGTTTCCCTGGTTTTTATTGACACCAAAAACCCATCTCGAATCTTGATAAATGAAATTGCAGACTATCGTTCCAAAAGTTTAGCCGAAATCCATGCTAGAAATATGCAATTGACGGCTGCTAAAGACGTAAGGGGAACACAAAAAGTGAAAAAGGATGATTACGATATTAACAACAACTGATCACGAATTCCACATCAAGGAAATTGTTGATTCGGTGGACCGTTTAAATGAATTGGTGCAAGTTTCAATTGAGAATACGCCTTTGAAAAAAGGAGATAAGCTAATTCGTGTTGAAGGGTCCGAAATCCATTCAACTATTGATTGGTTCGATACCGAACCTCCTTATCTTTTTCCTTCTGTGGAATTGAATGAAGGCAATTTGTTGGCCCTTCTTTTCTATAAAATCGGGAACGAGCAACAAGCCTTTCAGTACATTTCTGAATCGAATACCTTATACAAACATCTATTGTTAGCTACCAAACTCAAGTTTGATTATGCAATTGAACCAGAAGAGCTATTCGATTTAAGTGCGCATAACAAAGCTATTCTTCATCATTACGGCAATCTTTCTCCAAGAATCAGTTTTAATGAATTGCGAGAACTTTATGTAAATGCCCTTCAGCAAGCAAGTAGCGCTGACGTAAAAAGTTATACAGCCAAACACTATCTGAATCTTCTGTTGGATGCTCAATTGTTTGAAGATACGATAGTGGCGAGTGAAGCCTTCCTTAAAGAAGCAAAATCGGAGGCTGCTCAAATAGCGTTATCGATGCAATGGTGTACTGCTAGTTTTAAAAATTTACAGCTTCCCTACGATTCACATAGGCTAAAAAGCATCTTGACAAAACAAGAAGAATGCATTCAATACCTCCAATCACATGATTTACATTTAAATGCAGCGCTATTGGCCATGGAAGCCTGTGATGTAGCCAATTTTCTAGGCGATTTTCCTTTGGCGAAAGAGCATATCAATACAGCCATCAAAATCTTCAAGGAGGAAGAGGCGACCGAATTTTTAGGTGAGGCGGGTTTGAAAAAAGCGCACCTGCTTTATCATTGGTCCAAAAATGGAAGTCCACAATATTACAAAGCGGCCATTAATGCTTTTCAGGACACCTTGAAAGTCTTTAAAAAAGACACCTATCCGGATTACTTTGCTGAAGTCCAGCATTCCTTGGCACTCATCTATTCTGAGATTCCCGCGCCGCCAGATGAAAAACCGATGTGGACGGCATTTTGTGCTTCGGCCTTTAAGGAAGCGTTGGAGTTTTATAAACAGGAATCCCACCCCTATGAGCATGCCATGGTGTGTCATAACTACGCTACGGCTTTGATGGATTTTCCTCCCGCAAAACTTCATAACAATCATGAAAAGGCCTACGGTCTTTTTGAAAAAGCTCTGGAAATCCGTACTGCTGAAAAATATCCTACGGAGAGGGCTTTGACTCTTTTGAACCAACTGGAACTAGGGTGGCTAATGCACAATGAAGACGAGAAAAAGGAGGAAGAAAGACTGCAATCCATGCGGGAGAAAGCCGAAGAAGTCAAATCCTTGGTAAAGGATGAAAATCTATTGAACCGAGCAGAGGAGCAATTGGAAAAATTAGAACAATTAAAGACCATAATATAAGCCTATGCACGAGACATCGATAGTTAATAGCATTATGAAAACTTTGGAATTGGAGTTTGAAAAGGAGAAGCTCGATAAGATGAAGTCGATTCACCTAAAGGTGGGGATACTTTCCAACATTGAGCCTAGGTTGTTGCATAATGCCTATAGTGCGTATCACATGTCCCATCCAGAATACAGTAATGTTGAACTGAACATAGAATCTACTGAACTCAAGATTCAGTGTGAAGTTTGCAATCATATTACCCAGGTGAAAAACTATAGATTTCTCTGTGAGAATTGCGAAAGACCTAGTAAAAACGTCATCCAAGGCGAGGAATTATTAATACATAAAGTAGAATTTGAAGATTAAGCTATGATAGAAAAGTCAACTAAGGCAGCCAGAGGCACCGTACAGTGCGAAAACACCAACATACATTTATTAAAGGCCAACGATTTTGTAGCGGACATTATCCGAAAGGAAGTCGCCAAGACCAAAACTCTTTTAATAAACATCACATCTTCTGCCGGAAGTGGTAAAACCACTTTAATGCAAAAGACCGCTGAAAAATTGAAGGATAAAATCAATTTAGCGGTTATGGTAGGGGATTTGGAAACCGAAAGAGATGCCGAGCGTATTCGGGAAACGGGAATTCATGCATTACAGATCGTTACTGGTGGAATATGTCATTTGGAAGCCCAAATGGTCCATCAGGTCTTGGACCAATTTGATTTGGAAAGCTTAGACCTATTATTCATTGAGAATGTGGGGAATTTGGTTTGTCCGGCCTCCTTTGATTTAGGTGAGGATTTTCGTGTGACCTTGATTGCAACAACCGAAGGGGACGACAAGCCAAAAAAATACCCAAAGATGTTTTTGACCAGTGATTTGATGCTAGTATCAAAATCTGATTTGTTGCCCTATTTACCGTTTTCGGTCGATGCGGTTACCAAAGATGCTCGTGAGGTCAACCATGAATTGGAAGTTATTGAGGTATCAGCGCTAAAAGATGAGGGTATTGACGAATGGTGCGATTGGTTAATGGAAAAAATAAATGATAAGAAAGGCTTTTAAGCCGAATGCTTAAAACCTTTAAAATACAGGTAAGTGGTCAAGTACAAGGAGTTGGGTTTCGTCCCTTCGTCTTTAACCTGGCCCAAAAACACCAACTAAAAGGTACGGTAAGCAATAACGCCAATGGGGTATTGATTTATGCAAATGGAACAAGTGAAGAGCTAATGAATTTTATGGAGGACATTTTGGAAAAGGCACCCGATGCTGCTATCATCCAAAACTCTTCTATGGATGAAATCGAATCCATGGCGTTTGAGAACTTTTCCATTGTTCCTTCTCAAAAAACCGCCAAAGTAGCCATTCCCCTTACGGCAGATTTGGCCATCTGCAACTCCTGTAAAAAAGAAATTCAAGACCCAAAAAATCGAAGATACCGGTACGCCTTTACCACCTGTACACAGTGCGGTCCAAGATATGCCATCACATATAAGTTCCCGTTTGAAAGGACCCACACCACAATGAGCCAGTTCACCATGTGTGAAAGTTGTGTAGCTGAATATGAAAATCCAAAGGATTCCAGATTCCATTCTCAAACCAATAGTTGTCAAGATTGTGGAATTACAATGCAACTGCTATCGAATTCAGGAGAACCAATTCTTGTTGAAAATGAAAGAGAGCTATTGGGTACGGTCGCTCGTTTCCTAAAGGAAGGAGCGATAGTGGCGTTGAAAAATACGAGTGGTTATCTGTTATGTGTGGATGCCACAAATCCTGAAGCCGTTAAGAAATTGAGACAAAGAAAACAGCGTCCAACCAAACCGTTTGCTTTGCTCTATCCGAATATGGAAAAAATCCATGAAGCCTATGAGGTATCCAAACACGAACAGAACGCGCTGGAATCAGGAGTCTGTCCCATTGTGCTTTTGGATGCCAAGCGGCAAACAAAAAGCAACCTAGCTGAGGACGTAGCCCCCGGATTAAACCGCTACGGGGTCATGTTGCCTTCAAGTGCCTTGTTAACCTTGCTTTCCATAGAAGCACAAATCCCGTTGGTAGCTACAAGTGGGAATATCCATGGCTCACCCATTCTTTCCTCAGAAAAAGAGGCTAGAGAAAAGTTGAGTGGTGTGGCGGATTACTTTTTGAACCATAATTTGGAAATTGTTTATCCTCAAGATGACTCGGTAATACATTTCGCGGATAAGCAGCAAATTTTGTTGCGCCGCTCTAGAGGATTGACTCCTAATCTTATGGGATACACCCCCAAGACTAGCGAGAAGGTATTGGCCATGGGGGCACATTTAAAAAGTACCCTGGCTTTTACACCAAATGGGCATACCTACGTGAGTCCGTACTTTGGAAATTTAGATTCATACGAAGTACTCCAGCGCTACACGGATACTTTGCAACGGTATACCCAACTATTTGAAGAATTACCGGAAGTGGTTTTGGTAGATAAGCATCCAGGGTATCAAAGCACGATTTTAGGAAAAGAACTCGCCACAAATTGGGAAGTTCCCGTGGTTGAGGTGCAACATCATAAAGCGCATTTTGCAAGTGTTTTGGCAGAGCATGATTTGTTTGAAACTACAACGCCAGTTCTTGGAGTGATTTGGGATGGAACCGGTTTTGGTGACGACGGTATGATTTGGGGTGGAGAGGTTTTCGTGTATCAGAATCACCAAATGAACCGAAAGGTGCACTTTGAATACTTCGATGCCTTGGCAGGAGATAAAATGCCCAAAGAACCTCGTTTGTCACTATTCAGTTTGGTTAATTCTGAGGTTGAGGTTGAAGACAAATTTTTAAAAGGGGAACTTAAGATTTACCAAAAACTGAAGAATAACTCAAAACTCAAAACATCATCTGTCGGCAGATTGTTTGATGCGGTTGCTTCTTTATTGGGTGTGTCGGATGTTACCACTTATGAAGGGGAAGCTGCGCTGCTTTTGGAAAATCTAGCTTGGCAGTATCAAGGGGAATGTATCGATTTGTTGAAAGGACAATCCTTTGAAACCGTTCCTTCAAAAACAATAATAGAACACCTTATTGCCTTAAAACATCAGAGCGAATCTAAAGCCAAGTTAGCAGCCAGTTTTATTTATACTCTGGCGAGGGCGGTAATTAAAATAGCTAGGACTTTTGAAATATCAACGATTGCCTGTAGCGGAGGGGTGTTTCAAAATAGATTTTTAGTGAAAACCTTGCGGGATATGACAAGAAACAATGGTTTTACGCTTTACTTCAATCAGGAAGTATCGAGTAACGACGAGAATATAGCATTGGGCCAGTTGGCCTATTATCAAAACATAAAAGAATAAGTTATGTGTTTAGCAATTCCAGGAAAAATCAAAAGTATTGAGGCCATACATAATGGTCTGGTACGTATGGCCAAGGTTTCCTTTGGGGGAATTACCAAGGAGGCCAGTTTAGAGATGCTCCCCGACGCCCAAGTGGACGATTACGTATTGGTTCATGTGGGGGTGGCAATCAGTAAAGTAGATGAAGAGGAAGCTCAAAAAACCTTTAGCTATTTGGAAGAAATAGGAGAGCTGGGTGAATTGGAAGACGTGGACGAATATTTACCTCAAAAAGATTAAAAGATGAAGTATCTATCAGAATATAGAGACCCCGAGTTGGCAAAAAAGTATTTGGAGGAAATCAAGAATACGGTTTCAAGACCATGGTCCATTATGGAAGTTTGTGGCGGACAGACCCATAGTTTGGTCAAGAACGGAATCATTGAGATGTTGCCGAAAGAGGTAACTATGATACACGGTCCGGGTTGTCCTGTTTGTGTTACTCCTTTGAATTTGATTGACAAGGCGGTGCATTTAGCGCTTGAAAAAGGAGTTATTCTCTGCTCATTTGGAGATATGCTTCGCGTACCTGGTTCCGAGAAAAGTCTCTTGGAAGCAAAAGCAGAAGGCGCAGATATTCGTATCCTATACTCCCCATTGGAAGCTGTGAAAATTGCAGAAGACCATCCTGAAAAAGAGGTCGTCTTTTTTGCAGTTGGTTTTGAAACTACGGCGCCAGCCAATGCCCTTTCCGTGATTCACGCACACCGTAAAGGATTGAAAAACTATTCCATTTTGGCGTCCCATGTATTGGTGCCACCTGCAATCAAAGCTGTCATTGATGATGAAGAAAGCCGAATCGATGGTTTTTTGGCTGCGGGTCATGTTTGTACCATTATGGGCAACTCGGAATACCATCCGCTTTCAACAAAATACAAAGTACCCATTGTGGTAACTGGTTTTGAACCGTTAGACGTGCTTCAGGGTATTCTAATGGTGATTCGTCAATTGGAACAAAGTCATTCAGAGGTTGAAAATCAATATGCCCGTATCGTTCGTGAAGAAGGCAATGTGGAAGCACAAAAGGTAATTCATGAGGTATTTGCAATTCAAAATCAGATGTGGCGTGGTATCGGTGAAATTCCTATGAGCGGGTATGGTGTAAAACCCAAATATGCAGACTTTGATGCGACCAAGAAGTACGAAGTTTCCATTGAAGAAGCGCCAGAAAATCCGGAATGCATCTCAGGTCAAATCATGAAAGGTATCAAGAAACCCTTTGAATGTGCACAGTTTGGTAAAAAGTGTAAACCTTCAAATCCATTGGGTGCTCCTATGGTGAGTAGTGAGGGTGCATGCGCCGCGTATTATCATTTTTCGGGGATGGTCGAAGCATAATAATTTTGAATGTCAGAAGAGAAAAAATTACGCATGCAGTTGCAATGCCCTATGCCCAAATTGGACTTTGATGTCATTACTTTGGGCCATGGTAGTGGTGGATTATTAACCAATAAATTACTGGATAGTGGGGTTTTTGACCTCTTGTCAAATCCTATTTTAGACGCTCGCCATGATGGTGCATTTATAGAGCTTGACGGGAAGACGGCATTTTCTACGGATAGTTTTTTGGTATCCCCCATCTTCTTTCCAGGAGGAAATATTGGCGAGCTGGCCGTAAACGGTACGGTAAACGATTTAGCCATGTGTGGCGCTATCCCAAAATATCTATCCTTGAGCTTTATTATTGAAGAGGGACTAAAAGTTTCAGAGTTTTGGGAGGTTTTGGTTGCTGTGAAATTTGCTTGTGAAAAAGCAGGGGTACATGTGGTTACCGGAGATACCAAGGTGGTGGAAAAAGGGAAAGGTGATAAAATCTTTATCAATACCTCTGGCATTGGGAAAGTGCATTCGAAAGCAAATATCGCAGCGAGTACTATCAAAAAAGGAGATAAAATCATAATCAGCGGACAAGTAGCTACCCATGGAATGGCCATCATGTCCGTTCGAGAAGGATTGGAATTTGATTCTGAAATAGAAAGTGATACGACCAATTTAAATCACACCATTTTGAGTCTGTTGGACCAATTTGGAGAAAACATTCACCTATTAACGGACCCCACACGAGGAGGGGTGGCTACTGTGCTTAAGGAAACTGCACAATCCATCAAGTTGGGAATCGACATCTTTCAAAAAGACTTACCCATAGATGAGCAAGTTTCCAGCGCCTGCGAACTATTGGGGCTTGACCCCTTGTATGTAGCTAACGAAGGTTTGTTTATTGCTTTTGTAGCAAAAGAGGTGGCGGAAGACTTCCTTTCCGAATTACAAAAAGATGAAAATGGAACGCATTCCAAAATAATCGGTACGGTCACAGAAGAACATCCAGGACAAGTAATTCTTGAAAGTGCCATCGGTGGAAAACGCGTAGTGAGCATGTTGCCTGGCCAACAATTACCGCGAATCTGTTGATATGGATTTTTCTACGCTGGGCAAGCAGGTGTCCAATCCTTACATTTTTAAAGGTTCTGAACAAAAACCGTTTTTAGCTCCTAGAGGAGTCCACTT
Organism: uncultured Allomuricauda sp.; assembly: GCA_937899065.1. Classification (GTDB taxonomy): domain Bacteria; phylum Bacteroidota; class Bacteroidia; order Flavobacteriales; family Flavobacteriaceae; genus Flagellimonas. The sequence continues at coordinate 8,925 of CALBPG010000073.1, forward strand.
CATCAATAATATGCTCTTTGTTTCCGACACTGGGCAGAACAGGGTTTTTATTTGGAAAAAGTTGCCTCATACATTACATCAAGAACCAGATGTGGTTTTAGGGCAACAAGACGTTGATGGTTCTGGAAGAAATGCAGGTGGGAATGTTACCGCTGAAAGTTTACATTATCCTTCTGGGATTTGGAGCGATGGACAACGTTTAATTGTTGCAGATGCTTGGAACCATCGGGTTTTGATTTGGCATCAATTACCCACCAAGCATGGTCAAGCTGCCGATGTGGTGTTAGGACAACCTGATTTTGAATCGAATGAAGTGAATGTCAAAGGGATTTCAAAAAACCCCACAGCAAAAAGTATGCATTGGCCCTATGGTGTGTTTTCCAATGGAAAACAACTTTGGGTAGCCGATACGGGAAATCGTAGAATTCTGTACTACGAGACCATTCCTCAGGAAAACTACGCTCCAGCGGACAAGGTCATTGGGAAACCAGATTTTTCAACGCGGGATTATGAAAACAACCAACCTATCTGGCCATATTCGGTTAAAATAAATGAGGATGGCGTTTTGGCTGTTGCAGACACGCAGTTTTATAGAACCTTGATATGGCATAATTGGGAAACGGCTCTTCATACCCTGGCGGATGTTATCATTGGTCAACCCGATTTTGACGCCTGTGGTCAAAACCAATATGGACTTTTTCCTGATTCCCACACCCTAAATTGGACCTACGATGTCTGCTTTTATAAGAAAGGATTGTTAGTCAACGATACGGGAAACAGTAGATTGCTTTTTTTCGAAAATATTCCAGAATCCAACAGCAAAGCTGCTGATGCAGTTATCGGCAAGCGTGATTTCAAAACCGGAAGTGAAAATAAGGATACGATTGTGGGAACGGATAGCTCTTTGTACTGGCCCTTTTCCATTTGTACACAAGAAGACAAATTAGTTGTTGCTGATACGGGAAATCACCGTTTGGCCCTAATGGACCTGTTACTTTAGAAGCCTAGGTAAAGCCAATATACCCCAACAATTATAGCAAATAATCCTCCCGCAATTCGAATACTTTGGAATGTGTTTGGGCTTTGTAGTTTTTTTGAACCAATAGCAATCCTTCCTAAAATATAGGAGTAAACTACCATAGCCAATACGGTTCCTAGTGCGAATCCGATTATGTAAAGAATCCCTTCAAATTGGTTTTCAAGGCCTAAAACAGGGAGTAGAAGCAAAAAATGCGCTATTCCAGCCAATCCATGTAAAACTCCAATCAAAAATGAAGACCAACTATTTTGTTGTAATGATTTGGTATGCTTGTGCTCGTGTTCTAGAGTACTATCCTCATGATTATGATCATGCACATGGATATAGGGCTCTTCACCTCCATGGATATGAGGATGTTTATGTCCTTTTCCTTTGAAAAAAATTCTGAAAATGGCCCATATCCCAACCCCGATGAGTACAAGACCCACAAGTTGTTCGCTATACTCAGATATCAATTCTACGGGTATAACTTCTTGAAACGCTAAAAATAGTAGTCCGATGACTAACATTCCAGTCAAATGTCCAAAGCCCCAAAACAAGCCAATGCGCCATACCTTTTTTCGAGTTTCAATGGCCAAAGGAGTTATCGCAGCGAGATGGTCTGGTCCAGATACCACGTGCAACACAGATGCCAAGATTCCTGCGAAAAAGGACTGAAATATCATTAAAACAAGATATTAACATTCAGCGACATTATTATACATTCTGGTCAATTGTTTCGTAATGGAAATGGAGAGTGTCCATAGAAGATTTCAGGCACACTAGCGATGTACTTTACTATTTTAGGTCAATGGGGCTAAAGCGGTGTCCGTATACGGTATTCAAACGGATTGCACCTTAATCTTAAAGAAAATTGAGTCTTGAGAAAATACATTTGGGGCATCCAAAAACAAATTCAAAATGACACAAAAACTTTTACGTATTAGCTTAGGGTTAATTGCCTTCGGCCTATTTTCTTCTTACGGGCAGTCCAACATCAAAACCATTGAACTCCAAAAAGGAGAAGTATTCGACATCTTGCTTTTGCAACAAAATCCTGGAAAAGAGGAAGCGTTTAAGTCTTATTTTCAAACTGCAGGGGCGGTTGCCAAAAAGATGTCTTACAAGCCTTTGGGGGGACTTAAAATTAAAGCCCACCTTCAAGGGAACTTGCAACCAAGCGTTTTGGTTTTTGCGAAATGGGAACACATGGAGAAACGAGAAGCTTTTCTAAATCAAATCACAGAAGAGGTTCCTGATTTTCATGAACGAAGAAGGGAACTTTGGCCGTACTTTGGGTTGCATTATTATGAAGTGAAGAATGATTTATCTTTAAAAATCGACCGAAAAAAATACCTTATCGCTACGGCATACTGGCTAGATACTGAAGATGAGACAAGTAATTTTTATGGCGAATGGAAAAGTAAGATTCAAAGTGCAAATGGAGAGGTACTTATTGAACTTAAAGATGGAAAATCGCCTTTTGGGTATCGATATGACCCAGATTTTTTCGTGATTACCTCTTGGGAAACAGAATCAGACTTTAAAGCATTTCACAAGAATATGCAAAACTCAGAAATGGACAACATTCAACATATCAATGAATTCATTCTGGAATAGCCTTGACATAACTTGATACATGATTGAGCTCTTAAATCAACTTATCTACTTTGCTTTTTTTCAGGGACTTTTCCTAGTGGTTGCTTTTGGCGTTTCCCATAAAAAACGTCAGCAAATCAATACCTATTTGTTGATTTTAATCATCATTTTGATGATGGGGCTCATCGTGAAATTGGGACATTTTGCATTGGGGTGGGAAAGGCAAATTAAAGGAATAGCCGAATTTTCAGTGTTGCTTTTTGGTCCAACATTGTACTTGTTCGTGCTCTCTACCTTGTCAGAGAAACAATTCGCACCTACCGACTTGTTCCACTATATCCCTGCGGTTGTTCATAGTTTGATTGTCACCTTCTATTATATACTTCCCCCCAACGAAGTCATTTTGCAACGCATTGAGACGGGAGAGTTATACCGTGTGGTTCAGATTTTGGTAGGGGTGACCCTTGCTATCAATTGTACTTATTTCGTATTGAGTGTGTTAAAGTTCCAGAAGCTAAAGGATGCGCTTCAAAGCGAAGCAAGTTATGTACTTAACGTGAACTTTGTTCGAAATTTCTTAATCGCTATTGGGATTTGTTTGTTGACTTGGATGGTGGTCTATTTCATCAGTTTTGGAAACAATCGAGAAATTGAGATTACATCCCGAGAATTCATTTGGGTGGCTATTGCTTTGATTGTACTCTTCATTGCCTACTATCAAATGGTAGCCCCCACCGTTTTTAAATTCAAAAAGTTTCCTCAGGAAATGAAATATGCCCAATCTAAGTTCTCCTCTGAGGACTTAAATATGCTAAAGGAAGAACTCGAGCAGCTTATGGCACAAAAAAAGCCCTATTTGAATTCGCGCTTGTTGAAGTCTGAATTAGCCGAGCTAATGAACATCAACGCCCCTGAACTTTCGCGATTGCTCAATGAACGAATAGGAATGAGCTTTTTCGAGTATGTCAATTACCATCGAATCCACGAGTTTATCAGACTTGCGAAATCCCCGATGATTCACCAAAAAACGTTATTGGGGATAGCGCAAGAAGCAGGATTTCAATCAAAATCCACTTTCAATAAATCCTTCAAACAAATCATGGGTTGCCCTCCGTCAGAATACCTCCAAAATCTCATGTAGGACCAAGATGCCAGTGTAAAAACTATAATGGTATAAGCGGTTTATCGACGTTTTTTACCTTTCAACTTCTTGAAGGGAATCACTCGCTGTACTTTGTCGAAAAAACATGTTAAAATTGAATTTTACATAAGACCTGCCGTACCTTATCCTCCGGTTCAATCCTAAATGATTTCATTTCTCCTTGAAAAAAATAGTATCCCGAACGTTTTCCAGTACAAAGTCCAAATTCATCGAAGAGATTAAGCAAAAACTCATTGCCCAAGGTGTTTACAACCGGAAGCATGTGCTTGAACTTCGAAAAAGCTTAATCGAAAAGCAGTCCAAACTACGTTTTTTTGCCTTCATCAAGAAACGGGAAATAGAAGATACCGTTGCCGCTTTGAATTACTTGTTAGAGAAAGAACTTTAAAAAAAGCAGCCGCCCCGACAGCTGACCCGGAAGGGAGAACGAATTCAAAATTGATGTTACCGGTTACGGGGTGAAAGTGGCTGCATTTTTTAAAATTTGTACTGGCCCTACATCCAGACATTACTTGAAGCTACAGATTCCAATCCCGTATCACAATTATTTTTGAGATTAATCGACAAACCGCATCCCTTGTGAATTTCACTTCATAAAGGTTGTGGTTTGAACGTTTTAGGACTGGGAATTCCCCCTGTTTTCCTGGGGAAATCCTTCATAAAATCTTTACATCTCATTTGATTGCGCTGCAATGACCTGCTACAATTCATTGTCAATTCTTGCATCGAACAAAAAACCATTAGTATTTTTGAATGCTTCCCCTATAAATTTTTAACAACCTCAACCACTTTGACCATAAATGTAATATATGGCATTATCGTCGCCGGCATCGTGCAGGGCTTTATTTTTGCTTCCACGGTATTGGTTGCATCAAAAAAGCAACACCGGTGTTTGGTCTTTTTGGCCTTGTTGGTCGCCACCATAGCCTATAGTAACTTCCAGTACATCTTGCCCTATCTGGAACTCCTATCTTCGGAAGAGATGTATGCCTACGTCTTTCTGCCCATTGCAAGTTTGGCCCCAGCCTTACTGCTGCTGTTTGTCAAAACTTTTCTGGAACCGAATACGCCGCTCTCGAGGAAGCAATGGTACATTTTTGTTCCGTTCGTCATATTTTTTCTGGCAGGATTGGTGTTTAAAATTGTAAAGTGGACGGGATATACTACTGTCTCGTTCAACAACTTTTTTGCCGATGTGCTCATCGTACAAGAACTGGTAGGTTTGGTTATGATGCTCGGGGTTTCCGTGTATACCCTAGTTTTGACCTTTCGATACAGTAGCAAAAAATCAAAAACGGCATCTCAGAGCATTCGCGGACTCCTTTGGCTAAAAGTCACCCTTTTTTTATTGCTGTTTGGAACCGTACTTTGGGGGTATGCCGTTTTGAAACAGCTCTTTTTCAGCATTGATTTGAAATGGTTTTTGTTTCTATGGGTTGCTCTTGCCTTTTTGATTTATTGGTTGGGATACGCTGGGCGCTACAAATTTGAGCTTTGGTTAGAGCGAAAAAAGATTCGACAGAGTGTTGTCAAAACGGAAAAGCCCAACGAAAAAGATACTTGGGAAAACCCACATTTGAAACAGCTGGAAAAGTTGATGAAAGAGGACAAACTGTATTTGGATTCCCAACTTTCGTTGGAGTCGGTTGCTGCAGAGTTAGGGATTAGTCCAAGTCACTTGTCCCGTCTTTTGAATCAGGAAGGCAATATTGGTTTTGCGCACTACCTGAACGCATTTCGTGTTAACGAGGCGATTCAATTGCTCGGGAATGCTTCATTTAATCGGTATACCATGACCGCCATCGGGTTGGAATCAGGCTTTAATTCTAAGTCCGCTTTCTTTCGCATTTTCAAAGAAAAAACCGGACAATCTCCATCCGCCTACCAAAAGAATCAATTGGTCCAAACCCAATAAGTCAGTCCCAAAAATTGACTTCTCCCAATATTGGGACTCCACTCAAATCCATTCCATCTACATTCGGGGTGTTAGTAGTTACATTATCCACTGTTCACAAATGGATAATAGATGATGTTTTGAATTTTAGTTGAGTTATAGATTTTGAAATTTATTTGGAGAAGATTAAAATCAGTTTGGCTTTGTCAGAATTGGTTTTATGAGTTGGTCTCCGAAGACAGCACCTGAGTCATTTTAGGGAAGTTGACATCAGGTGTTTTTCAAAATCTTGTTTGACAGTCTAACATAGGTGGAACGAGGTTTAGTTGCATTGTGGAGTTAAGATGAATAGCAAATAATTGTGCAATGTCAGCGATGGATTTCAAAAGCCCCAATATCAAAAGACATGTCATGGTAAAGGGTTCTCTTTTTTAGGACCCTTTTTTAATGCTATTTGGAAACATCAAAAGGTCCCTAGTAGTTTACAGCCATTTTTGGTTTTGGTAATTAATGGTCTGGAACGGTAAAGCACCGTATCGGATATTTGATATCATATCAGAACCGATTGGAGTTGGTTTTCGCTGAACAATATTTCCCCTGTTTTTAGCCAAGTCTAAGAACTTTCAGAAAACGCTGTTTAAAAGAGATGCCAATGCTATTTTCTTATAACTTTAAGAAAGCCAATCTTTTAAACCAACGCATATGACAATTTCCCAAAAAGATTTAAGCTCGTTTATGTCATTAATTATCGCGGTATGTAAGTTGCATTTAGGCTTTCGCTTGTATCATCTGGCTATAATTGCACTTTTAGTGCTTAGTGTCCCTACGAATTATGCACAGGATTCAACGTACAAATCACTGATGGAAAGCTTAGATACTGAGTCATCCCCTAGTGATGATTTATTGACTTCAGTTCTTGAAGAAACTATTATATCTAAGTCATTGAATGCAAGAGACAGCTTGCCTATGATTCTGGATAAAGTAAAACCATTCTTGAAAGATTCGAATAAAAGAATGCAATTTCTTTATGACGTAATTAATAGTCGAGTGGTAGCAATGCAAGGCAATTTTGATTTGGTGTTTGAAGTGTATAATGCTTATCAGCAGGACAAAAGCATCGGCAAAACAGACGATTTAATGCACCTACACACCACCATGGGAGCCTGTGACGCTCGTAAAGGAAATCTTGTAAAAGCATTGGAATGGTATCAGAAAGTGTTGGAGCTTTGCGAAACCAAAACAGATAAATCCTGTTTGGCAATGGGATATACAAGTGTCGCTACCATCCATTTTGCCCTTAAAAACTATGAAAAGGTAAAAGATTACAGCATTAAATCATACAATATTGCGGATAGTACAGGGAATACTTTGGTCAAAACACGTGCCTCTACCAATACTGCTGTGGCTTTTCTTGAACTTAAGGAGTATAAGGAAGCAGAAAAGTGGTTTTTAAAAAACCTTTCTATTAAAGACCAGGATACCCTCTCGATTTTCACGAATTATAATAACATGGGAGTTTTGTATGAGGAGCTCAAAGACTATGACAAGGCGATTTCTTATTTGGAAAAAGCGTTGAACATTTCAAAACGTTGGCGAAATGAACAGGGGCAAGCTAGGGCATATATCAATTTAGCTAGAAATCATAATAAGAACGGCAGTAATAGGGAAGCGGAAAAACTCTACGCTATTGGGCTAAAAAAAACAGAAGCTATCGGAACTTTTGATGTTTTAAGGGATGCTTATTTAAGTATGTCCCAGTTTTATGAGAGTACTGAAAATCCTACGGATGCTTTAGAGTATTTCAAAAAGTACCACGACATTAATGATAGTATTGCTAGCGAAAATCAAAGAAAAGCTGTGGAGCAGTTGGAGATTAAATATGAAACCCAACAAAAAGAAAACGAACTCCTTAAACTCTCCAAACAAAAACAAGAAGACGAGCTCGTCATTGCGCGACAGAACCGAAGGGTACGCCAGTTATCTTTCGGACTGGGTGCTATAGCTCTTTTTGGAATCTTGGGTTTTGTGCTATTCCGACAACGGCTGCAAAACAAAAAACAGCAAGAGTTGATTCTAGCCATCTCAGAAACTCAGTCTGAAGAACGCAAACGCATCGCACAAGATTTGCACGATAGTATAGGAGGGTCCCTGGCCTTGACCAAATCAAAGTTTGAGGTGGCCAAAAAGAATCTAAAAGCGCCATCTATTGAAATGGATAGTGCTCTGGAAACGTTGGAACAAACTACCCAACAGGTCCGCCAAATATCGCATAATCTCATGCCAGGGGAATTGGTCCGCTTCGGCTTGGTCGCGGCCATCAATACCCTGTTGGAAAACTTGAATGAAGAAGAAATCAATGCCCAATTCCATAGCAACCAAGGTGAAGAGCGGTTGGAGCCCCTCAAAGAGATTCAACTTTACCGTATCGTACAAGAGGCGCTACAAAATGTGTTGAAACACGCAAGGGCGAATAACCTCTTCATTCAACTGAACAAACACCAAGAGCATTTGACTTTGATGATTGAAGACGATGGCAAAGGGATTGTTCAGGACTCCGAAGAAGGTATGGGACTCAAAAACATCAAACAGCGGGTGCAACTCTTAAAAGGCATTTTTACCATTGATAGTGCTCCCGAACGTGGAACCATTTTGAACATCCAAATCCCAGTGTAAGATGATTTCAGTACTTATTGCAGACGACCATCAGCTTTTTCGACAAGGGATTGCCGCCATGTTGGGGGATTTTGACCAATTGGAAATTGTAGGGCAGGCCGCCAACGGTCAAGAAGCATTGGATATTCTGGAAAACACCACGCCTGACGTGTTGTTGTTGGACATTGAAATGCCGGAGGTAGATGGTTTTACCGTACTCAAAACCCTCAAAAAAAAGAAATCGCCCACCAAGGTTTTGGTGTTGACGATGCACCATTCTAGCGCCTTTGTGCAGAACATTGTTTCTGCTGGCGCGGATGGATACTTAAAAAAAGATTCCGATCAAAATATTTTGCTTACCGCCATTGAACAGGTGAACGCTTCCGGCAGCTACTTCCCACCGGAAACCACCCAGATGGTGCTTCAAAGTTTGCGTGAAAAAAACAAACAAGGTGTAGTCACTCCTCGGGAAAAAGAGGTCATTCTATTAATCGTAGAAGGCCTTACGACCAAGGAGATTGCCGAACGATTGTTTTTGAGCAAACATACGGTGGAGTCCCATCGGCAGAATATTTTATTGAAACTGGAGCTAAAGAATAGTGCCGAATTGGTAAAGTATGCCCTCAAAAAAGGGTGGGCCTAGTAGTTTTCAGCTATTCTTGATTTTGGTTTGTAGCGGCTAAAAATTTGGCTGCGTTACGTCAGAACTTGCAGTTGTAAATCCAATTAATCTCATACAATGAAATCATATTTCAAATACTACATTGTTGCGTTGCTGTTATTTTCAGCATGTTCTAAAGATGATGATGGTGCGGGTCTAGCACCACCAAACGAAGATGCTTTGCGCCAAACTATAGAAAATGCATTTCCTTTTACAGCCAATCAAAATTTTGAAGCCCTTTACCTCTGTGCCAGACAAGGTTCTAACTTGGAATGGTACTTTAACTTTCACAATGATGGGAGTTTGGAAGTGCTTTTTACCACGGATACGAATGATGATTTCGTTTTTCAAGGGAGCTATACTTATGTGAATAATCAAATTACCATTCAAATGCCTGGAGGATTTAACGCTCCTTTTCCAAATGGGCTAAACGAAACCAGTAGGGTGATAATGCCACAATTTGGACTTGTTGCGGCCTTCGCCACCGACCAAATGATAGCCGTTTGCGTAGGCCATGGCCTGAACAATCAACCCCCGCCAAGGGTAACTGCGAATTATGGCTGCCCAACCATCAATGTGCAAGCGGTAAGTAGCGAGGAAAATGCCATTGAATTGGTACACCGTGCCGTACCTACAGAGTTTCCAGTTTTGGGCTCCATTTTTAGGCAACAGGATATTGCCATTCAAGGATCGGATGATCCCATCATCCGACGAGGATATGGCATCTACCGCCAATCAGGAAATACCTTTTATGCCACTTTCAGCATAGCTCGTGATTTTGCCACCTTTGCGCAAGGCCAGTTGCCCTTTAACGTTGGCAACGTAACAGCCCCCTTTGATGACTTTAATATTTTAAGCGGTTCCCTAAGCGCCAATGGTCAAGAATTGATAGTGGACCAGCTAAGTCCACAAGACGGACCTTGCGTTTTGCGGTAACATTTACCCTAATTCTCCAAGTCGGGCCAATCTGTCGCAATAGCACCATACAGATTGGCCTTTTTTCTTTTCTAATTTGGTTTTAGCTATAAGGGAATTCTTCCCCCTTTTTTCAGCGATTTCCACCTCCTTGTTTATAGCTAGTAGTTTTCAGCCAATTTCGGTTTTGGTGCTATGCCATTACAAATTTCCTCCTGATTTACAGCAACTTGCATTCAACAAATGATTACAAAAATGAAAAAGCAATGCATAACCCTAGTAGCCGTTTTATTCGGATTGACACTATTCTTTAGTTGCAACTCGAATGATGATACCGGCGAGAATTTGACCCCTGGAGATTTGTTGACCACCGTTGACAATGCTCATGATATTTACTTTATTGATAGCAACACCCTTTATGGCGTTCGAGACAGACAAGACCCTAGTAGTGAAGGGGTCGGCCAAATGGAAGCTTTCCTGGAGATAGCCATCCCTTCGGTGGCGCCTACGGTCAGCACGCCTGTCGTCATCAGTACTTCTGCCAGCAGCGGAACGGAAGCTGAAGGTTATACCGACAAGAAGTTGGTCGTAGTATCGGGAGATGGTATCATGTACTGCTACGATATTCCAAGCGGAAACCTCCTTTGGGAGTTAAACCTGAACGGTCAAGTTCGGGGAACCCCCTCCTTTAGAACATTTCGAGATCAAAATACCTTGAACACCTACCTCTATGTGGGTACCACTGAAGGTATCTTTTATTGTATTGATGTGCTCAACGAAAGTCTTGTTTGGGCGCATGAGCATCCAGGGAGGGGTGGCTTCGTGAGTTCGACCACAGATAATCGCACAGGAATTACCAGTGTTGGCACGAGTGATGGGACCATTTATACCTTTAATGCTGAAGGTGGATTGCTCTGGGAGGCAGACAATTTGGGTCTGTTGATGCTATCCAAGCCAGCACTGAATATGGTTCCGGTGAATGGTGGTTTAGGGTACGAGTTGAGTTCTGTGATTGGAAGCACTATGGACGGAACGCTATTCAGTTTAGATGGCGCTACCGGAAATCAAATCTGGTCTCAAAACCTAGATGGGTCACCTCTTATTGCGGCACCCTACCTGTTTCCAATCATAGGCGGGACTCTAACAACTGATTCGTTTTACGTCAATACCTTTTTAGGAAAGGTCTATAATGTTTCCATGCAAGATGGAAGCATCCTTGAAACGGTTGGTTTGGATGCGCCCATATCTTCCTCACCCTCAAGACTTCCCGGAGATCAACTACGAAGTCAAAATGATTTCATCTACGCATCCAGCGAAAAAACGCTCTATGCTTTAGATAGGATTCAAGGGGGGCAGGAGGTTTGGTCCTTGCCTTTGGACCCTCCAGTGTATGCAACGCCCAATATCGTTCCATCAGCGAATAATGGTACAGGGCTTCGGTGTTATATCAATACTATTAGTGGTCTGTACGGCATCAATGCTGTAACAGGTACCATCTTTTCAGAATACGAACTTCCCGGTTTTACACCTACGCAAACCGAGAATCTCAATTACCAAATTTCCCCTGTGGTCATCTATGTGGAACCCGATACGGGTATCACCGAGGTGTATCATCCGAATAACATATTGTAAAACCTTAAACAAACAAACATGTACGCGATTGAAACGGTCTTCAAGCTGTTCCCTTTGGATAAAAACATAGAGGGTTCCAAGGCTAAAGAAGACAAGCCCAAGAAAAAGACACCAGAGAACGATTTTTTCTCCTCATGCTTCCAAGAAGCCTGTAATGACCTTGCCCAAGAAATGGGCTATCCATCCAAAAAAAGAAACTCATGAAAACCAAAATACAAACAACCGTAATACTACTGCTGTTTAGTATGGTGCTAACAGCGCAAAACCAAGTTTATGTCAATGACCAAAAAGTTTCATTGAAAACCCTTCAAACCCTTCAAAACTCATACGGTATTAAAATCCAAAATGGAGACTATTGGTACGACGCCCGATGTGGCGCATGGGGCTTGGACAAAGGTCCAACCTTAGGATTTATTCCCGCAGGATTGCGTGTGGGTGGAAGCCTAAAGGCCAATGCCAGTAATGGAAGGTCAAATGTATTTGTCAACGGAAGGGAGTTGCCCTCAGCTGATGTGCGCGCTTTGCAACGCATCATAAAAGTGGTCCCTGGGCGGTTTTGGCTAGATGCCAAGGGCAATGGCGGATATGAGGGTTACCCCAGCACTTTCAATCTAGTGTATTTATCCCGGCGAAAGGGTGGAAGTAGTTTCTATCGTAATAGCTACACGGGTATCGGTGCTGGAAGTAGTGGAGGGACCTCCTACGTGATAGGCGATGGCTTCAGCGTCATCACCGATTGAAATAATAACCTTAAAAACGATAAAAAATGAAAAATGCAGTAAAACTTTTAGGCCTTGCTTTCTGTATGGCTTTCTTTTCGAGCTGTTGCTCCTACAAAGGGAAGGTAATGCTTGAATCATGCTCTAGTGTTTTGTTCGGTGTAACCGCAGGAGCCAATTCTTCAAACTTTAGTGAAGGAGGCGAATATGATTACGGAGGACAGGACAATGCCTCTAGAATTGGGGTGCAACTAGGAGCAAGAGCTTTTTTACCTATTAACGATAACTTTTCCGTGGAATCCGGATTGGGATTTGCCAGCAAAGGTTCCACAACAGATTTTGGTAGTGAAAGTGATGGTGGGGAAGTATTCTCCCTTGAAGAGCGTACGCGTTTGTCCTATTTGGAAGTTCCCATCCTAGCGCGCTACCAATTTAACAATACGGGTTTCAGCACCTTTGCTGGATTGCAACCTTCTTTGTTGCTTTCTGCAAAACAAGAAGTGGAAGGTACGGGACAGCCAAGTGTTTCCATGGATGTCAAGGACAGTTTCAAAAACTTTGACACAGCTGCCGTATTGGGTGTGGGGTATCAGTTCAACAATGGTTTACAACTCAACGCTAGCTATGACATTGGCTTGGACAACATAGTGGATAGCAACACCCAAGGTCTTGGAGAGCTACGGAATCGCTCTCTCAAACTTTCCTTGGGATACATTTTCGGAAAATAAACACAAAACAAATTCAAAACATCATCTTATGAAAAGAAATGTAATCGCCATAATGGCATTGGTATTAGTGGTTTTTTCAATGACCACAGTCACGTCTTGCAGAAAAGACAGTGGTGAACAACCTTATCGAGAATACAACGAAGATTCGTCTTTGGAGTATTCAGAAGATGAAGTTACCTTCTTAGAATAGGAGGTCCACCAAAACCTTTATATCTACAAAACCATCTCACCTGAGGTGGTTTTTTGTTTTGTGGAAGTCAAAATACAAAGGGAGTCCCAAATTTTGCGGGTCATGGGTTTTGGGACTATGGAGACTCCAACGGATTTTACTTTCGGGCTTGCTATGTGTAGTTCATAGACATTTACTATTTAAAAATTCGGAAAAATGAAAAACAACTCAATCAGAATTAACATCCTAGTCATGATTACTAGTTTACTATGTAGTCATGGGTATGCTCAGAGTGCCGGTGGTCGACCCGATACTTTTGTATATAAGGTAACTGCTGGGATGAATGCTTCGAGATTTAACGAAAACAGTGATAGCGATTTTAGTTACGGACAATTGGATAATTCATTTCGTCTAGGTTTTCAATTTGGGGTAACTGTTGGATTTGTAGTGAATAAAAACTTGTCTCTTGAAACAGGCTTGGGTTTTGCGGGTAAAGGTTCTTCAACAGAGTTGGGTGGAGGAGACCGCGAAGAAAAAACACGAATGTCATATTTGGAAGTACCTTTTTTGGCTCGCTATCAATTCAATAATATCGGCTTCAACACCTTTGCAGGATTTCAACCTGGGTATTTGCTTTCCGCAAAGGCAAAAGTGGAAGGGAATGTTCAGGACAATTCGAGTCGTGATGTGAAAGATAACTTCAAATCTTTTGATGCTGCCGCGGTATTCGGTGTCGGTTATCGGTTTGGTAATAATTTACGTTTGGATGCGAGCTATGACTTTGGATTTGTCAATATTGTCGATACGGATACTCCAGGTTTTGGAGAAATTCGGAATCGCTCGTTCAAGATATCACTAGGTTATATGTTTGGAGGTGCAAACAACTAAACCAATGGAAAGGCCATCTCAATCGAGGTGGCTTTTTCTATGTGTCGTTCTTTAAAATAGATAGGATGTCGATGGCTGCTTCGGAGATTTTGGTGCCTGGGCCGTAAATACCTACCGCACCGGATTCGTACAGGAAGTCATAATCTTGTTTTGGGATAACACCTCCCACAATAACCATAATGTCTTCGCGCCCCTGATTTTTTAAAGCTTCAATTACTTTAGGGACCAAGGTTTTGTGTCCTGCGGCCAAGGAAGAAACTCCCAGCACATGAACGTCATTTTCGACGGCTTGTTTGGCGGCTTCCTCTGGGGTTTGGAACAAAGGTCCGATGTCGACATCAAAACCTAAATCAGCATACCCGGTAGCGACAACTTTTGCTCCTCGGTCGTGTCCGTCCTGTCCCATTTTGGCAATCATGATACGAGGTCGTCGACCTTCCTGCTCGGCGATTTCATCCGACAACTTGATGGCCTTGTCAAAATATGGATCTTTTTTCATTTCCTTGGCGTATACCCCTGTAAAGGATTTTATTTCAGCTTTGTGGCGACCAAAAGCGGTTTCCATGGCGTCGCTGATTTCACCCAATGTTGCTCTGGCACGCGCAGCTTCCACACAAAGTGCTAAAAGATTGTCACCTTCTCCGTTGAGTTTGGTCTTCGCAGTAGCTTTTATCTTATCCAAGCATGAAATTACGGTATTTGTATCTCTTTCTTGTTTCAGTTGTTGCAAGCGCTCAACTTGTTGTTTTCGCACCGCCTGATTGTCAACTTCCAAAATTTGAAGTTCATCCTCGTTCTCCAACTGGTATTTGTTGACCCCAACGATAACATCTTGCCCACTATCGATTCGGGCTTGTTTGCGTGCGGCGGCCTGTTCAATACGCATTTTTGGAATACCCGCTTCAATGGCTTTGGTCATTCCGCCCAACTCTTCCACTTCTTCAATAAGTTTCCAAGCTTTTTGGCAGAGCTCATGCGTCAATGACTCTACGTAATAACTTCCTGCCCAAGGGTCGACCGTTTTGGTGATAAAGGTTTCCTCCTGTAAAAACAATTGCGTGTTTCTGGCGATACGTGCGGAGAAATCTGTTGGGAGGGCGATGGCCTCATCCAAGGCATTGGTGTGCAAACTTTGGGTTCCTCCAAATACGGCTGCCGCCGCTTCAATGGTCGTTCGTGCCACATTGTTGAAAGGATCTTGCTCCGTTAAACTCCAACCACTAGTTTGGCAATGCGTGCGCAAAGCCATCGATTTTGGGTTCTGCGGATTGAATTGCTTTACGATTTTGGCCCATAGCATCCGCCCTGCACGCATTTTCGCGATTTCCATAAAGTGATGCATGCCAATGCCCCAGAAAAAGGATATACGAGGAGCAAAATCATCGATTTTCAAACCTGCCTTAAGGCCTGTTCGGATGTATTCCAAACCATCGGCCAAGGTGTAGGCCAATTCAATTTCAGCGGTGGCACCTGCTTCATGCATATGGTAACCGGATATGCTGATGCTGTTAAATTTGGGCATGTATTGGCTCGTGTACTCAAAAATATCCGCAATGATTTGTATCGATGGGCTTGGCGGATAGATATACGTGTTCCGAACCATGAACTCCTTTAGAATATCATTTTGGATGGTCCCTGCCAGTTGATGAGGTGCAACACCTTGTTCTTCTGCTGCGACAATATAAAAAGCCATCACCGGTAACACAGCCCCATTCATGGTCATGGAAACGGACATTTTATCTAAAGGAATACCATCAAACAAAATCTTCATGTCTTCGACAGAGTCAATAGCTACCCCTGCTTTACCGACGTCACCAATAACCCTTTCGTGGTCGCTGTCATACCCTCTGTGCGTGGGCAAATCAAAAGCGACGGAAAGCCCTTTTTGCCCTGCGGCCAAATTTCTTCTGTAAAATGCATTGCTTTCCTCGGCGGTAGAAAAACCAGCGTACTGGCGAATGGTCCAAGGGCGCGTTACGTACATGGTGGAGTAGGGACCCCTGAGGTAGGGCGGAATTCCAGCCCCAAAACCGAGATGCTCTAAACCTTCAAGGTCTTCAGCGGTATAGCGTTTGCTGCCCTGGTTTTCCTTGGGTTTTGAAGCTGAAGATTTTGATATCAACTTTAATTGCGATACATCTTTTCTACTCATGCACCAGTTTTTGCGTTTCGATGGCCGTAGCCAAACGTTTTGTTTTCAGAGGGATGATGGTTTCTCCCTTGAAATCTGTTTCTTTTTTGGACTCAAAAGCTTCTTTAATCCCAAAGGGTTTTTCCGCAGCATCTCCATATTTGTTGACCCCTATCATGACACGAGTTCCTTGGTCAAAAGCTTTCTGTTCCTGCGTAGCGTGTTGGTGAATGCTTTGCTGCAAATCCCCACTTGCCATTTGGGCGATAAATCCTTCTTTTTGCTCCACTTCCGAAAACAAATCCAAAGCCTTTTCAGCGAAATGTTTTACCAACGCCTCGATATAATACGAGCCTTCAGTTGGATTCGCTACATTCTTGAAATAGGCTTCTTCTTTGAGCAAGAACAACTGATTTCTAGCAATTCGTTGACCAAAAGCGTTTGATTTGGCGTAAGTGGAATCATATGCTAAGTTAAACACTCTATCAGCGCCACCCAAAATGGAGGCCATGCTTTCCATGGTGCTTCGCAGCATATTGTTGTTGTAGTCCAGAAGGCTTTTATTGCGTTCTGAGGGAAAGGCCAAAAACGAAAGGGTAGGTTGGATGCCCAGTTCAGCGAAAAGGCTCTCAAAAAGCCACCTGAGTGCTTTGAGTTTTGCAATCTCGAAGAAATAATGACTGCCTATGGTGACTTTAACCAGAATAGATTGAATGCTTTCCAGAGAGCAGTGCTGAAGATGTTCGTTTGCCAAAGACAAACCATATCCCAATTGTTGGGTAACGGAGGCGCCTGCTTGTTCCAGAACGCTTAAGTCAATAGTGCAGGTATGATCATTTCGCTTTACAAATTGTTGATAGCTTTGTAAATCATTTTTTGCGTTGGTCTGCCATGCACCTTGCACTAAAGCTGCAGAAATGGGGTCATGAAAACATTGAATGTTGGACTTGGAACCCTCCAGGATTTTGAAAATGGAATCGTTCAAGAATGGCAAAAAAAGCAAATACACCCCTTCCTTTTCAGGAAGCAATTGTAACAGTTCTGAAAGCAAGTCAATATTACGGATTTCCAAAGCAAAGCTTTCCGTGCCTGCTTCAAGACCCTCTTTGATGAGTCCAGGAAAATCTTTCAAATCCGTCACTCGAATGAATTCGCCCACTGACCATTGGGCACTGCTCCCACTTTCGGGATTAAAGGTTTTACTTTGCTTGAAATAAATAGGGTCAATAGTTAGCCCTTCGGACGAAGCAAAACCAATAGAGTCCAAGGGAACACCTTTTAAGGTTTTTTCTGCAGCTTCTTCCCATTGTTTGGGGGAAACCGGTCCAAATTCTTTGAATAATTCACTTTTCCCTGACATGGAAAGCTAATCGAAATGAAATCTATTTTTTTAACCAATCACCAACACCATAGGGGTCGGGATGGGGTGCGGATACATGTTCGTGACGAATTTTCCAGTCGTTATCCTCATGTTTCAGAACAAAAGATGATCTAAAGGTATTGTGAACATCTCGGTCACCTACTTTCAAATGGAGTTCAGTAATACCGCTTATCCAGCCCATATCCCCAACGATTTCTT